>JAQBXY010000045.1 GCA_027623325.1 Gemmatimonadota bacterium
CTGCAACCCCCGCCCTACCTTGCCTTTTCGTTCTCGGAGGGCGTTTGGATTTCCTATACCTCTTTGCGCGGGTGCGCTGCACAGACTGCGCGCATGACCGGCTGCTGGCCTTCTCCTGCAAGGGTCGCGGGGGGTGCCCGTTCTGCAACGCCCGGCGCATGGCGGAAGTAACGACGGCACTCCCGGCTCACCGGTCTCCTCTCCCTCACCCCATCCCCGGCCGCTTGCACAGCCAGAACCCCCGCCCTACCTCGCCTTTCCGTCCTCGGAGGGCGTTTGGATTTCCTTCTATGGGGCAAGCCGTCAAGACACACCTCCGCTACACGCCGTCCGATCTCGATCTCGTTTTGACGGCCAGCGTTCGTTGTTTCCGCCGCCCGGTACGGTCGCTTGCGGAGTGAGGTAGAAGGCTTGAGGGTGGCTCTCTCCCCTGGCGGGACGAGACTCCGGGGTCTATCGCAGCCGATTTGTTCTCCGCTCGTGAACGGGAACCATCCTTCTATCGGGGGCTCTTGGGCCCATTGCTTCGTTCGGCTCTCCAGGGGGGCATAGCCTATCCTGGGGGACTCGGGCCCGAGGGCCCGGACCAGAAATCCAATGGATGCTCTCCCCTGAACCGTTGAGATCCCGGAACCGACACCTCGGAGCGACTCCTTCTCCTCCGCTGCTTCGGCCCGGGTCAGTCTCTCCTTGCTGCGCTCCCTAGTCTCTTCGGGTCGTAGACCTCCTTGGTTCGCCACACAGCGAGAACGATGGAAGCGATCTGTCGAGCAATGGTCAGCTTCGCCGGGTTCGGTTTCGTACCGCCGTCCACAAGCCCCAGGTAGTGCCGGTAGATCGGGTCGTCCTCCGCCCGGCCGATCACCGTGGTTGCCGCGCCCTTGAAGATCGCCTTCAGCGTGTGGTTGAAGTTCCGGTTCAGCCCGCGGGTGCGCTTCACTTCGGCCTTCATCCACTCGCCCGTCTGCGTTCGCACCCAGTCCGACGAGCTCCGCGTCACGACTCCCAGCCCGCAGTACGACCAGAACCCACGCTTGCTCTGGAACCGGTACGGCGTCACCACGATGGGGAGCAGTTCGGCCGTGCGCACCGGACCCAGCCCTGGACAGCTCCTCACGAGCCGGAACTCCAGATGCCGCTTCGCTTCGGTGAGCATCGCCTTCTTCGCCTCGCTCTTCAGCCCATCCAGCGCATCGATCTGCTCGTACAGCAGCTCGGCCAGCGGCTGGGCCGACTTCGGAAGTCGACCCAGGTACTCCCCTCGCTTCGCGGCCGAGTAGACCCCCCGCCCAGCCACCGGCACCCCCCGCGAGCGGTACAGGCTCTTCAGTCGGTTCTTCACCCGCACCCCATCGCTCCGGATCCACCGGTACCCCTTCGCCCGGTAGCCCAGGGCTCCGAATCCGCCCCGCTTCTTGTACACCTCCCGCCGGATCGCGCCCAGTCGGAGGTCCTCCGCCAGCCCGAAGGCGTCCCGCCGGTCGTCCTTCGGGCCACGACTCTCGCTCACCACCGCCACCACCACCTTCTCCGCGTGCGGCGACAGCACCTCGTACAGCCACTCCGACAACGTGCCTTCTTCCAAGCAGATGTGCCGAGGCTCCGGAATTTGCCGCACCGCTTCGATCAGGCACCGTGCGTTCGTCTCTACCACGTGGCTTCCAACTCGCTTCCCGCTCGGCGTCATCACCCCGAGCGTGCAGCTTGACGCATGCGCATCCAGCCCGATATACCTGTCCATGGGCGGTCTCCTGTTGGGGTGGGTACTTCCGGGTTCTCACACATCCCAGAGTGTCCACCCCTCCAGGGGATCGCCAACTCTCTTGCAGGGCCAGCTTCCGCATCGAGCCTCCTCCGGTGACGGACGCGCTGCCCCTATGATGCCTATCCGTCGCCTCGCCACGTCACTCCACTCCGAGATCGACCCGCGCCGCTTGGATTTCCAATCCGTCGTAGCGGTCCACTCGCGAGCCGCTACTCCTCGAGGAAGACCTCTTCCCGCTTTTCCCTCACCGACGGCCGAAGGGCGATCAGGACCAGAAGTGCCGACACCGCCAGGAAGGTCGCGGACACACCACTGGTGACGAACGTGCTCCAATCGCCGCGCGACAAGAGCATGGCGCGGCGCAGGTTCTCTTCCATGGCTGGACCGAGGATGAACCCGAGGAGCAGGGGCGCCGACTCCAGCTCCAGCTTGGCGAACGCGTAGCCGATGGCCCCGAACAGACCCACCATCCAGATGCCCAACGGCGAGTAGTGCGTCGAATACGCGCCGATCGCGCAGAACAGCACGATGGCCGGGAACAGCCAATGGTAGGGAACGCGGAGCAGCTTCACCCAGATGGCGATCAGCGGCAGGTTCAGGATGATCAACATGGCGTTGCCAATCCACATCGATACGATCAGGCCCCAGAACAGCTCCGGATTGCTGGTCATGACCTGAGGGCCCGGCTGGATGTTGTGGATCATCATCGCGCCCACCATCAGTGCCATTACCGCGTTCGGCGGAATGCCGAGTGTCAGCAGCGGAATGAAACTGGTCTGCGAGGCGGCATTGTTGGCGGACTCCGGGGCCGCGACGCCCCTGATGTTCCCTTCGCCGAAGGGCACCTCGCCGTCGTGCAGCTTCGTCTTCTTCTCTATGGCGTAGGCGGCGAAAGAAGAAACGGTCGCGCCGCCCCCCGGCAGGATGCCCAGGGCCGTGCCCACCGCAGTGCCGCGCAAGATCGCGGGCACGATGCGCTTGCAGTCCTCCCAGCTGAGGAGAAGCCCCTTCACCTTCGAGATCGGGATTTCGCGCTCCGATTTGGGGCTGCCCAGATTTCCGATGATTCCGCCGTAGCCGAACACACCCATGGCGATGACGATGAAGGAGATCCCATCGGCCAGCTCGGGAATGCCGCCGGTGTAGCGCGCCACGCCTGAATTCACATCGGTGCCGATCGAGGCGAGCAACAAGCCCACCAGCATCATGCCGACGGCTTTCAGCAGCGAGCCCGAAGCGATCACCACCGCGCCGATCAATCCCAGGACCATGAGCGAGACGTATTCGGCCGGTCCGAACCGGAACGCGACGTCAGCCAACTGCGGCGCGAACGCGGCGATCACCAGCACGCCGACACAGCCCGCGAAGAAGGAGCCTATGCCGGCTGCGGCCAGAGCCGGACCGGCACGCCCCAGGCGTGCCATCCTGTGACCATCGACCACGGTCACGACCGCAGACGCATCTCCCGGCAGATTGACCAGGATGGCGGTGGTCGAACCACCGTACTGCGCCCCGTAGTAGATGCCGGCCAACATGATCAGGGCCGATACCGGGGGCAGCGCGTAGGTGGCCGGGAGCAGCATGGAAATGGTGGCCAACGGGCCGATTCCCGGCAGCACGCCGATCAGAGTGCCGAGCAGGCAGCCTGTGAACGCGAATGCCAGATTGCCGGGCGTGAAAGCGACGTGGAAGCCCAGGGAAAGATTGGCGATCAAGTCCACCAGTCTTCGCCTATCACCGCGAGAAGAACGCAGGCCATACCGGCAACTGCAGCTTGAGCAGGAGGACGAACACCACGTAGCTGATCACGGACAACCCGGTGGCAAGCCCCGCGACTTCCCTCAGGTTCCGTTCCGCGGCAGCGTGACTGGCGATGAAGATCAGCGCATAGATTCCGGGAATCAGGCCCAGGGAAGGCAAGCTCAGGCCGGGAACGCCAGCCAGGGTGGCGCCGAAGGCCAGATTGGCCAATAGGATGAAGAGCAGGGGCCTCCAGGCCCATGCGCCGATCTTGCCGCCGTCTTCATCAGGGCCCGCTCTCGTGGCCCGGACCGTCACGACGATACCCAGAGCCGAAAGCATGATCCCCAGGACGAGGGGAAAGTAGCCCGGTCCCATCCGTGCAGCCGTGCCGATGCTGTACGAGGCGGCACCCACGGCGAAGACGGCGCCCGTCGTAGTGAAGAGGAGGCCGGAGACGAAATCTCGTTGGTTCTTGATGCTCACGAGCTCAGGGATGCGATCAGGTCGGGAAGGCGGACGACGTCGGCATATTTTTGGGACATGTCGAACAGGTTCATCGCGTGGGCTACCTGACTGCGATCGTAGACGCACTCCTGGGGCACGACGACTTTGAAATTGTAGGAAAAGGCGTCCACGACGCTCGCTCGCACGCAGCCGCTCGTGGTGCAGCCGGTGACGATCAGGGTATCGACCCCGAGCTCGACCAGGTGGCTGACCAGGGGCGTCCCAAAGAAGGCGCTGGGGTGCTTCTTGGGAATGAGGATGTCCTCGTCCTGCGGCGCGACGGCTTCGACGAACGCATAGGCGTGGGTGGGGATATCCATGATGGAAGGCACCTTTTCCGCCAAACGTCCCCCGTCCGACGCTCGCTTGAGTGCCACGTGCGGGTAGAGAACCGGCCACTTCCGGGCGCGAAAGACCTCGAGCATGGGGGCGATATGCGCAACCGCATCCCAACCGGCTTCCCCGCAGCTGGTCGAGAATTCCTCCATGGCCTGCGCCAGCGGCCGCGATACAGTTCCTACCGTGCGGTACTGTACGTCGATGATGAGCAGAGCGGGCCTCCGGCCCAACCCGGACGGCCTTCCGAATCCGGCCGCACGATAGACCTGCTCGTCCTCGGCGCTGATGATTCCGTGCCACGGTTTCACGTTCGGCCCGAGACCGGCATCCGCTCCCGGCATGTTCAGTTGGCTCCTATGCGGGCGTCTGTCGCGACCTTGGCCCACTTGGCCATGTCCGACCGCAAGACCCCGCGAAACTCCTCGGGCCCGATGGCCACGGGCTGAAGCCCTTCCTGAATCAGCCAGTCGTTCACGTCCTCGGACCCGATCGTCTCGAGAAACGCATCTGCGACCGTCGCGACGACGTCCGCCGGCGTTCCAGCCGGCGCGAGGACCCCCGCCCAGTTGGATGCCTCGTATCCGGGAACGCCCGCCTCGGAGATCGTGGGCACCTCGGGAAACTCGGAGAGGCGCTCGGCGCTGGCGACGCCGATGATCCTCAGCTGGCCGGCGGCGGCGGGAGCCCTTGCGGTCGACGTCGTGACGAAGAGAAAGTCGATGCGCCGCGCCATCAGGGCCAGCATGGCCTCTCCACCGCCCTTGAAGGGGATGTGCTCGAAGCTGATTCCGGACATGGTCTTCAGCAGCTCGCCCGACAGGTGCGGAATGCCACCGACGCCCGAAGATCCCATGTTCAATCTTCCGGGGTTCGCGTTCGAGTAGGCCAGCAATTCGTCGACGGTCTTGAAGGGCGCGTCAGGATGAACCACCAGCGCCTGCGGCGACAGCGCGAACAGAACGATCGGCGAATACGATTCGACGGGATCGTACGGTAGACTGGCGTTCAGGGCGGAGTTCGACGCATGGCTGCTCGAAATGAGCGTAAGCGTGTAGCCGTCGGGCGCCGCCGCCGCGCCTGCGCTGGCGCCGACAACGCCGCCGGCGCCGGGCTTGTTCTCGACCACGACAGCCTGTCCGAGATTCTCCGCGAGGCCGGGCGATAATTTGCGCGCCAGAATGTCCGACCCTCCGCCGGGCGCGGCGCCGACGATGAGCCGTACCGGGCGGGTGGGATAGGATTGGTCGACGTCGGCGTTCGTACCGCAACCCATCACGCAGGCGCACACCGCAATGATCGCGTGTCGACGAGCTATGGCCATTCCAGATTTCCCCTTTGTTGTTGACGCAGGCCGTGGGCGACCCTGCAAAATGACTCAGACGATCCGTGCGACCTTCAGCGCCTCGATTTCAGCCTGGTCGTAGCCGAGGCCCTCGAGGATCTCGGCCGTGTGCTCCCCCAAAAGCGGGGGAGGGAACTCGACGACCGGGCCGTCGTGCTCCATCAAGAAAGACGTTCCGGGGACGGTCGGGCCCGGGTCAATACCCGGGACGGACTCGTGCCGGTGCAGGATGGCGCGCGTGTCCAACTGGCCATCACCCAACGCGTCCGGAAGACCGCGAACCTTGAGGGCGGGGACGTGCCGCGATTGCAGGAAGTCTTCCCATTCCTGCGCGGTCCTCTCCATCATGGCCTCCGCAAGGAACGCTCGCTCCTCGGCGTTGGTCGCCGCGCGCTGCTCGTAGTCCTTGCCTCCCAGGTCCGGCCGGCCGAGGGCCTCGAACAGGCGCGTGTGCTCCCGCAGGTTACCCGCGCCGAGCATGATCTCGCCGTCCTTCGTCGCGTAGAGATTCGAGCTGGCATAGGTATGGTCATTGCCGCGACGACGGGGCGCTTTGCCGGAAGCGAAGTAGCCGGTGATGTGGGACGACTGCAGCAGCAACGCGGTGTCGAACATCGACACATCGATCGTCTGACCAATTCCGGTCCGCTCACGCTGGAACAGGGCGCTGGCGATGGCGAAGGCCGCCATCATCCCGGTCGCGTAATCGACTGCGGGCGCACCTGCCTTCACCGCCTCGCCCTCCGCGGTTCCGGTTACGGCCAAGATTCCGGATGAGGCCTGGATCGCATGGTCGTAGGCCGTCTGAGTCCCGCGCGGTCCGGCCTGACCGAACCCCGTCATGGAGCAGTAGATGAGACGGGGATTGAGTTCCCGAAGCGCCGGCGCGCCCAGGCCGAGCTGCGTGAGTGCGCCAGCCCGGTAGTTCTCCACCAGTACGTCGGCCTGGCGCGCCAAACGCAGCAGGATCTCGCGGCCCCGCGGATCCTTGAGGTCGAGCGTGAGCGAACGCTTGTTCGAATTCTGCGCGAGGTAGTTCGTGCCCATTTCGGCACGATTCAGCGCAGAAGAGGCTCCGGCGTGCCGGCTTTGATCGGGGTCCAGAGGGTTCTCGACCTTGATGACGTCGGCACCTAGAAGCCCGAGCTGACAGGTCGCGAACGGGCCCGCGAGCACATGGGTGATGTCGAGGACCAGGATCCCCGCAAACGGCTTCAACCGAGGCCTCCCCGGGGATTTGGGCCACGTACCCAGCCAACACCTCTCGAACGAGACGCAAGCCCTGATTTGTACTACTACCCTCGCCCTGGGACAAGGGGGCGCTGCGGCTGTCGGGTGCGATTCCTTCGATCGGAGCCTTCCCCTAGACGACGGGACCTGGAGCGCCTGAAACACTACCCCACCCGGGCTCACCCGCCGCCTACGCACCCGTCGCCCATCCTCGCATCATCTCGGCGTTCCGGCGCATCCGCCCGTACCGGCGCTCGCCCAACCCTCCCGATACCCACCCTCACGACCCCAGACCTCGCTTGCCCGGTCCGGACTCGCCTCACCACATGAGTGCTCCTCGGCACCCAACCCCGGTTGGACTTCCTTCTATGGGGCAAGCCGTCAAGACACACCTCCGCTACACGCCGTCCGATCTCGATCTTGTTTTGACGGCCAGCGTTCGTTGTTTCCGCCGCCCGGTACGGTCGCTTGCGGAGTGAGGTGGAAGGCAGAGGTTCAGGTCGATGGCTAAGCGCTGGACCCTGTTGAAGCGATCCACGATACGGGCCCACCAGGGCGGCGCACGGCCGATCCAACCATGTCAGGGCCCACGGATTTCCGGTGGCTTGGGACATGGTCTCTCATGCCCGAGCCCCTTCCCCTACCGGCCGCCGATGGTCGGCCTCCACCGCAGCGCCGGCGTATCGCCCAGCCGGTGCCGTCTACCGCCCCCGTCGCCCCACCGAGACGCCCCTCTACCCCGCGGTCCAGCATCACCTGGAGACCTTCCTCGCCGAGGCGCAGGAAGCCGACCCCATGGGCTTGGGGGGTCCCCCGGTGGGTGGAGCGCGACTTCCGTAGCTACCTGCGCTGCGGCATCCTCGCCCACGGCTTCGCGCGGGTGCGCTGCACAGACTGCGGGCATGACCGGCTGCTGGCCTTCTCCTGCAAGGGTCGCGGGGTGTGCCCGTCCTGCAACGCCCGGCGCATGGCGGAGGTGGCGGCCCACCTGACCGACGAGGTGATCCCACTCCTCAGCGTCGGCCTGGTGCGTTCATGCGAGCATGACGATAGATGCTCGGGCCGATCGATGGAACAGACGCGACTACACTCTCACGGTGAGCGCTCGGACGCCTCTGGCATCGATCAGCCGGTCCATGTCCTTCGGATCGCTCGTCAGGATCCGATCGCCTGGCTCGGCGAGCACGGCGACATGGGCGTCCACCACGTCCTTGGTACCCGTGGCCCCGAGGAGCTCACCGACGCGGCGAGCACCGTCTGCCTCTAGGGGCAGCACGTCGATGCCGGCGAGCGCGCGAGCCAGGTTCGCCTGTCGCGTGCCGTCGCGCCAAACCTGCGCGACGGCGGTGGCACCGGTGCGCACCGGAAGTGCCTGTTCCTGAGCGGCACGCAGCTTGAATCGCATCTTCGCGTCGCGCTTGTCGATGGCGATGAGCGCGCCGGCGTCAAGGACGAGCGCCATCAGAGACCCAGATCCCTCCGAGCCTGCTCCATCTCCGCCTCGGTCGGCGGGCCGTCCTCTTCGTCCCAGCGGTCCAGGGCGATCCGCAGCAGCTCGTTTCGCACGCGGTCGGCGGCAGCCTGGGAAAGCCAGGCCGATACGGTCGTACCGGCGCGCTCCGCGGCCTCGCGAACCGCCGCGCCGAGCTCAGGATCCATGGTCAGGGAGAAGCGGTCCACAGGCATAATACGATAGTATCACATACGACAGTATGTGGGCAAGTCGGGCGATCATCATTGCATGATGGTCGGCGTGCCTGGGCGCTGCCATGCGCCGATGGGACGGAGGCCGGGCCGGCGTGCCCGAGAGGCGCTCGCCTCGGGTACTTCTCGGCGTTCGCGACGCACCTCTAGGCCACGAACTCCGACGTCACCCAACGGATCCTCTCCCGAGTGTACAGAGGCGTGCCCGGCGCCACGCCGGTCCCCGTGAGCCCCAGCGCGACCTCCGTGGCCCGCGCGATCCCGAAGTCGGCGACCACCGCCTGGCCGCTGGAGAGCAGGATGTTCGCCGGCTTGATGTCGCGATGGACGATCCCGGCTGAATGCGCGTACGCGAGCGCGTGTGCGACTTCACTGCCGATGCGGACGGCTTCGTCCACGGGCAGTTCTTTCTCACGTGCCAGCCTCTCCCGCAGCGTCTCGCCCTGCACGTACGGCATCACGTAGAAGAGGAAACCGTCCGCCTCGCCCGAGTCGAAGAGGGGCAGGATGTGGGGGTGCTGGAGATTCGCGGTCGTCTTGATCTCGGCGAGGAAACGCTCGGCCCCGACCGCGGCCGCCAGCTCCGGCTTCAGCACATTGAGCGCGACTTTTCGTTCGTGCTTGAGGTCGTCCGCGAGGTAGACCGTGGCCATACCGCCTTCACCGAGCTCACCCTCGATGCGGTACCGGCCGGCCAGGGCCCGGTTCAGACGAGTGATGCTGGGCGAATCGCTCATGACATGCGCTCCGCCGGTGTCACCCGGCCAGCAGCGTCTCCACGTGGGCCGCGGTGGCCAGGGCGAGGCCATCGACGTTGTAGCCACCCTCCAGAAGCGACACGATCCGCCCGCCGCAGCAGGAGTCGGCGAAGTCCATCGCCTTGCGCGTCATGCGACGGAAGGCGTCGTCGGTGACGTCGAAGCACCCGAGCAGGTCGTCCTGACGGCTGTCGAAGCCGGCACACAGGATGATGAAGTCCGGATCGAAGGCGGCGACGGCGGGCTCCAGCTTTTCGTCCCAGACCCTCAGCATGTCGAGATCCCGCGAACCGCAGTCGAGGTGAACGTTGATGTTCGTTCCCCGACCGTCACCCTCTCCCAGCAGCGTGGGATCGCCGGTCCCGGGGTAGGCGGCGAAGTCGTGGGTCGAGTAGAAGAGCACGGAGGGATCGTCGTAGAAGGCGTTCTGGGTGGCGTTGCCGTGGTGGTAGTCCCAGTCGATGATCAGTACCTTCTCGAAGCCGTGCTCGCGCTGCGCGTACCGCGCCGCGATGGCCGCGTTGTTGTAGTAGCAGAAGCCCTCTTCCGCTCCCGTGTTGTTGGCGTGGTGGCCTGGAGGACGCACGGCGCAGAAGGCGTTGCGCACGTCGCCCCGGGCCACGGCGTCGACGGCACCGAGCGCCCCCGCGACGGCGAGCTCCGCGATGGGCCCGGTGACGTCAATGGCCCGAACGCCCGCGATGTGTGCGGCCGTGTGATGCGCCTCGATGGAGGGGCGCGGGTCAGTGACGGCGGAGACCGGCTGCATCTCGTCCACGAGCCCACGCGCATCGAGCTCCTCGAGAATCCGCACCAGGCGGGCGGCGATCTCAGGCCTCGGCGCGCCGCTGCTCGACGGGGGCACCACGTGTGCGAGCGAGCGCGCATCGTACACGAAGCCCGTTCCGGACGCCGTCCGCGCCGAGGACGCCGCGGGCGCGCACCCGTGGAGGGGAAGCAGCGATGCCAACCCCAGGCCCGCGACACCCTGGGATGCTCCGACAAGGAACTCTCTGCGTGTCGTCATGGCCTCTTCTGCCCTCCATCGATTCGCCGATCCGATCGGGTTCAGTGTAGGCCTCGCAGCGCCCCGGCGCACCCCCTTCGGCACCCCCGCGGCGGCCTGTGGCACCCCT
>JAQBXY010000025.1 GCA_027623325.1 Gemmatimonadota bacterium
AGGATACCGAGTACCCGCGACAGGACAAAAAGACCCCGTGCACCTTTACTATAACCTGCTATTGGGTCTTGGCTTTGCATGTGTAGGATAGGTGGGAGGCTATGAACCGGAGTCGCTAGGCTTCGGGGAGCCGCTGGTGAAATACCACCCTTACAATGTTGAGGCTCTAACCCAGGGGAGTGAATCCTCCTCGGGGACCGTGGCAGGTGGGTAGTTTGACTGGGGCGGTCGCCTCCCAAAGTGTAACGGAGGCGCGCAAAGGTTCCCTCAGCGCGGTCGGCAATCGCGCGAAGAGTGTAAAGGCAGAAGGGAGCTTGACTGCGAGATCGACGGATCGAGCAGGTACGAAAGTAGGCCTTAGTGATCCGGTGGTTCCGAATGGAAGGGCCATCGCTCAACGGATAAAAGGTACGCCGGGGATAACAGGCTTATCGCCCCCGAGAGTTCACATCGACGGGGCGGTTTGGCACCTCGATGTCGGCTTATCACATCCTGGGGCTGGAGAAGGTCCCAAGGGTCGGGCTGTTCGCCCGTTAAAGTGGTACATGAGCTGGGTTCAGAACGTCGTGAGACAGTTCGGTCTGTATCCGTCGTGGGCGTTGGAGTATTGAGGAGAGCCTTCCCTAGTACGAGAGGACCGGGAAGGACTGACCACTGGTGTACCGGTTGTCCCGCCAGGGGCATCGCCGGGTAGCTACGTCGGGACAGGATAACCGCTGAAAGCATCTAAGTGGGAAGCCCCCTCCAAGATGAATACTCCCAGAGTCTTTGACTCTCAGAAGGGCCGTGAGAGACTATCACGTTGATAGGCGGCAGGTGGAAGCGTGGCAACACGCGAGCCGAGCTGTACTAATCGCCCGTGAGGCTTGACCAGTTCCTCCCCCCTCCAGACTCTCATCATATGCTGCATCTCTTTGAGATGAGCAGCCGTTACAGCTAGGCTTTCAATACTTCTCTCGACCTCTGTTATCGCTTTCCCGGGTCGACTCGTTGACCCGTTGGTTTTGTCGGTGACAATTGCGTAGAGGCTACACCCGTTCCCATCCCGAACACGGCCGTTAAGCTCTACTGCGCGGATGGTACTGCCGGGGTAGCTCGGTGGGAGAGTACGTCGTTGCCGGCATTACATTGAGTGGCCCGTCTGGTTTAGCCAGGCGGGCCGCTCTTTTTTTGTGGCCTATCGCGGAGGTCAAACCACGCGGCCGAGGGCCTCGGCGAAGGTCGCGACGGTACGCTCGACGTTCTGAAGCTTGTCGATTCCAAACAGCCCGAGGCGAAAGGTCTTAAAGCCTTCGGGTTCATCACATTGCAAGGGGACGCCGGCCGCGATCTGAAGGCCGACATCCGCGAACTTCCGGCCGGTCTTGATGCCGTCGTCCTCGGTGTAGCTCACCACCACGCCGGGTGCTTGAAAGCCCGCCGCCGCCACGCTCGGGATCCCATTCTTTTCCAGGAGCGCGCGGACCTGCCGCCCGAGCTCGAGCTGCCGGTCCTTGATCTTGTCCAACCCGAAAGCCTCGGTCTCTTCCATGACGGCAGCGAAGGTACGGAGGGCGTCCGTAGGCATGGTCGCGTGGTAGGCGTGAGCTCCCCCGACGTAGGCCTGCATGATCTGGTGCCATTTGCCTAGATCGCAGGCGAAGCTCGTGCTCGCGGTCTTCTCCAGCTGCGCGAGGCCCGTTGAGTTCATCATTACGAGTCCGCAACAGGGAGATCCGCTCCACCCCTTCTGCGGGGCGCTGATCAGGACGTCCACACCGCAGGCTTCCATATCGACCCAAATGGTGCCGGACGCAATGCAATCGAGCACGAGCATGCCTCCCACGGCGTGCACGGCATCGGCGAGCGCTCGAACGTAGTCGTCGGGGAGGATGATGCCCGAAGATGTTTCCACATGCGGTGCGAACACGATCGCCGGCCGTTCTGCCGCGATCATGGCCACGACTTCGTCGATTGGCGGGGGAGCGAACGGAGCCTGGGGGCCGTCTCCGGTCGTTCGGGCCTTCATGACGATGGACTCGGACGGGATGCCGCCCATGTCGAAGATTTGAGTCCAGCGAAAGCTGAACCAGCCGTTACGCACGACGAGGCACTTCCTTCCTGTCGCGAACTGCCGCGCCACGGCTTCCATGGCGAAGGTGCCGCTTCCCGGGACGACCACCACCGCTTCGGCACGGTAGACGCGTTTCAGCGTCGTATTGATGTCGTTCATGACCCCCTGGAACGACTTCGACATGTGGTTGAGTGAGCGGTCCGTGTATACGACGGAGTATTCGAGCAGTCCGTCTGGATCTACGGTCGGGACCAGTCCAGGCACGATGTTCTCCCGTTAGGGCGGACGATGGATGAGCGCTCTCCCTGGCGCGCGGCGTCAGCATGATACGGTGGGGCCGGAATCGCAAACGTGTCGGTCATCGGCTCGGACCCTTGAGATCAACCTCGTGACGCGGCAGCTTTCGCGTCTCGCCGACCGGCGCGTGGCCCGCGGCGCCCAACCGGGAGGCCCAGCGCACGCTACTCCCCGAGCCCATACGTGACCGAGACCACATCCGAACCGCAACCCACCGAGAGGCGGGCTGGATATGTGACGCTCGTCGGGCGCCCCAACGCCGGGAAATCGACGCTGTTGAACGCACTGATCGGAGAACATCTTTCGATCGTGACCCCCAAGGCTCAGACGACGTGGCAGCGAGTCACCGGAATCCTGACAGTCGAGGCGGACCAGCTGATCTTTCTCGACACACCCGGTCTTCTCGAGGCCCGCGATCTGATGCAACGGGCGATGCTGGGCGCGGCGCTCGAGGCCCTGGCCGAGGCCGACATCGTCCTTCTCGTCGTCGACACCACACGCTCTCCCAGCACAAAGGATGGTGCCCGGATCCTGGCGGCCCTCGACCAGGCCCGCGCACCACAGAGGGTTGCGCTCAACAAGGTCGACATTGCTTCGGAACCTTCGATCCACGCCTGGGAAGACTGGGTCGACACACATCTTGGCTGTCCGCGATTCCGGATCTCGGCGGAAGTGGGCACCGGCGTGGACGATCTTCTCGCAGCGCTTCGGGTCGACCTGCCGCCGGGACCGTTCCTCTATCCAGAAGATGAGATCGCTTCGGATCCGGTACGGTTTTTCGTCGCCGAACTCGTCCGGGAGACGATCTTCGAGCAGTTCCAACAGGAGATACCCTACTCGGTCTTCTGTCAGGTCGAGGAGTATCGGGAAGCGCAGGATCCGGTATACATCCAGATGAATATCTACTTTGAGCGAGACTCTCAGAAGGGAATGCTGATTGGAAAAAAGGGAGCCGCGATCCGGGCGCTGGGAGAGGCGTCGCGGGCCAAGATCGAGCACTTTCTGGGCCGATCCGTGTATCTGGATCTCTGGGTCAAGCCGCTCAAGGCCTGGCGAAAGAACAGGGCCCACCTGAGCCAACTCGGATTCCGACTACCGGCCGAGGATGAGACTGAAAAACGCTGAATTTCTGCTGCTTCTGCTCGCCACAATGGCTCTCGTTCCGGGTGTAGCCGCGCAGGACAACCAGGATCGCGCGGAAGGAGCCTTGTTCCTACTGCTGCCGGTGGGCGCACAGGGTGTGGCGTTGGGGCGGGCCATGACGTGGGTCGAGACCACGGAGGGGGCGTTCTGGAACCCAGCGGGACTCGCCGGCATCGACCGCAGTCAGGCGCTCCTCATTCACGGCGATCATGTCGCCGGCACCGGGACGGGAGTCTCAGCGCTGTGGGCGATCGGCGGCGGTACGCTCGGGGCTTCGTATTTTCTGCTCGACGCGGGGGATATCGACCAAACGGACGAATTCGGTAACCCGACGGGCAAGATCACGATCAGGAATCACCTCGGAATCGCGTCGGCCGCAACGCGCCTCAGCCGTACCGTGACGGCCGGCGTGAACTTCAAGGTCGTCCGGTTTCAACTGTCTTGTCGGGGACTGTGTGCGGACGAGGGCACGACCGCGACCACGTACGCAGTCGACGTTGGTATTCAAACGCTTCCCATGGAGCGTCTTCGCGTGGCCGCGATGGTCGCGCACTTGGGTCCGAGCCTTCAGGTCGTGAATGCCGATCAAGCCGATCCACTCCCGGCGCGCCTGAGGATCGCCGTGGCGTACAACGTGCTTTCTCAGATCGTCGAGGCGGATGAGCTGAAGGGTTGGGTAGCGGTCGAGGTCGAGGATCGACTCCGTGCGTTAGGGTCCATGTCTGTGTACCTGGGCACGGAGCTGACGGCGGGGCAGGGTGATGCACTCTCCTTGAGGGCGGGCTACGTGTGGTCTGAACTCGACCAAGAGGATGGCGGTCGGGTCGGCCTCGGGCTTCGGTACGAACGGTTCGATCTTTCAATCGCAAAATCGCTGTCCGTTTCCACGCTCGGCATCGAATCCGAACCGGTTCACGTCACGTTTTCGATCGGATTCTGATGCGGCGGATCGTTGCGATCGTCGCCGGTACTTCGATCGGCCTGGCCATGAGCATGGCACAGGCAGACGCTCAGCGCCTGATCGAGACCCCCAGGGGGGGCGACCCGCCGATCGCTTGGAGTTGGGATCCGGCACGCGGTTCGGCGGGAGGGCAGTCGATGGGATCACGTCATGGTCCTGGAGCTGCAACCGCGCTCTCCGCGATCCTCCCGGGCGCCGGCCAACACGTTCTGGGCCAGCGACGGAAGTGGGCGTATCTGGCGCTCGAAACGCTGGGATGGGTGTTGTACTTCGATCGACGGTCGGCCGGTGCTGACTTCCGCGATCAGTACCGCGACTTCGCTTGGAACGAAGCGCGAACGCAGGTTGGCCCCAGGATGGACGGGCGGTTCGGGTACTACGAGACGCTTTCGAAGTGGACCCGATCTGGGGCCTTCGACGCAGATCCCTCGACCGAGGGTATCCAGCCTGAACCCGATGTGCTGTCGTTCAATGGGTCGGTATGGGACCTCGCCACGAGGCTGTTCGTCACGGGTGGGCCGACAGTGCCCGAGAGCGATCCGCAGTATCAACGAGCGCTCGGCTACTACCAGCGCGAGGCATACGGCTCCGACTTCCTTTGGGACTGGACCGGTACCGGCGGAGCTCAGGACGCCTTCGGCAGCCTCATACGCCTTAGTGATGACCGGTTTCGCGAAGCCACGAACGTGGTCGGCGCCCTGATCGCGAACCACATTGTCTCTGCCGTCGATGCGTACCTGAGTGCGAGGGGGGTCCCTGTGCCCTCTGAGGCTCGGCTCGTACCCATGCGAGGGCTGGTGGGCATCCGCTGGACGACCCGCATCGACATTTCACCGCCGCGGTGACCCGGGAGAGTATGTGAAACGAACAAGAAAAGGTCGCGCCGGTCCTCCTGACTCGACCGTGGGCGACTCAGGGCAGAGTCTCGAGGCGAGGGTGCTCGCTGCGCTCGCGGGCTCGGATCGGGGACCGCTGAAGACAAAGGAACTCGCGCGGGCGCTCACGATCCCGGCGGGGGACTACCGTTCGTTTCGCCGCCTCCTCGCGGGGCTGGAGAAGAGCGGCAAGATCTACCGGACGAAAGGCCATCGCTACGCGGTCGCGGCCAAACTCGACCTCGTCACGGGAAGTCTCTCCATCACCCGAAACGGTGACGGGTTCATACGACCCGACGATGGAGGGGAGGACGTCTTCGTACCCGGTCAGCGGTTGGCGACTGCCATGGTCGGAGATCGGGTCGTCGCCCGGATCGAACGCCGCCCACGCGGACGGAGCCGTGAGGGCACCGTCATCCGAATTCTCGATCGGGCCCGTGAGACGCTCGTTGGGACCTTCCATCGCGGACCTAAATTCTCGTACGTGACTCCCTTGGACGTCCGCCTCACGCGTGACGTTCTCGTCGCGAGCGACGACGATCAAGGCGCCCAGGACGGCGAGGTCGTGGTCGTGAGGATCGTGACGTACGGCGATGGTCGCGTCAGTTCGGTAGGCTCGATCGAACGGGTACTGGGTTCGCTGTCGGACCCCGGTGTGGACGTTGTGGCCGTCGCGTATGGTTTCGGGATTTCGCTCGAATTCGAGCCCGATGTCGACAGCGCCGCGGCGGCGGCCGCGAAGTCGGGTTCCCTCGACGGGGGGCCGGACCGAGTGGATCGGACCGATCTGCTCTGCTTTACGATCGATCCTGCCGACGCGAAGGATCACGATGACGCGCTGTCCCTGACCGAGGCGCCGGATGGGACCGTGGAGGTCGGCGTGCATATTGCCGACGTGTCACACTTCGTCCGCCGTGACACGCCGGTCGACATCGAGGCCGCGGCTCGCGGGACAAGCGTCTATTTGGTCGATCGGACGATTCCGATGCTTCCCGCTGTCCTTTCCAACGACGTCTGCTCCCTACGGGCTGGCGAGGCCCGATTCGCGGTGTCCCTCTTCATGACATTGGATGGGGAGGGAAGGGTCACTTCGCGGCGCTACGAGCGGACCCGGATCCGGTGTAGCCGCGGCCTGTCCTATGAGGAGGCGCAGGAGGTTCTGGACGGTGTCGGGTCCATCTCGCCTGACGTGGATGGCGCTTTGCGGGGGCTCGTCGAGCGGGCTCGCCTCGTGCGCGCCTTGCGCTACGCGCGGGGAGCCCTCGACTTCGATTTGCCGGAAGCGAAAGTGGTCCTGGACGACGAGGGACTCCCCATCGACATCAAGCGTCGTGAGCGAAAGGAGAGCCATCGGCTGGTCGAGGACTTCATGATCCTCGCCAACGAGGTGGTCGCCAACGATCTGGAGGCGAGGGGTCTCGCGACTCTTTATCGGGTGCACGAACCGCCCACGCCGGAGAGGGTCGAGGCGCTCGCGGAAACCCTCCTTGACTTCGGACTCAAGGTGTCGAGGCGTAAGGCGTTGAAGCCCAGTGACATGCAGGGTTTGCTGACGGCGGTAAAGGGTCGAGAAGAGGAGTCGCTGGTGAGTAGTCTGGTGCTTCGCTCCCTCAAGAAAGCTCGGTATCACACGGAGAACCTGGGGCACTTCGGACTCGCGTCGGAGGGCTACCTACACTTCACGTCTCCGATTCGCCGATACCCCGATCTGATCGTCCACCGGGTTCTCACGGCGGCGTTCGTCCATGGCTCCGCCCCGCCGTACCGAGATGCGGAGGACCTGGTTTCCACCGCGGAACAGTGCAGCGTGCGCGAACAGGCGGCGGAGGAGGCCGAAAGGGCCTCGGTCGCCCTGAAGAAGGTCGAGTTCATGGAACGACACCTGGGAGACACCTTCTCAGGGCGGGTTTCGGGTGTCGCCGCGTTCGGTTTCTTCGTCACGCTCGAAGAGTTCTTCGTCGATGGACTCGTCCACGTGAGTGGACTGCAGGATGATTTCTACCATTTCCGTGCGAAAGATCATGCGTTGGTCGGGGAACGCGGCGGGCGTCGTTTTCGGCTGGGAGACCGCGTCGAGGTTCAGGTCGCGAGGGTCGACAAGGAGGCGCGCCAGATCGACTTTCAGGTTGTGCGCAAGCTCTGATCGCGATTGACCTTACATCATGCGCACGATAACGCCCCGTTGTCGTTGCTCCCCCATGAGGGTCCATGGCCTCCGACAACACTATTCTGTACTTCGGGCCGGGTCGTGCCGCGCCGTCCGAGTTCATCGCCCGCTTTGCCCAAGAGAACACACTCGAGGTTGAAGCGGTGGAACGGGAGGACGAGGTGCGGGCGCTCCTTAACCGCACTTTTCCTGCCTGCGTCATCCTTGAAGGTGACAGCAATGTGGAAGAGATCCTCGAGCTGTCGAGAGTTCTGAAGGGGGATGTCTTCACGGGCATCGTTCCGCTGATCGTGATGCTGTCCGATCGTGCGGTGACGGCGTCCGCCGAGTTCCTGGAAGCGGGCGTGGACGACGTGATTCGGGCCGATCTCTCGGAACGCGAACGATACCTGAGACTCCAACAGGTGCTTCGTCGTGCCGACCGTGACGTTTCCGTGCACCCGACGACTCGGTTGCCCGGCACCAATCACATCGCGCGAGACATGCAGGCGCGGCTGGTGGCGAACCAACAGTTCGCGGTTTGTTACGCCGACCTGGACCACTTCAAGGAGTTCAACGATCGGTACGGTTATGCTTTTGGGGACGGCGTCATCCGCATGCTCTCCAAGATCTTGCGGGATATGGTGAGGGGCCTTGCTCCGGGGGGATTCGTGGGGCATATCGGGGGTGACGATTTCATCTGCATCCTGCCGCTCGAGTATCTCGAGGTCACGTGCGATGAGATCATCGACTTGTTCGACGAACTGATTCCGTACCAGTACACCGAGGAGGACCGGCGGGCGGGCTATTTCCTCGGGAAGGATCGCCGCGGCAACATCCATAGGATTCCACTGATAGCGTTGTCCATTGGTGTGGTCACCAACCAGTTTCAGGAATTCGAGCACACGGGGCAGATCAGCGAGCTCGCGGCTGAGATGAAGACGTATGCCAAATCACTTCCCGGATCGAAGTACGTCGTCGATCGCCGTCATCAGTCTCCGATGCTGCCGACGGCATCGGCTGAGGACGAAGCCACTCTGGCGGCCCCCGATCAGCGGGGTCGGCCGGCCGAGATGAACACCTAACCAAGCCGATCATGGTCATCACCGTCACCTGTCCGTCGTGCTCCTCCTCGTTTCCGGTCGACCCGGCCAAGATTCCCGTGGGCGGCGTCAAAGCACGGTGCACGTCGTGCAAGGACGTGTTCCGGATCGAGAAGCCCGCCGAGGCCGCGCCGCCGCCGGCTGTTGTGGAGGTGGCGCCCCCCGTGTTCGAAGCGCCTCCGGTTGAGGCCGCTCCGGAGCCCGAGCCGGAGCTGCCCACCCTCCGAGCCCCCGCGCCCGCCGCGGCGGACGACTGGGTGGTGGACCACGAAGAGGTGCCATCGATGGAGCCGGAGCCCATCCCGGCTCCGCCAGTCGCAGACCCGTTCGGTGAGGCTGCTCCGTTCGAGAAGAGCGCTCCCGCCGAAGCGTCGGACCCATTTGCCGCTGCGGCCCCCTTCGAGCAGGCCGAGTCGCTTCCTGCGCCTCCCGCGGTGAAGCCTCCCGCACCGGCTGTCGCTCGGGCACCCGCGGCACCGGTCGCGGACTCAGTGCAGGGCTTCACCTTCGGAAAACGCGATCCGACCGACAAGGCCAAACGCCTCGCTCGCGTGCTGGTGTCCGACATGATCATGTACAACGCAGAGCGACACCAGAATGCGCTCGCGGCGGGTACCCTTGGGCCGGACTTCGAGGAGGAGATCGCCAAGTCGTGGAAAGAATTCGTGGATCAGGTGGGTGATGAGATCGCCGGTGGGCCAGGAAGAGCCTTCTGGACCGACGCACTCAACGACATCCTCGCGAAAGGGAAGCAGGTCTTCTAGCTCCTCGGCTGTGCCGATATGTTTCTGACGTTCGAACAGAGGGGCCGTCCCTGTGGGCGGCCCCTCTTGTTCGTTCTCCCGCTTCCGTGACCCGATCGTTCGATGAACAAAGATCAGATGCAGCAGCTATCGGAGCTGAGAAGAAAGCTCCAGGATCTTAGGGGGTATCTTTGACCTCGACACACGCGAAGAAAGGCTGAAGAACCTCGATCAGATGATGTCGGCTCCGGGCTTCTGGGACGACCAGGAAGTGGCCCGCACCGTCATCGACGAATCGAACCGTTTGAAGGGCTGGATCGGTCCGTGGGCTGACCTCACCGGACAGGTCGCCACCCTGGATGCAGTCGTCGAACTGCTCAAGATGGAAGCGGATCCCGATCTGCTGGCGGAGTTCGAGAACGGACTGGTGACTCTGGCCACCGGGGTCGAGGCGATCGAGCTGCGCACCATGCTCCAGGGCGAGGACGATCACCGGGAGGCCATCGTCACGATCCACCCGGGGGCGGGTGGCCTGGAATCTCAGGACTGGGCGGGCATGCTCATGCGGATGTACACCCGTTGGGCCGAGAAGAAGGGGTTTTCGGTCAACGTGCTCGACCTGCAGCCCGCGGAGGAAGGGGGAATCAAGAACGCCACACTCGAGATCCTCGGCGAGAGTGCCTACGGATATCTCAAGGCCGAGGGGGGGGTGCACCGACTAGTGCGAATATCCCCGTTCGATGCCCAGTCGCGCAGGCATACTTCGTTCGCCAGCGTGTTCGTGTATCCGGTGGTCGAGGACGAGATCGAGATTGAGATCGATGAGTCGGACCTCAGAATCGATACCTACCGTGCCTCCGGGGCGGGCGGACAGCACATCAACAAGACGGATTCGGCCGTCCGTATCACGCACGGTCCTTCCGGCATTGTGGTGGCCTGTCAGCAGGAACGCTCGCAGCACAAGAACAAGAGCACGGCCATGAAGATGCTCCGGGCGGCTCTGTATCAACGTGAAGTCGCGGTGCGGGATGCGGCGAAGGCGGAACTCCAGGCGGGTATGAGCGATATCGCTTTCGGGAGTCAGATCCGTTCCTACGTCTTCCAGCCGTACACGATGGTCAACGACCACCGGACCGAACTGAAGGTCACCGATGTCCACGCAGTGATGGACGGAGACCTCGATCCACTCATCGAAGCCTACCTGAAGAAGGCGGGAGCCGGAGCGGCCCTCTAGACGGTCGCCGGTCGAGGACGCACGCGATTATGGAAGATCTCAGCCAGGTTCTGCGCCATCGGCGCGAAAAACTCGCTGCCCTTCGGGAGCGCGGGGTCGAGCCGTTCGCGTACAACTTCGATCCTACGGCGTCTTCGCTCGATGCCATCGCTGGATTCGAAGCCGATGAAGCGGCCGAGGGCCTGTCCGAAGCGGGTCACGGGACGTCCGTCCGGGTGGCCGGTCGCATCGTGGGTTGGCGCGATATGGGCAAGAGCGTCTTCGCGCACATCGAGGACCGAGCCGGGCGCGTGCAGATCTACTTCAAGAAGAACGCGCTCGGCGACGACTCGTTCGACCTGCTGGGCCTCGTCGATCTCGGGGATTGGATCGGGACCGAGGGGGGGACGTTTCGCACGCGGACGGGGGAGGTGACCGTTCATGCTCAGTCCTGGACCCTCCTGACCAAGTCGCTGCGCCCGTTGCCCTTCGGGAAGGTCGAGACCGACCCGGACACGGGAGAGCGCATCGTACACTCGGGTTTCACGGACCAGGAAACGCGCTATCGGCAGCGCTACGCCGACCTGGCCGTACATCCTGAAGTTCGGGAAGCCTTCCGAACCCGGTCGAAGATCATTACGGCGCTCCGCCGCTTCCTGGACAACGAGGGCTTTCTCGAGGTGGAAACACCGGTGCTCCAGCCGCTGTACGGAGGAGCCTCGGCGAAGCCGTTCGTGACGACCCACCACGCGCTCGATCAGACCATGTACCTGCGGATCGCCGACGAGCTCTATCTGAAGCGGCTCATCGTGGGAGGACTGGATCGTGTCTACGAGATTTCGAAGGATTTCCGAAACGAAGGGTTGTCTCGCGTTCACAACCCCGAGTTCACGATGCTCGAGTGGTATCAGGCGTTCTCCGACTACGAGGATCAGATGGCGCTCGTCGAGCGGATGGTTCTCTTCGTGCTCGACGAAGTGATCGGTTCGCGGACGATCAGGGCCGGCGGTGAGGACGTCACGGTTTCGACGCCTTTCCGACGCCTCGGTCTGATCGACGGGCTGTCCCAGGCGCTGGGGACGGACGTGCACGAGATGACGGATGCGGCGCTCCGCGCGAAAGCGGAGGAGCTCAAGGTCCCGGACCTCGGGGGCGCCGGGCGCGGAAAGCTCGTCGACAAGCTATTCGGCGAGTTGGTCGAGCCGGGGCTGATTCAACCGACTTTCGTCATCGATCACCCGAAGGAGTTGAGTCCGCTAGCGAAGCCTCACCGGAACGATTCCAGGCTCACCGAACGCTTTGAGCTCTACATCGGTGGGGCCGAGATCTTCAATGCGTTCTCGGAGCTCAACGACCCGATCGATCAGCGGCAACGCTTCGAGGGTCAAGCAGCCCTTCGCGCGGCAGGCGATGATGAGGCTCAGCCGATCGACGACGACTACATCCGAGCTCTCGAATACGGCATGCCGCCCACCGGCGGTGTGGGGATGGGCGTGGATCGCTTCGTGATGATGCTGACGGGCCAGACGTCGATCCGGGACGTCATTCTGTTCCCGATTCTGCGAACCGAGGAATAGGTGAAGCGGCTCAATTGGTTCATCGCTCGGCACTACCTGCGAGCGGGCCGTGGGCGCGGCCTGTTGTCGCTCATCACGTGGATTGCCCTCGGTGGGGTAACGCTCGGAGTAGCGGCACTCATCACCGTCATCTCGGTGATGGGCGGCATGCAGGGGGAACTCCGTGGGAAGATTCTCGAATCGACACCCCACCTGTACGTGTTGGAGTACAGCACGAGCTTGAGGTTGCAGGACTACCGACAGGTCGTCGACAGCATCCTCGCAATGGACGACGTCGTCGGCGCGGCCCCGTTTGCGATGTCCTCTGTGTCCGTAATGAGGCAAGGGGCCGACTACCCGCAGCCGGCCTACCTCTTCGGGGTAGATATCGATACCACGCGAATTGCTGCGACGGATATGGAACGCAGCATCATCGACGGCTCACTCGACTTGACGACGCCGGCTTCCGGACTGCCTCCGCTCCTTCTGGGTTCTGTGCTGGCGGACCGAATGGGGGTATTCCCGGGGGACAGCCTCGTGGTCCTCTCGATGGAGAACCTGAAGCAGGACATGTTCGGCGGGTTTCAGCCCACGCTTCGGCAGTTTGAGGTTACCGGGACCTTCACCACGGGCATGTACGAGTACGACCTGCAGAACGTGTATACGCGACTCGACGCGGCCCAGGAACTCATCGGGATCGATTCGCTCGATGCGAGCGGCATCGGCGTCCGCACGGCAGATGCGGAGCGGGCGACCGAGATCGGACTTCGGCTCGGAGATCGTCTCGGCGGCCCCTACTATGTGGAGTCCTGGATCACGAGGAACCGGGCCCTCTTCAGTGCACTCGAGCTCGAAAAGTTGGCGCTCGGAGTGATCGTGTTCCTCATCGTGATCGTGGCAGCGTTCAACATCGTCAGTACGCTGGTCATGGTGGTGTCCGATCGCACGAAGGAGATCGGCATCCTGCGGACCATGGGCATGACGCAGGCAGGGATCCTCCGCGTGTTCGTGCTTCAGGGCGTATGGATCGGCGTGATCGGGACGGCGGCGGGCGCCGCTCTCGGTATCGGTCTTTCCTGGGCTCTCGACCGCTTCGAGTTCATCAAGATTCCGGGGGACGTGTATTTCGTCGATCACCTACCCGCAACGTTGGATCTCGTCGATACGAGTCTGGTCATCGTGGCCAGCATTGCCATCTCGCTCGTCGCCACCATCTACCCTGCCGTGCAGGCCTCTCGACTCGAGCCAGTCGATGCGATTCGCCATGAGTGAGGTGAACGGCGGACGGGTCGCGCCGCTCACGGCCCGAAATCTGGCCAAGACGTTCGTGGGGGGGGATGGTCGAGAGCTCACGATCCTCCAGGGTGTAGACTTCGAACTCGAGGCGGGAGGGGCGGTCGCGATCACCGGGGTAAGTGGTGCCGGAAAGTCGACGCTGCTCCATCTCCTCGGCGCCCTGGATCGCCCGACGGGAGGGGAGGTGTTTCTTGGTGGACGTTCGGTTGCCGGGCTCGATGACGTGGAGTTGGCAGGGGTCCGCAATCGTGACATCGGTTTCGTATTTCAGTTCCATCACCTGCTCCGGGAGTTCACTGCCCTGGAGAACGTGATGATGCCGGCTCTGATCGGCGGGGCCACGATGCGGGTCGCGTCGGATCGTGCCCGTGCGCTGCTCACGGATGTTGGCCTCGCCGAAAGGGCGTCGCACAAGCCGCGCCAACTTTCCGGCGGCGAGCAACAGAGGGTGGCGGTCGCTCGCGCGCTCGTGAACGATCCGGTTGTGCTCCTCGCCGACGAGCCGTCCGGCAATCTGGATAGTGAGACCAGCTCGCAACTCCACGACCTCCTTTTCGACCTTCGCGAGCGGCGGGCGCTCTCTCTCGTCGTGGTCACGCACAATCCGGATCTGGCGGGTCGTGCCGACCGCGTTCTCGTACTGTCCGCTGGGGGGCTCCATCCGACCACTGCGGTGTAGCCCCCGACAACGAGTGGGCCGGGCACGTGTCGAGGAGTCGGCGATGGCGGACATGATCTGTAACAACTGCGGTGCGACGGACGCTGTCGTGCACCTGACGCAGATCGTGAACAATCAGATGTCCACGCACCACCTCTGTGAGCGTTGCGCCGCGGAAAAGGGGCTCGAGAACGCGCCGGATATCTCCAATCTGCCCCTCATCGATGTCATCGCTCAGATGACGGAGGACGTGCCGGCGGACCCGCGAATGTCGGGTACAGAGTGTTCCTTCTGTGGTTTGACCTACGAGGACTTCCGCAGGACGGGCCGATTGGGTTGCCCGCATTGCTACGAGACGTTTGCTGGACATCTGCCGCAGCTGCTGCAGAGGATCCATGGCGCCGTGAAGCACGTGGGCAAGGTCTACCTGCCGCCCGACCCCACGGCGTCCGACATGGAGAAGAAACTCGAAGGTCTCCGACGACGCCTTCATCGGGCGATCCAGTCTGAGGATTTCGAGCGTGCGGCAGAGTTGCGCGATCAGATCCGAGCCCTCGAGCCCGCCTGAGTTCGCCCCGCCGATGAACGACTTCGATGCGTTGCCCGATCACGGATTGGGATGGTTGGAGGCGAGCGGTGCGCATGCGGACATCGTGTTGTCCACACGTGTGCGATTGGCGCGCAATCTCCAGGGGCATGCGTTCGGGCCGCGAGCCCGTGTGAATGACCGGGAGGCGGTGCTCCGTCAATTCAAGCACTCGATCGAGCGGTCCGAAATGCTGCGCGATGGAACCCTCCTGGTGATGTCGAAGATCGACGCGCGGACTCGTCGGATTCTCCTGGAACGGCGCCTCGCGACGCGCGATCTCCTCGGGGAAGCCGGTGAGGATCCTGCAAACGGAACGGCGGTGCACTTGTCGAGCCGGGACCCGGTCAGTGTGATGATCAACGAGGAGGACCATCTCCGCGTCCAGAGCCTCCTTTCCGGGCTGCGGATCCAAGAGGCGTGGGAAATGGTGGATCGACTCGACGAAGAGCTCGGACGCGAGTTGCCCTTCGCCTATCACAATGACTTCGGGTTTCTGACGAGCTGTCCCACGAATGTCGGGTCGGGGCTCCGAGCATCGGTCTTCATGCATTTGCCGGGTCTGGTTCTGACGAAGGAAATCGGCAAGGCTCTACGGGGCCTCGGAGAACTGGGACTGACGTTCCGAGGGTTGTACGGCGAAGGTTCGGAAGTCGTCGGCAACTTCTTCCAGGTCTCCAATCAGACGACGTTGGGGCGGACCGAGGAAGACCTCGTGGACCACCTCGACCGGGTGGTCCGGAAGGTCATAGATGACGAGCTACGAGCTCGTCGAGTATTGCTTCGCGACGCCCGCGGCGTCACCGAGGACAAGATATGGCGGGCCTACGGGCTTTTGCGCTACGCCCGCTCGCTCTCTTTCGAAGAATTGATGAATTTATTGTCGGGAGTGCGGCTCGGAGTGAGTCTGAAACTACTCCCGGAGCTCCGTGTATACACGCTGAACAAGATGATGATCTTCACGCAACCGGCGCATCTCGAGCAGGCGGCCGGTCGTGACCTTCCTCAAGCGGAAAGCGACGCGCACCGAGCCGCGTATGTGCGACGAATCCTTGACACCGAGGGGGACGTTTCGACGGGCGACCAGGCGACCGACGACAGCGATCTCTCCGACCAGCCCTGACGGGTCATGAACTACAATTTTACCGACCGTGTTCGGAAGGTTCTTGCGATGGCCCGCGAGGAGGCCATTCGTCTTCAACACGACTATGTCGGCACGGAGCATATTTTGCTCGGCCTCATCCGCGAGGGGGAGGGGGTCGCGGCCGCCGTGCTCCAGAACCTCAGCATCGATCTCGAGCAGATCCATGAGCGGGTCGAGGAGTCCGTCCGTAAGGGCAAGGCGACCATCGCGCTGGGCGAACTCCCTTATACGTCGCGAGCCAAGAAGGTCCTGGAATTCGCGATGGCCGAGGCCAAGGACTTCAATCACTCCTACGTTGGCACCGAGCACCTTCTGCTCGGTCTTCTGCGCGAGGAGAAGGGGATCGCCGCCCAGGTCCTGAACTCGCTCGGTGTAACGCTCGACGAGGCTCGAGGGGAAACGCTCAAGGTCCTCGGATCCGACGTGTCGCCGTCGGAGCCGGCCGGCATCGGTGGCGGAAGCGACGTGCCATCGAGCGCGACCTCGGGCAAGCCCGGGGACAAGAAATCGAAGACTCCGGCCCTCGATCACTTCTGTCGAGATCTCACGGAACTCGCTCGGCAGGACAAGCTCGATCCAACCATTGGGCGGGCTTCCGAGATCGAACGTGTGATCGAGATCCTCTGCCGGAGGAAGAAGAACAATCCGGTCCTGATCGGAGAGCCGGGTGTCGGCAAGACTGCGATCGTAGAGGGACTCGCACAGATCATCGCAGAGGGCGGAATTACCGAGTCGCTGAAGGAGCACCGGGTGTTGGCGCTCGACATGGCGGCCGTAATCGCGGGAACGAAGTATCGCGGGCAATTCGAGGAGCGTTTGAAGGCGGTTATGAACGAGATCCAGGCGAGCAAAACGGTGATCCTTTTCATCGACGAGCTACATACGCTCGTGGGTGCGGGAGCCGCCGAAGGCGCGATCGACGCGTCCAACATGCTCAAGCCGGCGCTCGCTCGGGGTGAACTCCAGTGCATCGGAGCCTCGACGCTGAACGAATACCGCAAGTACATCGAGAAGGACGGCGCCCTCGAACGGCGTTTCCAGCCCGTCATCGTGGACCCGCCGGCGGTCGAGGAGACGGTCGAGATTCTGAAGGGTCTGCGCGGCCGTTATGAAGACCACCACCGTGTCGTGATTCCTGATGACGCACTGGAGCAGGCCGCGAAGCTGGCGGACCGGTACATCACGGACCGATTCCTGCCCGACAAGGCGATCGATGTGATCGATGAGGCCGGGGCGCGTGCGCGTATCGCGAGTCAGGTCCCGCCGGCCGATGTCGAGGAGCTCAAGATCCGGCTCGCTGAGATCGCGAAGCGAAAAGAAGACGCCATCGGCGATCAGGACTTCGAGCGCGCGGCGGATCTGCGTGACGAGGAGCGCGAGTTCAGTCAGGCCATTCGGGTCCGACAGGACGCCTGGGAAGAAGAGCGCAAGCAGCATCGCCCGGAAATCACCACGGAGGAAGTGGCGTTCATCGTCGGGCGCTGGACCGGCATCCCCGTGACTCGAATTCGCCAAACGGAGTCCGAGCGCCTCGTTCGGATGGAAGACGAACTCCATCGCAGAATCGTCGGGCAACACGATGCGATCAAGGCGATCAGTCGCGCCATTCGTCGCAGTCGCGCGGGCCTCAAAGACCCTCGGCGTCCGATCGGATCATTCATCTTTTCGGGCCCCACGGGCGTCGGAAAGACAGAGCTCGCACGGGCCCTGGCGGAGTTCCTGTTCGACGATCGTGAGGCGCTGATTCGCGTCGACATGAGTGAGTACATGGAGAAGTTCTCCGTGTCGCGTCTGATTGGAGCCCCTCCGGGATACGTCGGATACGAGGATTCGGGCGCCCTGACGAAGGCCGTTCGGCGCCGGCCGTACTCGGTGGTTCTGCTCGACGAAATCGAGAAGGCCCACCCTGACGTGTTCAATATCCTCCTCCAGGTGTTGGACGAAGGACATCTGACCGACAACTACGGGCGCGTGATCGACTTCAAGAACACGGTTCTGATCATGACGTCGAATCTCGGAACGCGGGACATATCAAAGGGCGGACTGGGCTTCCAGACCGCCGATCCGCAGACCGACTACGAGATCATGAAGGACAAGGTGGCGAAGGAAATCGAGCGGGCGTTCAACCCGGAGTTCCTGAACCGCGTGGACGACACGATCGTCTTCCACTCTCTGACCAAGGCCGAGATCGGCGAGATCATCCACATCCTCATGGTGGACGTACGTGCCCGCCTCGAGGAAGAGGGGATCACGCTCCGATTCAGCGATGCCGCGCTCGCGTTCCTTGTTGACGAGGGGTACGACGAGAAGTTCGGTGCCCGCCCGCTCAAGAGGGCGATTCAGAGATATCTCGAGGATCCCTTATCGGAGAAGATCCTGCAGTCCGAATTCAGCAGCGGTGACGAGGTCGAAGTGGATGTCGATCCGGACCACAGAGGTTTGATTCTCCGCGCGGAGTCGGCGACCAAGACGTGAGTTATTCAGCCAAGGAAGTCCTTCGAGCCTCGGGGAAGGCCACCGCGTTCGCGGCGGCCTTCTTCGCCGTCATGGCGGCACTATCTCCTACAGCTGTCGTGGCTCAAGCCGATCAGACCGGCTTGGTGCGCGTCGATACGCTGCTCGTCGAGGGCAATCAGCGCATCCAGGCGCAGGTGATCCTCTCCCTATTCGCGGTACAGCCCGGTCAGGAGATCACCTACCGGGCGGTTCAGCGCGGCGTCAAGGAGCTCCTGGAAACGGGGCAATTTCGTGATGTTGTCGTCCGAGCACGCGGGCAGGACCCCTACGTCCTGGTCATCACGGTAGATGAACAGCCTATCGTTCGCCGGGTGGCCATCGAGGGGCTGCAGAACGTGTCGGTCCGAGAGGTCCGCGACACCACGGGCCTCAACACCGGGTTTCCGCTCAACCAGCAGCGCATCCTGGACGCGAAGGCCTACATCCGGGCGGAGTTGGCATCCGAAGGGATACCGTTCGCAGAGATCGTGGACCGGGTCGTTCCGATTCCGGGCGCCGACAACGAAGTCGAGCTGATCATCGAAGTTGCGGAGGGCCAGCGCGTCACCATCGCACAGGTCCAGTTCATCGGGAATGAGGGCCTCGCCGACGGTGACCTTTCGGGCGCGATGACCACGAAGGCCGAAGGATTCTGGTGGTTCCGGTCCGGTGCGTTCGATCAGATTGATTTCTCGCTGGATCTCGAAGGCAACCTCCCTCGACTGTACCGATCCCGTGGCTACCTCGACTTCCGGATCGTCAACGACACGGTGATCGTCGATCCGGCCTCCGGAAAGGCGCGCGTCGAGATCACGGTCGACGAGGGGGTCCAGTATCGACTCGGTGAGTTCTCCGTCGAAGGCAACACGGTGTTCACCGACGCGGAACTCGAGGGGCTGTTCCGGGCTCGTCGCGGAGGAGGAATTCTCGGGACGTTGGGCTTGGGCGGCGGAAGCGCGTTGGTCAATGAGGTGGGTCAGGTCTTCGACGCAGAGGCGTTCAACGAGGCGATCCAATCGGTCCAAGAGCGCTACCGGAACGAGGGGTACCTGTACATCCGTGTCGATCCGGTCGTATCGGTGGTCGCCAATGCCGGTGGAGAGGGGGGCACGGTCAATGCGACCTGGCAGGTGACCGAGGGTACACCCGCCATCGTCAACCGCGTTTCGATCGTGGGGAACGAGTACACGTACGAGTGGGTCATCCGGAATCAGATGTTCATTCTGCCGGGCGACGTGTACAGTCAGGACCTACTCCTGCGCAGCTACCAGAACATCTCGGCGCTCGGTTTCTTCGAGGCACCGATGCCGTTCCCCGACATTACACCGCTCGACAACGGTGACGTCGACGTGACCTTCAACGTCGTCGAGAAGCAGACGGGCTCCATCAACTTCGGGACCTCTGTCGGTGGAGGAATCGGCCTGTCGGGCTTTGTGGGCTATGAACAGCCCAACCTGTTCGGCCAGGCCAAGGCGGGCACGCTCCGGTGGGACTTCGGACGGTACGTGAACAGCTTCGAGCTGGCGTACACCGATCCGGCGCTGTATCAGACCCGGACGTCGGCGACGATCTCGCTCTTCAACTCTCGCGACCGGTTCTTTCAGTTCTCATCCGGCCGTCGGCGGAGAATCGGCACGAACCTCCGGGTCGGTTTCCCGTGGCGCTCGGCACGATCCACGAGGGTATTCCTTGGCTACGGGATTTCGCGCACGAAGTATGAGCTCTTCAACGACGTCGATGACAACTCTTTGTTCGGTCGCCCTCCTGGGGTGCAGAGTCAGCTCTCTGCCGGCATCACGCGTCAATCGCTCGACCATCCGCTCTTCCCGACCATCGGCTCGCGCCAGAACCTCAACGTGGAGCAGAACGGAGGGTTCCTCGGCGGCGATGGAGACTTCACGCGGGTGCTGGGTGATGCGACCTGGTGGGTGCCGGTCGGTCGCCTCGGTGGAAGCGATACCGGTGGTGGGGTGCGCTTCGCATTGGGACTCACGCTGAAGGGTGGCGCCGTCTTCGGCGACGCCGAAGCCTTCCCGTTCGACCGCTTCTGGATGGGTGGTGTTCAGTTCGGCCAGAATCTCCGTGGCTACGACGAGACCTCGGTCACGCCCCTCGGATATTTTGCGGAGCGCTCGGCGGACATTACCGACATCGATCGCTTGGGAGATGCGTTCTTCACGCTCACGGCTGAATACGCGATCCGCCTCAACGACCAGATCGGCATGGGCCTCTTTTACGATGCCGGCTCGGTCTGGCGGGATCCAGGCGAGTTCGACCCCACGAGCCTGTTTCGAGGGGCGGGCTTTGGCGTGCAGGTCGTAACACCGTTCGGACCGATTGGCCTCGACTACGCCTACGGATTCGATCGTGACGTGCCGGGTTGGCAGTTGCACTTCCGGATGGGCCCGGGATTCTAGAAATTATCCGGCTCTGCCGATGGGTCCGGCGCGGCCGGTTGTGTGGAACACGGGAACCTGCCGCCCCTTTTGGACTACGACCGAGCGGCGGGTCGATACTTGCAAGTCACCAGATGGAGTACGAGATCATGCGACGCACCTCCTACGCGTTCACGGCGCTGGCTTTTCTGCTCACGGCAGGGGCCGTTGAGGCGCAGGCGCTCAAGATCGCCTATATCAATTCGCAGGAAATCCTGCTCAGCGCGCCCGGAGCCGATGCTGCCCAGCAGCAGTTCGATCAGGAAATGCAGAGCTATCAAGTCGAGGTCGCTCAACTCGAGAGCGAACTCGAGAACCTGGAAGCCTCGCTCCAGCAGCAACAGCTGACGTTGTCGCCCGAGGCCAAGGCGAACCGAGAGCAGCAGCTGCAGCAGAAGTTTCAGCAGTACCAGCAGCGTACCGCGCAGCTCCAGGAGCTCGCGAATTCGAGGCGCGCTGCGCTCATCCAGCCGGTCATGGATAACATCACCGCGGTGATCGAATCGATGCGTGAAGAGGGTGCCTATTCCCTCATCCTGGACGCGGCTGCCGGTTCCATCATCTCGGCAGATCCGGCGCTCGACCTCACGCAGCAGGTGATATCGAGACTTCAATCGCCGACAGGCGCGGCCCCCGGCGGCGCTCGGTAACACGGGTCCGCCGAAGAGCGGTTGGGGAGGGGCGGCGAAGCGGATTGACCCCTCTGCCGCCCCTCTCTCTCTTTGGGGGACGTTTCACATCCCGGCACAGCGAGGCCCTCCTTGAACGATCCGCGTACCGAGAGCTCGCCGAGGCCGTCCTTGACGCTCGGATCGATCGGCGAAGTCGTAGGCGGTCGGGTCGTGGGTGACCAAGACCTCGAGGTCTCCGGGATCGCCCCGGCGGGCGAGGCGGGTGAAGCCCAGATCGCCTTCCTGGCGTCCCGGCGATACCTCCGACGTATAGCCGGGTCGCAGTGCGCCGCGTACCTGGTATCGGCGGAGCTGGAGGCCGAACTGGCGCCCGATACTCCCCGTGTCGTGGTCGATGCTCCGTACCCCGCGCTCCGAACGCTCCTCCAACAGTTCTTTCCCGCCGAAGAACGGACTCCCGGGATCCACCCGACGGCGGTGATCGGACACGGTGTACGATTCGGCTCGCGGGTGAGCGTGGGACCCTATGCCGTGCTCCAAGACCGCGTGCAGGTGGGGGATGACGTCATCATCGGAGCGCACTCCGTACTAGGTGCAGGGACGGTGATCGGAGCGAGAACCCGCCTCTATCCGCACGTCGTTGCCTACGACGACTGTGTCATCGGAGACGACGTCATCGTGCACTCGGGCGCTCGGCTCGGTGCCGACGGGTTCGGATACACACAGGTGGACGGGGAGCGACACAAGATGCCCCAGGTCGGCCGGTGTGTGATCGGGGATGGCGTCGAGATCGGCGCGAACACGACGATCGATCGTGGCTCCCTCGGCGACACCGTCATCGGTGAGGGAGTGAAGATCGACAACCTCGTCCAGATCGCTCACAACGTGCGCGTCGGGGCCCGTAGCCTGATCGCTGCCCTCGTCGGCGTTGCCGGATCCACACGCATCGGGAAGAACGTTTGGCTGGGTGGGCAGGCGGGTGTCATCAACCAGCTCGAGATCGGGGATGGGGCTCGGGTGGTCGTCGCTTCGACGGTCATGCGTGACGTGCCTGCCGGTGAGACGGTCTCCGGGCATCCGGCCCGACCGCATCGCGAGGACCTGAGAAGGCAGGCGCGCCTCGGTCGACTTTCCCACCTCAAGCGTCGGGTCGAGCGGTTGGAGGAGGAGATGCGGCGCCTTTCCTCGGAGTAGGGTGCGTGTCCTATCGTGTGTCTGTCTCTTCGGAGGCGTTATTTTGTCGGGTCGCGTAATCTTCCGGTGAGGCAAGCGCTATGAGTCGCCCTTCCCAGCGCACGATTTCAAAGTCCGTAACCCTCGAGGGGACGGGAGTCCACTCCGGCGAGAGCGCGTCGCTCACCTTCCGGGCGGCTGAGCCCGGGAGCGGTGTACGTTTTCGCCGAGTGGATGTCGAGGGGAGTCCCGAGGTGCCTGCCGATCTCGACTTTGTGGTCGGGAGTGATCACGGCACGACTCTGGGCCGAGACGGAACGACGATCATGACCGTCGAACACGTCCTGGGGGCTTTGGCGGCTCTCTCGATCGACAACGTCACGATGGAGCTGGCCGGACCCGAGGTCCCCATCCGTGATGGCTCGTTCCGAGACTTTCTGGCGGCGCTCGATGAAGCGGTGCCGTTGGATCAAGACGTCGAGGCGGCTGTCATCGAAGTCTCCGGCGTAGTGCAGGCGAGTGATGAGAGTGGCCGGTCCTCCTATGTCGCGACATCTGCCGAAGGGCTGAGAATCTCGTCGACGATCGATTTCGACCATCCGGCGATCGGGCGTCGCTACGGTTCCTTTCTCATCGATGAATCGACCTTCCGGTCGGGGTTGGCCGACGCGCGCACCTTTGGATTCCGGGCCGATGCCGACTCGTTGCGTGAGCGGGGGCTGGCCCTCGGCGCGTCGATCGAGAACACGGTAGTCCTCGACGAGAGCACGGTGCTTAACGAAGAGCTTCGGTTCGACGATGAATTCTTGCGTCACAAGGTCGGCGATATCGTCGGCGACCTCGCGCTCCTGGGGGGGCGCTTGAGCGCCCACGTGATCGCAGAACGACCGAGTCATGCCGGGAACGTCGCCCTCGCTCGCGCCATTCGTCAGCACATCAGGCGCTCGGGACCGCCCTTCGCCGACATCAATCGGATCATGGAGTTTCTGCCGCACCGATACCCCATGTTGCTCGTAGACCGGATCATCGACTTCGAGGCAGGACGGAGCATCGTCGGCATCAAGAATGTCACGATCAACGAACCCTTCTTTCAGGGCCACTATCCGGGCCACCCGATCATGCCGGGCGTCCTGATTATCGAGGCGATGGCGCAGTGTGGCGGTCTCCTCCTCATGGACGAGGTGGACGACATGGGAGAGAAGGTCGTCTACTTCATGACGATGGATAACGTCAAGTTTCGGCGGCCCGTGACTCCAGGCGACACCCTGCTCTTCGAGCTGGAGGTCATTCAGTTCCGGCGGGGCGTCTGCCGAATGGCGGGCCGCGGCCTCGTGGATGGGAAGGTCGTCGCCGAGGCCGAGTTCATGGCCAAGATCATGGATAAGTGATCATGCAGGATGCGGCCGCGTTGAACGTGCGTCCCGAAGCCCAGGTCCACCCCACCGCGATCGTACATGAAGAGGCGCGCCTGGGCCCTGGAGTGATCGTGGGACCGTGGGCACTCGTAGGCCCTGGGGTGGTCATCGGGGCGGGGACCCATGTCGGGCCGCGCGTCCTGATCGAAAAGCACACGAGCGTCGGCGAGGATTGTTTTCTCGCGAACGGAGCGGTGCTGGGGACCGATCCTCAGGACCTGAAGTACATGGGCGAGCACTCGACCCTCGTGATCGGCGATCGGACGATTGTTCGGGAGTTCGCGACACTCAACCGCGGGACGTCGGCCCACGGCCGGACGATCGTGGGCAGCGACTGCCTACTCATGGCATACACCCATGTCGCGCACGACTGCGAGATCGGAAACCACGTCATTCTGGCCAACTCCGTTCATATGGCCGGGCATGTGAGCATCGAGGACTGGGCGATCGTCGGCGGAGTGACCCCTATTCATCAGTTCGTTCGGATCGGGGCTCACGCGTTCGTCGGGGGTGGGTCTCGTGTGCCTCAGGATGTGCCCCCGTATTGCCGCGCGGCGGGGAATCCGCCGAAGCTCTACGGACTGAATACCGTCGGCCTCGACCGACGGGGGTTGTCCGAAGATGTGAGGAAGGCGCTCAAGCGTACCTATCGCCTCCTCTTCCAGAGCGACCTCAGCTTGACGAAGGCGCTGGATCGTGTCGACGATGAAGTCATGGGCTTTCCCGAGGTGAGGCACCTCGTGGCGTTCATCCGCGCGAGTGAGCGAGGGATCACCACATGACCCGACGGAATTGATCGAATGTCGTTGATACGGGCTAGAAGACGCCGGAAGAAGAATTGGATCGCAGCGCGAAAGGGGATGGCGAAGGGGCGCCTCATGGGACTTCTCGTCCTCACGTTGCTCGCGATCTGGTATTTGGGCTGGCGTTTCTGACGCCATGAGCGCCCCCAGGATCCTGCTCCTGGCAGGAGAACCGTCGGGCGATCAGTACGGGGGCGCTCTCGCACAAGCGCTTCGGCGTCGATATCCGGACGCAGGCCTGGTTGGGACGGGTGGACCGGAGATGAGGTCGGCGGGGGTCGAGTTAATCGAGGACATCGACACCATGGCGGTCATGGGGTTCGTCGAGGTCGTCCCAAAGCTCTGGGGCAGCTGGCAACTCAAGCGTCGTATCTGTGACCTGATGGACGAGCGTCGCCCCGACCTCGTGGTGCTGATCGACTATCCCGGCCTCAACATGCGGCTCGCTCGAGCCGCCAAGGAGCGGGGCCTCGCCGTCCTCTACTATGTGCCCCCCAAAGTGTGGGCATGGAGGACGTCTCGGGCGAAGGCTCTGGCGGAGATCACCGAGCGCGTGGCGGTCGTCCTTCCGTTCGAGGTGGACCTACTGCGGGGCTGGGGCGTGGAGGCCACCTACGTCGGGCACCCTCTCCTCGAACGCTCGGACGATGTGCCGGATCGGGAGTCGTTCTGCAAACAGTGGGGACTCGACCCCTCTCGGCGCCTTCTGGCGATCTTGCCCGGGTCACGCGCACAGGAAGTCCGACGCCACATCGAGCCCTTTGGTCGGATCGCAGATCTGGTGGCCCGTGCGCGCCGCGACGTCCTCCCCGTTTTCTCGCGCGCGGCCTCGATTCACGCCGCAGCCTTTCACCGCACGGGGTTTCCTTTCGTGGATGATGCGCGGGCTCTCTTGCGGCATGCAGACGCCGCGCTCATCAAGTCCGGTACCGCCACCCTCGAGGCTGCCATCGAGGGCACCCCGCATGTTGTCGCCTACATCACGAATCCCATAACCATGGCGATCGGGAAGCACTTGTTGGTGGCGGACCACATCGCGTTGCCCAACCTCGTCGCCGAATCTCGGCTCGTCCCGGAGCTTCTCCAGGAGCAGGTCCAGCCCCATACCGCCGGCCACCTTCTTCTGGATCTTCTCGACCACACGAGTGAAATACGGTCACAACAAGTGGTCGGCTTCGAGCGTGTGCGCGACCGGCTGGGGACGCCGGGTGCGGCCGGGCGCGTGGCGGCTATGGCGGAGGAACTCATCGAGCGTGGTCGGGCGTGAGCGATCTCCGCTTCGAGAGCGCGGGTGTCCTTGGCTCGGGTCTGGTGAGTGCCCTTTTTTTCACCACCACCGTTCGTCGTCACGGTCACGGGGAGTACGAACGATTCCGAGAGGCGGGTGAGCCGGTCATGTTCGTCTTTTGGCATGGCCAACTGCTGTCGCTTGTGCACTACCACCGGCACGAAGGCATCGTGGTACTCGTCAGCGAGCATGCAGACGGCGAGTACGTCACGCGCGTAATCGAACGAAACGGCTTCGGTGCAGTGCGCGGCTCGAGTACACGAGGGGGCATGAAGGGGCTCAAGGGACTCGTTCGTGCCGCCCGGAAGGGGAGAGACCTCGCGGTGACGCCGGATGGCCCTACAGGCCCCGCTTGCGAATTCAAACCGGGTGCCCTGGTCGCGGCTCAGATCACGGGTGTTCCTGTGATCCCGATCGCGGTGCGGGCGTCGAAGGGTTGGCGTTTTCGCAGCTGGGACGGCTTTCTCGTACCGCGCCCCTTTTCGGCCATCACGATCGAATATCTGCCCGCCCGCTACATCCCGCGTGCGGCGAGTCGCGTCGAGTTGGCCACCATCGCTGAGGAGATCGGAAGCCAGCTCAATCAACGAATCCAGGGCGATGCGGAGTGAACGGACGGGTCGAGCGCTTTGCCCGAAGGTGGTGGTCCGGCCAGGCGGGTCTCGTCGGGACGCTGCTCTCGGTGCTCCTCGCACCCGTCTCCACCGGCTGGGGGCTCGCGACGAGGCTCAAGAGTCGGCGCCATGACCGGCATCCCGCCTCCCCCGTCGAGGACCTGTCCGTCATCTCGGTCGGCAATCTCGCGGTGGGAGGTACCGGGAAGACACCGTTCGTGTCGTGGGTCGCGGGAACGGTCCAGGAGGCCGGCCAAAGACCCGCCGTCATCGTAGGCCGCTATGGCTCCGATGAGGCGCTGTTACACCGAGCGTGGAGGCCTCAGCTCCCGGTCCTGACCCAGTCCGATCGGTATCAAGGCGCGATTGCCGCACGTCAGGGGGGCGCCCACGTAGCGATCGTGGACGACGGGTTTCAGCACCGGCGTCTCGCGCGAGGGCTCGACATCGTGCTGCTCGCCGTCGAAGATCGCTTCCCAGGCAGGTTGCTGCCCTGCGGACCGTACCGGGAACCGCCCGAGGCACTCGAACGAGCCGACGTCGTGATCCTCACGCGCCGCTCGGGCACCATCGACGACTCTCGACGTCTGGCGCGGTCCGTGGCGGCGTTCACCGCCTCCAAGAAGCCACCGCTCGGCGCGGTCGTGTTCGGACCGGGAGCGCTTCGACCGCTGGGCAAGCAGCTGATATCGCCGTGTCCCGGCGGCGGGTTGCCCCCCGACGTACTCGTCGTGACGGGCATCGCACGTCCCGACACGTTCCTTCATGAGGTCCAGGCCCGCGGCGGTTCGCGTGCCGACCTGCTTTCCTTCCGCGATCACCACACCTTCTCCCTTCGAGATGCCCGGGCGGCGCGAGCCCAAGCGAGGAACCGGCCCATCATCGTGACGGAAAAGGACGCGGCAAAGATGGTCGCCTTTGAGGCCGATTTGGGCGAGACTTGGGTCGTCGGACAACAGTTGTCGTGGGACTGGGGAGAAGATGAAGTGCGGAGTCGCATCGTTGTGTTTTCCCGCGGGGACGAGGAGTGAGGGTCTTGGTCGTCGTGGTTGGACGAGTTCGAAAGGACCTCTCCGCGCCTGTCCGCGAGTACGAAAAGCGCGCCGCCCGCTATTGGAAGCTGGAAGTCATTGAGGTCGCAGGAGGTGGCCCGGGTCGAGACACCGCGCCCGACGCGGTACGAGATGCAGAGGCGGACCGCATTCTGGCGCGAATCCCGTCAGAACTCGAGATCGTGGCGCTCACCCGAGAGGGACAGGGGATGGATTCGAGGGAACTTGCAGGGTATCTCGAGCAACATGGAGTGCGGTCGTCGCCCGGAGTGGCGTTCGTTGTCGGCGGTGCCTTCGGCCTCGGCCGGGCCGTGTTGGAACGAGCGCGCAAGGCATTGTCGCTGTCAGAGATGACCCTGCCGCACGAGATGGCGCGACTCCTTCTTGCGGAGCAGTTGTACCGCGCGGGGACGATCCTGCGCGGAGAACCGTATCACAAGGGGTAACATGGACCTGATCGTATCCCATCCGACCGGTTCTGAGGTCGTGCGTGACTACCTCGCGGGCGAGCGTAGTGTGGAGAGTTTCTTCGGCTCCCACTTCCGCGATGCCTCTGCGTATGTCGCGAAGGCTACCGAGGTGGACTCCCGTTTCGATGGCTCCGCGCGCGAGCGGGCGGTCGAGGCCATCATCGTTCCCGAGGGGGGAGATCAGGGGCGCCTCGAGCGGTTTGTCGAGGAGGGCGGCTATATGGTCACGACGGGTCAGCAGCCGGCGCTGTTCGGCGGTCCGCTGTACAGCATTTACAAAGCGATGACAGCGATTCGGCTGGCTGAAGCGCTGGAATCGCGACTCGGGAAGACAGTCCTTCCGCTCTTTTGGGTCGCATCGGATGACCACGACTGGGCCGAAGCCAACCACACGGACATGGTGGGGATCGACAACGAACTCCACCGCTTCGAGGTACAGGCGCCCACCCCCGAAAAGGCCCCCTCTCTGCATCGAATCCCGCTCGGATCGGACGCAGCGCAGGTGGCCGATCGATTCTTGGAACATGTTCCAAGTACGGAATTTAGCGACGCGTATATCGAGTTGATTCGAGGCTTCGCTCCGGGGGCGACTTTGCCCGCGGGCTTTCACCAGATGCTTCAGCGAATCCTCGGGCCCTACGGTCTCTTCTTCACGGACGCGGCTCATCCGGCCCTCAAGCAGCATTCGGCCGAATGGCTCCTTCGTGAACTATCGGGCTCGGCAGACCACGAAGCGGTGTTGCAAGGAACGGCCGACCAGCTCGAGGCTGCAGGGTACCACCTCCAGGTTCCGATCATGGAAGGCGGGGTCAATCTCTTCATGGAGGGGCCGTCGGGTCGGGAGCGCCTCTATCGTGAAGGAGACTCTTTCAGACTTCGGACATCCGGACAGGTGCTCACGGAGGCCCAGATCCGCTCGGCGTGCCAGGAAGACCCCTCGGTGCTGAGTCCGAATGTGCTCTTTCGGCCGGTCGTCGAGAGTGTGGTGTTTCCGACGCTCGCCTATGTCGGTGGACCAGGTGAGATGGCCTACTTCGCTCAACTAAAGAGCTATTTCGAGGCGCACGGAGTCGGGATGCCCGTCGTGTATCCACGCTGGGCGGCGACCCCCGTGGAAACGAAAATCCGAAAGGTTCTGGACAAGTTCGGAGTCGCGCCTGAGTCTCTGCGCCGACCGTTCCACGAGATCGCGAGCGAGATCGCGCGCGAGGAGGTCCCGGGCGACATTCGGGCGGCACTGGGCAAGCTTCGAGGGGCCATCGGGGGCGGTGTCGGTGAACTACAAAAAGCCGCGGCCGCGCTCGATCCGACTCTGAAGGGACCGGTGCAACACCTGCGGAGCCAGTCTCTCGCGGCCCTGGATAACGTCGAGAAGAAGATCCTCCAAGCGGTGAAGCGGGAAAGCGAAATCATGCTTTCCCAGCTCGAGAAGGCCCAACTCCATCTGTATCCCGCTGGGAAGCCGGCAGAGCGGGTCCAGAACCCGACGTATTTCCTGGCTCGTTACGGCGGCGCGTTTCTTGATGCCGTCTACGAACGATTCGAGGTGAACCTCGACTGATCGGGGTGCGTAAGTGAATCAGAGAGCCTGTTTCCCATACACGCGGCGGTCTAACTTCAAGCCATGTTCCTTCAGCTGATCCTCGTGCTGGTCGTACTGATCCCCCTCCTGGCGATCGTCCTCGATTCTCAGGTGGGCAGGGCGCTCGCGTCCCGGCTCGAGCGCCGCAGTCTGGATGGTTCGTCGGACCTGACGGCAGAGCGCCTCGCGTACCTCGAGGGAGAGATGGAGCGATTGACCAGCGAGGTTCTTCGCCTCGACGAAGAGGGTCAGTTCGTTCACAAGCTTCTGACGGAGCGGCGCGACGCGGAGGGCGGCTCGCTCCCGCCGGGTGACGATTCAGCCTAGCGACGGGCCGAAGGGCCCCGCCGGCGAAACCAGAGCGGCCGCCAAGGTCGGCGCGGGGATCTTCCTCAGCAAGATCTTCGGCTTCGTCCGCGAGCGCATATTCGCGCACTATTTCGGATCGAGTGGCTTCGCCGACGCTTGGTGGGCGGCGCTGCGGATGCCCAACGTAATCCGGAATCTTCTGGGGGAGGGGACGCTATCGGCCTCCATGATCCCCGTCTACGCGGAGTTTCTCGCAGAAGGCAAAGAGGAGGAAGCGCGGCGCTTCGCCGGCGCCGCCCTCGGTATTCTGACCCTTCTCGCCAGCGGACTCACGTTGGTCGGTTTCGCCATCGCACCCGTGCTCGTACGGCTCTTCTTTCCGCTGTGGGCGCCGGCCATCCAGGACCTCACCATCACCCTGATCCGAATCCTCTTTCCCATGTCGGGGCTGTTCGTCATCTCGGCGTGGGCGCTCGGTATTCTCAACAGCCATCGGAAGTTCTTCATCTCGTTCGTAGCACCGGTGTTCTGGAATCTTGCGATGATCGCGGCCATGGTCGGTGGGTCGCTGTACATGGGATTGGGAGGTCCCGCGCTCGTCGTGGCTTTGGCATGGGGAGCGCTGGGCGGGGGAGCCCTCACCCTGGCGGTACAGTTGCCGTTTCTTGTGGGCCACCTTGGGGGCATGCGGATATCTCTCGGTCGCGGTGTAGACGGCGTCGCCGAGGCCGTCCGTAACTTCCTGCCCGTGGTCGCCGCGAGGGGCGTCGTGAATCTGAGCGGCTGGATCGACCTGATTCTCGCGGGGCGCCTCGTCCCGGGGGCGGTCGCGGTCATGGGGTACGCCCAGACCTTCAGCAATCTGCCGATTGCGCTGTTTGGGACGGGTGTGGCGGCTGCGGAATTGCCGGAAATGTCGAGAATGCGGGGCGAGGCTGAGCGTGTTCTGGCGAGTCGAGTGGGTCGTTCGCTGAAGCGTGCGCTGTACTTTCTGATTCCGGCCGCTCTGGCCTATGTGACGCTCGGCGACGTCGTGGTGGGGGCACTCTATCAGACGGGAGAGTTCGGCTCCACGCAGACGCTCATCACGTGGGGCGTCCTCGCGGGGTATTCGCTCGGGATCCCCGCGTCTGCGAGTTCCCGAGTCCTATCCTCGGCGTTCTATGCGCTCCGCGAGACCAAGACTCCGGCGAGGATCGCGTACCTGCGCGTCGCCGTCTCGATCGCCTTCGGGGTCGCGCTGATGATCCCCGCGGATCAACTCGGCTTTGCGAGCCTCCGTCTGGGGGCGGCGGGCCTGGCGCTCGGATCGGCGATCGGGGCGTGGCTCGAGTTGGGACTCCTGACACGGGCGTTGAATGCGCGCATCGGTCCCCATGGACCCGGGGCTGGAGTCGTCACGCGCATGATGTTGGCTGCGGCTCTAGGAGCTTTGACCGGAGTGACGCTCCAGACGTTGCTCCCTGCGGCCCATCCCGTGGTTTCGGCCCTGGAGACGCTCCTACCGTTCGGGCTCGTGTACCTGTCGGTGACGGCCCTCATGGGGCTGAGCCCGGCGCGAAAGTCGTAGGCCGTGCCCGTACCCCGTGACCGCCTCGCGAAGCTCTCGACCGAGCCCGGTGTCTACCTGTTTCGTGATGACCGAAACCAGGTGCTCTATGTGGGCAAGGCGAAGGCGCTGCGGGCGCGGGTCCGAAGCTATTTCCAGCGAGAGGCCGACCTCAGCCCGAAGAATCGGGAACTGGTGAAGCTCATCGACGATCTGGAAACGATCGTCGTGGGGAGTGAGGCCGAAGCCCTGATCCTGGAGGCCAATCTCATCAAGGAGCATCGTCCGCGCTTCAACATTCTCATGCGCGACGACAAGAAGTACCCCTACATCAAGGTGACCGTCCAGGAGCCGTTTCCCCGCGTCTACGTGACGCGGCGGGTCAAGAACGATCGTAGCCGGTACTTCGGCCCCTACACGGCGGTCGGCCCCATGCGACAGGCCCTCGAAGTCATCAAGCGGCTGCACACCGTTCGCTCGTGCCGCTACGACTTGCCGAAAGAGCGGCCGGAGCGCGCCTGCCTCGACTACCACATCGGGCGTTGCCTTGCGCCCTGCGTAGGATTGCAGACCGAGGCCGAATACCGAGCGATGACCGACGAAATCGTGAAGATCCTCGAGGGTCAGACGGAGGAACTCCGGGCTCAAGTCGAGGGGCGAATGCGGGAGGCGTCGGCCGCGCTGGACTTCGAGCGCGCCGCTCTCATGCGAGATGTGGTGGTGGGTCTCGATGGTCTGGCTCAGCAGCAGAGGGTCCACAAGGCCCAAGGCGGCGACGTCGACGTCGTGGGTATCGCGCGGGATGGTGAGATCGGGGCGGGAATCGTCCTGAAGGTTCGATCGGGGCTCCTTCTCGGCCGATCCGCGATGCGCTTCGCGAAGGTACAACAGGAATCGGACGCGGACCTCCTCAGCTCACTCGTATCGCGCCACTACTTGGGAGATGGAGGCGCGAACAGCGCCGATCTTCCGCGCGACGTTCTCCTACCGACCGATTTCGCGGATCGGGCGTTGCTGTCGGAGATCCTCACCGAAACGGCGGGCCGGATCGTTCGCGTGGCGGTACCTCAGCGGGGCGAGAAGAGGCGTCTCCTCGAGCTCGCCGAACAGAACGCTCGTCAGGTGCTCGAGGATCGAGTGACGGCCTTGGAATACGCCGCCGATCGAGCCGAAGAAGCCCTGTTCAGTCTACAGAACGAGCTCGACCTCAAGATCGTGCCGCGCCTGATGGTGTGTTTCGACATTTCCCACCTCCAGGGGGAGGAAACGGTCGGAAGCGCTGTCGTGTTCGAGAACGGTGAACCGCGCCGCGCCGCGTACCGACACATGCGCATCAAGGGTGCGTGGGGAAACGACGACTTCCGCTCAATGGAGGAGGCGGTCGGGCGATATTTCCGACGCTGTCTCGACGAGAGTCGCCCGATTCCGGATCTCGTGGTCATCGACGGTGGCAAGGGACAGCTCGGCGCCGCGGTTTCGGCGCTCCGCGGACTCGATCTGGCGGACGTCGCGGTGGTGGCGTTGGCCAAGAAGGAGGAGGAGGTGTTCACCCCCGGGCGTGCGGACCCGATTCGCCTGGATCGTCGAGACCGAGCGCTCCACGTACTGCAGAGAATCCGGGACGAAGCGCACCGATTCGCCCTACGCTACAATCGAAAACTGCGCAGCAAACGAACGCTCCGCAGCGAGCTCGGCGAGATTCCGGGGGTCGGGCCGAAGCGCCAGACCGTGCTTCTCCGGCGCTTCGGTTCGCTCAAAGGGGTGCGCGACGCCACCAAAGAGGAGATCGCCCGCGTTCCCGGCTTCTCCGACGCGCTTGCGAGTCGGATTCTCACCTATCTGGGGCGCTGACTGTTCGGGCTCCGGCAAGGTCTTTGCAACATCGAAGCGATGAGGGCGTACGAGCGGGTAGAATGTGGCCGCCGTTGGCCCTTGGCGGGCTTTTGGAGCCCTTCTAAGTTATTCGGTCTATCTAACAACGTGACCCCAATGGAGGAACCCGGATGAAGATCCGATACGGACTCGTCCTGGCGATGGTGATCGGTCTCGGACTCACCGGCTGCGCGTCAGGTGGTGGGACTGGGGGCGGCGGCACGCCTCAGGCCGGAGGTGGAAGCGGCTCGATCGGTGCCGGTGAGAACCCTCGCGATACCGAGAACACACGCGCCGCGGAGCGGGCCTTGGACGATGCGGAAGACGCCGACGACCCCGCACAGGCCAGGATGCACTATGAGCAAGCGCTCGCCAGCGCTCAGGCCGCCATCGCGGAGGACGGGCGCAACCCCCTCGCCCACCGACTCGCCGCGCTCGCTTCGATCGGTGTCGACGACTACGAGTCGGCCTCCGCCCACTTCGATCACGCGGTCGAGCTTCGTCCTTTGTACGAGTTCACCTTCGGTGATATCCGTGAGGGTGCCTGGCTCGACCAGTACGATCTTGCGACCCCTCATGTTCAGTCCGGTGACTACGAGGCGGCGGCGGTCTACTTCGAGCGTGCGAACGCGATTTACAGAGATCGCCCGGAAGCGATGATCACCCTCGGCCAGATCTACGCGCAGCTCCGTCAGCACGACGCGGCCATCGAGAACCTCGACGCCGCCCTGGCGTTCATGGACTCAGATGTCGCGAGTTTGGCGGACGAGGAGACGATGGCCGGATGGCAGGAACAGGTGGCGGATCTGCCGCTCCTGCGGGCCCAGGTGCTGGCCGACGCTGGTCGCTTCGAGGAGGCAGTCGTCACCTACCGCGAACTTTCGGCAGCCGATCCGGGCAACGTCGAACTCAAGCGCGGGCTCGCGGCGATCCTGGGGCAGATGGGCAACGATGAGGAAGCCTTCGTCGTCTACCAGGAGCTGATGGCGGCTCCGGGGCTTTCCGCCCAGGACCTCTTCACCATCGGCGTCGGCTTCTACCAGGGCAGCGACTACACGATGGCCGGGCAAGCGTTCGGCAAGGCTGCCGGCGTGAGCCGCAACGACCGTGACGCGATCGAGATGTGGGCGCGTTCGCTCCAGCTCGACTCGCTGTATGCGGACGTACCCCCGGTGGCGCAGCGGTGGATCGCGCTCGACCCGAACAGTCAGAATGCTTACTTGATCCTGGCTCAGGCCGCGAACCAGAACGGCGACCAGGCGACCACCCAGTCGGCGATCTCGACGGTCGACGGCCTCGACGTGAGCATGAACGACCTTCAGCTCCAGCGATACTCCGCTGGCGGCGCGATGGTGAGTGGATCTTTGATCAATAAGAAGCTCGCTGCGGGTGCATCGGTGTCGATTCGGTTCACCTTCTACGCCGATGACGGGTCCGCAATCGGCACGGTAACCGAGCCGGTCACGGTTGGTGCTGCCGACATGGCGGAAGTCTTCCAGGTGGAGTTCGCCTCCGCTCAGATGGTCGGCGGGTACGGTTACGCGCTGACGATCGGCTAACGTCGTAACGGTCTTTGAATGAGGCGGGCGGTCCGGTTTATCCGGGCCGCCCGCTTTTCTTGACCGCCCGAAAGGGCCCGCTACATTTCGTGCCAATGCGGGAGTAGCTCAGTTGGTAGAGCATCAGCTTCCCAAGCTGAGGGTCGCCGGTTCGAACCCGGTCTCCCGCTCTGTGGTAAGGAGTTGCCCCCCAAGGCTTAATGGCCTTTGGGGGCAACTTCGCTCACGGTCGGTGGACTGCTGAGGCTCTTCACCGGGTCGACGACCACCGTGAACGGAACGCTGATCGCGAGCGGTGGCTGTACAACGCTTGGCGGGTCCATAACGGGAACTGGAACCTGGACGACCTGTTCACCATAGGTCGCTAGCGACCGCCCCCATACTGGACCTTGGCCCGCTCGATGAGAGCAGCCCATTGGGGTTGATCGGCCGGGTCCCACACCTGATTCATCGTCGCGCGGGCTTCCGCCTCCGGCACACCCTGGATGAGGCTCCGGAACAGATACACGAAGGCGGACGCGCGCATGTTGGCGAAGCAGTGGACATAGACGCGGCGTTCCTGGTTCGCCGTCATGACGTCGAAGAACATGTCGACGTCGCGCAGTGTCGGCTGTTCCCAATCGACGGGAATGTGCACGTAGGTCAGACCTTCCTGGGCGACGAGGAAACCCTCTTGCCCGTTCCGGGCTTCGTCGGCGATGGCGAGGTTGATGACCACCTCGTACCCGGCCTCGTGAATGAGCGGAATCTGGTCGTACGTGATCTGCCCGGAGGACGCGAGGCGGTCTGAGACCACCTGAAAGTTGCGGACGGTCTCCAGCGGGGCAGGGGGACTCGTTTGAGCGGACATGGCAGGCGCCGAGCAGAAGAAGAGAAGGGCGACGAGAATCCGCGGTGCTGATTTCATTTCACCTCTGGAGTTCGGCGATCACGTAACTCATTGCTACCCAAACTCGCTCGAAGAGCAATCCCAGCCCGAGGACGCCACCGCTGAACATGAACAGCGCAGTCGACTTCTGCCATTTTCGGATTGTGCTCTCTGCGAGGTATTGGATCCGGGGCCGTCCGTGCTGTTCCACCCATTGAGTCTCAGAAAACTCCTGAACGCGCGGCGGGCACGCCAATCGGTACATCGAACTGCCGATGAGCAGCAGGAAGGAAGACAGGAGTAGCCAGAGGAGACGGTCGGGCAGGGCAACGGGCCGATCGAACTGTTCGGCAAGCGCGGACCCATTGAGGTATCCCACGCCCGTGATCATGAGGATGGCTCCCGTGAGGCCCAGGTACGACACCTCGAACAGCGGTAGGGCACCTGCGATCCGGATGAGCGCCCAATTCAGAATCCTATCTCGCCGCGGAAGATGGATGGTGTCCGATCCGTCACTGAATGAGCGATGCGAGGGATCGAATCGGATCCGGTGCAAGCGGGTCTTCCGTGATATCGTCGCGCCGCTCCACGTCGATCCACCGAGCTCAGCCTCACGAAAGTCGGCTCCCCTCAGGTCGGAACGTGACAATTCCGCGCCGGTGAGGTCGGCGCGAACGAAGACGGCGTTGTTGAGGTTGGCGTCGATGAAGTAGGCCCCGCGCAGGCGGGCACTCACGAAGTTCGTGTCGGACATGATGGCCCGATCGAATCGAGTCCCCGAAAGGTCGGCGCCGCTGAAGTTCACCCCGATTAGGTTCGCGCCGCGAAGATCGGCGTTCTCGAGTGTGGTCCCGCTCAGGTCGATCGTCGTAAGTTGATACTTCTCTCGCCACCGATTCCATTCGGTCGCGCCCTTTCGCAGTTGCGCCTCGATCTCTGCAGCGCTCAAGTCGGCGGTCTCCTCTGGCTCTGCGGGTTGGCTTCTGTGTGCCCAAGGCTACGCCGTTGACTAGCTGACGGACAACACCTCTGCAGACGCGGCTTGCTCCGGGGCGCGCTCCACGGCCATGATGTGCGTCGATTCCGACGCTCGTCGGTGAGACCCCAGACACTTCATAGACCGCCGTGGCCGATCGACGCACCAGGCTCCACCGTACCCTGTTCAGCGCGCTCTTCTCGTTCTGGATCGCGGCCCCCGCCGTGGCGGCACAAGACTTCGTGTTCGCTGCGAACCAGCGAGGAGTCGAATTGGGCCGGAGCGGGTCCGCGATCTTCGTCGAGGCGGATGGACCCCGTCTGTTCCGGACCGGACCGGTCATCCTCGAGCACCCAACGCTGCGGAATCGATGGATCATCGTTCAAGACTCCACGATGGGGGTCGTGTTCACCGGACCGAGCGGCGTCAAGATCAACCCTCCGGACTACGACGGTGATGTCAACCTGGTCGCGCTCACGGGGGTCGTGGCGATCGAGGTTCGTGCGCTGCTCTTCAATGTGTGGGGGGACTTTACCGCCCACGTTGGAGCGACCCGCCTGGTCGCGGAGCAGATCGGTGAGACATGGACGATGGATCCGCGGTGGTCCGGAGTACCCACTCCGGGCGGGGACTACCGCACGAGCCTGATGTGGGTCCATCGAGTCATGTTCCGAGACGAGACGGTCTTCGTGGCGGACCCGGCTGTCATCGAGGCCGCGGTTCGGCGATTGACGGGGGCGGCCGTGCCCGACATCGGCGTGCCGATTCCTGGGTCGTCGGGTCGCTGATGTCGGGTGCCGTAATGGACCTAGTTGTGACCGCCTTCCTGGACCGAATGACGCGGTCCCATAGCGACATGTAACATCCCCACCAGCGTCGACATCCTTGCTCGTGTGAAGTCCCGAATGAGGAGTGTACGTGCTGGCGACCCCGAGCAAACACAACCGTATTCGCGCAGCTGCGGCCCTCCTGATCTGCTACGGGCTCGTAGGATGCGCCCCCTCCGGCGCCGCGCCGTTTTCGACGCCGCATGGTGCGACCGGGGGCGTCTGTAGAGCGGAGGAGAGCCAGCGTTTCGGCCTAGCGCTGCCCGATGGCGACCCGCTGTACGTCGAACCTCAGGCGATCCATCCCATTGAGGGGGGTTTCTTGATCGCGGGGGCGCCCACCTACGAGTGGCGCTTCGCTTCCGACGGCAGCGTAACGAGAGTCAACGACGAACGATTCGTAGGAGCGTTCGTCCGAAACGGAACGGTCCAGACCGTGGACAAGCCACAGGGGCTTCGCAGCGTTGGATGGGTCCGCCTCGCTCCGCTCGGCGCCGATCGATGGGCCTGGCTACTCCAGGAAGTGAAGCGCGAAGGTGATCGCACCGAAACGACGCGGATCGTATACGCGGAGTCCCAGGGAGGGCAGTGGACCACCTCCGAGGATCTGATCGTGCCGCCCGGCGGGCAACTCCACTTCCCGACGTCTTCGCCGCTGACCGCATCGGGACGTGGTGTGGCTTGGGTCGTACCCTTCCACGCGGACGACCGAACGATCGGAGCCATGCTCTACGAGCGCGTAGGCGGGACCTGGTCCTTTCGCTCGGTGGCCGAGGACTGGATCGATGAAGTCGCCCTCTTCCCGGCTCCCAATGGTGGTCTTCGGGTCGGTGTCGGCGGCTTGGACGAGGATCATGAGTACCAACGCGTCTCCCTGCGGATCCTCCCTGAGGGTGGGCGGGACGCTAGAGCTGAACGCGTGTTTGTGGCGGAGCCGGGAGATCGTGTCCGAAGTATTCGCGCCATGGACACGGGACCGAACGTCGCAACCTCATGGCTCGTCGTCGGACGCGGAGAGTCGGTCCAGTGGGCCTTGTGGGGCCGACGCGAAACGACTTCAAAGCCTCTGGTCGTCGACCCGTCTGCGATCACCTCCGTCTCTGTGGTGACCCCGGACGAGATCACTCTCATCGTGACGCATCACGTCGAGGACGAGACGAGCCTCCAGGAGCTACGCGTCCACCACTTGGGCCCCACGGGCGCCCCCGTCATCGCGGCTCTGCCGCATCCCTTTCTCGGGTATTTCACCGCGGTCTCCGCGGAGCCCGGAGAAGTGACCGTCGTGGGACCGGAATTCGATCCCCGCGCGGCCCACCCCTTTGTTCGCAGCCTCGTTCTACGCTTGAGCATTTCCTGCACCTAAGTCTCCGCTGCGGATCACCTGCCAGGCACTCACCAACCCACCTGGAGGATCCATGTACCACGTCCGTTCCGCACTCCGCATTCTCTCAATTCCCCTTGCCCTTGCCGCCTGCACGGAGGAGGCGACAACCCCGCTCGAGCCCATGGCCGAAGAGGCGATCGAGGCGCTCGCTTTCCATATGCCGCCGCTGGATCGGGCGGTCCTGAGTCCCACGACGATCAACGAACGCCTACCGGAGCCGGCGGACGGACCCCAAGCCACCGAGGTGGGGGGAGACCTGGACCGGCCTCTACAGGCGATCTTCGGAGCCAAGACACTTACGGGATTCTACACCGGCATGGCGTGGGCGGAGGGGCAGCAGTCCTACATCGGTAACGTCGGTTCTGTCGAAACCACGGCGCGCGTCACGATCGAGGACAAGTATCTCGCCGACCAAGTGGCGAAAGAGCAAGACTACATACCGTTTCTATTCGACTTCGGTCAGAAGAAGTTCATCAGTGCCTTCGCGCCCGTGCACACGGACCATACATGTGGGCTCACGGTTCGTGGCAGCTCGTTCCACACCGCGGCGTGGCAGTTTTTCCAGGGAACAGGCGTCTCGAACTGGGGGCAGGCCATCCAGTCCTCGACGGCGAATCCTTCCTCGCAGTCTCCGTGTGAAACGGGTCCGACGACCGGCCAGGTGACCGTCGGGTCGCCGTCGACCGGTGGCTCCGTCTGTTACTACCTGGTGACATTCGATCTAGGCACTGGCCAGATCTACAGCGCCCAACTGCTCTTCTGCTCGTCGGCGTCCGACGAACAATGGTGAGTCCATCCCGGCCGCCAAAAAGAGCCCTACCTCGTCACTCCCACACCTCATTTCAGGAGTCGTACCTCATGCCCCACGCCATCCAGTCGTCCCGACTCTTTCCCTTCGTGCTGCTGGCTCTGACGAGCCTGTGTGCCGCTCCCGTGAGCGCGCAGAACGAAGGTGCCACCGGCGTCTTCGTCGCCATCCCCGAGACGTTCCCCGATGTGGATGCACGCGCGTTGATCATTCGCGAACGCGGCCGAGATGTCATCCTGCTGCGAAGCACCGAGGCCACACCCGAAGCGATCGCGATGTCGATGGTCGCGCTGCGACGCGTCCGGGTGGATCACCCGGCTCCTGAGCATGGCCAAATGATTCCGATCGCAGGCTTTGTCAGGACTCGCCCGCTACCCGAGGAATACAAGGCAGAGCTCGAGGCCCTTCTCGAGCGGTTAGCGCTCCGCCCCACCACGGACGTAGGTAACCTCGGGCCCGGGCGCTGGGTGCGTTACGTGGGCCGTTGACGGGACGAGCGCCGTAGGGGACCGGCCGCGGCCGCGTCGAAGTCTCCGGGGGTGGTGGGGCCTCCCCCTCCACCCCCGGAACCCCTCACTCGTTCGGGCGTTCGGCGGGTATGACTCAGTCCTGCTGCTGCGCCGCGTCCTGGATCCACGCGGTGAATCCGTCCGGCGCCCGCACGTACAGGTAGCCGTCGAACCGCCCCAGGATCGGCACTTCCGTGCCGAACTCGAGAGTCGCTCGGACGGGAGCGCCAAGGTCCGGTCGCGTCCGGAGCGATTCGCCGCTTGCCACAACCTGTGATGCGACGGGCTGATCGGCGGACTCGGTCAGCCGCGCTGCGACGTAACCCATCGCGCCGTCGGGCAAGCTCACGCGGTAGTACTCACCGGAACCACCCAGAACGCGGAGTGGCGTGTACTGTCCCAGCTCACGAATCACCGGGGCTCTTGTCCCAGGGGCGGAACGCAGGCGAATGCCCTCAGTGCGCAAGCGCACCCAATCGCCGAGTAGCGTGAGGTCGGCGCTCATCTCGGCCAACGTACCCGATGGCATCCGCAGGAACGGCGCTGGATCGATCGGACCCTCCCCGCGCCGGTAGATCCCGAAGTGCAGATGGGGCGGCGTCGTGCGCGCGTTCCCCGTGTTTCCGACGAACCCTACCGTGTCGCCGACCTCTACACGATCGCCGCTGGCCACGTGTTGGCTGTCGAGATGTGCGTAATAGATGTTCGAGTTGCGTGCCGGGTCGCGTAGCCAGACGACCTTGCCACCCAGATTGGTTACGTCGACTCGATTCACCAGGCCTGCCGCCACTGCGAGTACGGGCGTTCCCCTTCGCGCAAAGATGTCGACGCCGTCGTGCCTGCGACGGCCGGCGTCGCGGTCCACGCCAAAGACGCTCTGGACCGCCCGCATGCCGTGCCCCTCGACCGGGAAGGCGAGTTGGGCCTCCAGCTTGAGCGTCACACGGTATTGTCCTCCACGGAGAAGCTCTGGCTGGAGACGCAGAATGAAGTCGCCGCCCCGCCAGGGCTCGTGCACGAACGCCTCAGGCGCAGTGTCCGAAGAGTAGATCGGCCGGGGACGATCGTCTTCGGAAGTCGGCACACGGAACAGGTCGATGAAGACTCGAATGCCTTCGCCGCTCTCCAGTTGCACCTCGGCGGTCAATCTTTGGCCGCGGCCGACCGAGATTCGGTAGGCCATCGCTCCCGGCTCCTCGGGCGTGATGAAGCCCTCTTCCTCGAAGGGAAGGGAGACCGGTGCTGCTGCTTCGACCGCCGCACGCCCGGCGGTGAGCCAATCACGACCGAGCGCCGTGCCGTCGAGGCCGGCCTCTCTCAGCGACTCCTGATAGGCCTCGTAGGGCGTGAGGTCTCTGAATCGGTCCTGAACTTGCTCGACGCCCTCGCATCCTGCGAGCCCGACGAGGGTCGCGAGCAGCCCTGCGAAGCAGGCCTGTTGTCTTCCTGTCATCGTCCTCCCCACCTCGACCGCACCGTTTCGGAAGAGCTCGCCGTCATCCGACCTCCACAAGGGTGAGACCCCACCTCAAAGGTGAGACACCCACCTCAGTTCAGGGTTTCGAAGCTGCGTCGATCGGGTGGCTCCGGTCAAGGCGATAAATTGTTGAGACGATGAGGGCCGGTTAGCTTTGCCAGCCCTTACGGGGGCGCCCCCCGCTCGTCCGCGCAAGGTCATTGTGGTTCGTATCGCCCAAATCGAAGCTGGAAGTATCGCCGAAGAGTTGAATCTCGAAATCGGCTCTCGAATCGTACGCATCAACGGTGAGAGAGTCCGTGATGGGATCGACCTAACCTTCCTGCTCTCCGACACCGATCTGGAACTGGAGACCCTGTCTCCCTCCGGTGAGGCAGTCGTGTATGAGATCGAACGAGAGCCCGGGGACCCCATCGGCATCATTCCGGCGCCCGACACCATTCGGGAATGTGCCAACAAGTGTGTCTTCTGTTTCATCGACGGGAATCCGGAGGGCGCGCGCCAGACGTTGTGGGTAAAGGACGACGACTTCCGGCTGTCGTTCACGTACGGGAGCTACGTGACGCTCACCAACCTGGGGCCGAAAGGACTTCAGCGGCTGGTGGACCAGCGGCTCTCGCCGCTCTACGTGAGCGTCCATGCGACGGAGCCCGAGGTGCGGGAGCGACTCCTGGTCAATCAGCGAGCGGGGATCATCATGGACCAGCTTCGCGAGTTGATCGACGGAGGGCTTGAAGTCCACACCCAGATCGTGCTTTGTCCTGAGTGGAACGACGCGCTGCACCTCAATCGTACGATCGAAGACCTCTGGGGTCTGGGAGAGGCCATTCTCTCTCTTTCGGTCGTGCCGGTCGGCCTTACGCGCTACAACCTGAATCGCCCAGTGCGTCATCTGACGTCACTCGAAGCGGCGGCTGCCATCGACCGTGTGGATCAGGCGCGCGAGCAAGGCCTCGCGGAACGTGGTGTGGGTTGGTGTTATGCCGCGGACGAGATGTATCTGATCGCCGGGCGCCCGATTCCTGCGGTGGGGTATTACGACGATGGAGCACTCTATGAGAACGGTGTGGGTGCGATTCGCCGTTTCGTCGACTCGTTCGATGTGGGACTGGCGTCCGTGCCCCGCTACGACGGTCGTCGCATTCGTGTGGTAACAGGAGGATCAATGGCCCCATTTCTTCGAGATCGGGCCCCTCGCCTGGCCGCAGCGGTCGGCGCTGACGTCCAGGTGGTTCAGGTACGCAACGAATATTTCGGCGAATCTGTCACGATCGCGGGGCTGTTGGGTGGCCGTGACATTCTGGCGGCCCTGAAGGAAGGCGGTGACAGTCGGGACGGCGATCTCGTTCTCCTTCCGGCCGAGGCGCTCAACGCCGACAAGGTGTTCATCGACAATCTGCCCCTCACCGAACTGTCCGCGGGTCTGGGACGAGCGGAACTCCGCATGGGCTTCGAGATCACGGAAGCGCTGAGAGCCTCATGAGCCATCGACTTCCGGTCATCGCCGTTGTAGGCCGACCGAACGTGGGCAAGTCCACGTTCTTCAATCGCGTGATCGGCAAACGCGTCGCGATCGTGGATGATCAGCCGGGTGTGACCCGCGACCGTAACTTCGCGAAGACGGACTGGGCTGGGCACGACTTCTTCATCGTCGATACGGGCGGAGTCATCGAGGGGAGCGAGGACGCGCTCGACGTAGCCATCCGAGGGCAAGCGATGGCGGCGGTCGAGGAGGCGGACATCATCCTCTTCCTCGTGGACGGTCGAGACGGCGTTCAACCCCTCGACGAGCGGCTCGCCGAGGTCCTTCGCAAGGCGAACAAGCCGGTCGTACTCGTGGTCAACAAGATGGACAACCTCCCCCAGGACCAGGCACACCTCGATTTCTGGTCGCTCGGGATCGGTGAGCCCGTTCCGGTGAGCGCCTTGTCGGGGAAGGGGTCCGGTGACCTTCTCGATCGAGTCCTCGCGGAGTTGCCGGATTGGCCCGATTCCGATTCGGGAGAGGACGACATTCGGGTAGCGGTCGTGGGCAAACCCAATGTGGGCAAGTCGAGCATGGTCAACCGCCTGATCGGTGAAGATCGGGTCGTTGTTTCCGACATCGCTGGCACCACGCGTGATCCGATCGACACCCGATTTCAGTACCATGGCAAGACGCTGGTCTTCGTCGATACGGCGGGCCTGAGACGGCAGGCCAAGGTCAAAGACAGTCTCGAGTACTACAGTGCGCTCCGAACGGACCGAGTCGTGCACGGGGCTGACGTCTGTATCGTGCTCGTCGATGCGAGTGAGGAAGACCTTCACGCCCAGGACGTGCGAATTCTCCAGACGGCTTGGGATGCCGGAAAGGCCGTGATCCTTCTGGCCAACAAGTGGGATCTCGTGGAGAAGGACACCATGACCGCTCCCGAGTGGGAGAAGAAGGTCAGAGCACGAATTCCCTTCCTCCAATGGGTCCCGATCGTGTTCACCTCCGCCTTGACCGGGCAACGGATTCGCAAGTGTCTCGACCTCGTTCTCGAGGTCAACGAGACGCGGTCCAAGCGTGTCGAGACCCACGAGGTCAACGAGGTGCTCGAGGCTTTGGCGCGGCGGCAGCCTCCTCCGCACTTTCGTGGGAAGCGGGTGAAGGTGAAGTATGCCACCCAGGTCTCCGTGCGCCCTCCGACCTTCGCGATCTTTTCCAACTTTCCGAGGGAGCTTCCGGAACACTACATTCGCTTTCTCCACAATGGGTTCCGCGATGCGTGGAGCTTTATGGGATCGCCGATTCGGTTGAATTTGCGAGGTGGCAGGGAAGAGTAGAGAGACCGCACTCCCTCAGGACGACACGTTGACTTATGCCTTGATCGGGCTCGCGTACCTGCTCGGTGCGACGCCGACCAGCTATTGGGTCGGGCGCGCCCTTCATGGCGTGGATCTACGTGAGCAAGGGTCGGGTAACCTGGGTGCTACCAACGCATTCCGCGTCTTGGGGTGGCAGTCGGCTCTGCCGGTAGTGCTCGTCGATGTCGCGAAGGGTTTCGTCCCGGTGTGGCTTTTCGCCGATCTCGTGGGCGTGGGTCTTCCCTGGCGTCTGGCGTACGGATCCGCGGCGATTCTCGGGCACATGTTCAGCCCCTGGGTCGCCTTCCGTGGAGGGAAGGGGATCGCGACGAGCGCCGGGGTCTTCTTGGCCATGGCGCCGTGGGCTGTTCTCGGCGGGCTCGTCGTCTGGCTCGGCCTTACGCTCCCGACCGGGTACGTCTCGCTGGGGTCGATCGGGGCCGCCTTCGCCCTTCCGATTCTGATCGCGCTAACCCCCCACCAAGGTGGCAGGACACTGATTTGGTTCGCCTCAGTGCTCGCGGTCTTCGTGATCTGGAAACATCGTAGCAACATCGGCCGCCTGAGGCGCGGGGAAGAGAATCACTTTCGTCGAAAGCCCGAGGCGAAACGGGCGGAGCCCACGACATGAAGGCCACTGTGGTCGGGGCAGGCTCGTGGGGGACCGCTCTCGCGATGGTCCTCGTCGAGAAGGGCCACGGCGTGACCTTGTGGTCGTACGAACCCGAGGTCGCGGCGTCGATTGCGGAGCGGGCCGAGAATCCGTATCTGCCCGGCGTCACACTACCGGAAGGCCTGCAAGCCGAAACGGACCTTCCGACCGCCGTCGCCGACGCGCAGCTGGTGGTATCCGTCAGCCCTTCGCAGGTGGTGCGGGCCGTAATGGGGCAGGCCGCGCCTCACATGCAGGAAGGTGCTCTGCTGGTCAGTGCGTCCAAGGGTATCGAACTGGGGTCGCTGCTCCGGATGGACGAAGTGCTCTCCGAGGTGATGCCAAGCAGCATCATGGACCGCTTCTGTGTGTTGTCGGGGCCCAGCTTCGCTCGAGAGGTCGCGGGTCGTCAGCCGACGGCCGTCGTCGTCGCCAGCCATGACTCCGCCGCGGCCCTCGAAGCGCAGCAGGCGTTCCAGACCCCCTGGTTCCGTCCCTACACGAACCTCGACGTCGTCGGCGTGGAATTGGGTGGCGCGTTAAAGAATGTGATCGCACTCGCGGCGGGGGTCGCCGCGGGACTCGGCCATGGGCACAATACCTTGGCGGCGCTCATGACGAGGGGGCTCGCCGAAATGACGCGCCTCGGTGTCGCCATGGGGGCGCGCCAAGCTACGTTCTATGGGTTGGCGGGCATGGGCGACCTGGTGCTCACGTGTACGGGGTCGCTCAGCCGCAACCGGACGGTCGGGTTCCGATTGGGGCAAGGAGAGTCCCTGGAAGCGATCCTGTCGGACATGACAGCGGTCGCGGAAGGGGTCAAGACGGCGAGCGCCGTGTACGAGTTGGCGAGGCGGCACGGCGTCGAAATGCCGATCGTGGAACAGGTGCACGCCATCGTGGAGCACGGGCGAAGTGCTTCCGAAGCAGTGAGCAGCCTAATGTTGAGGGATCCGAAGCCGGAAGAATGGTCATGAATCGCGTGAGAAATCCATGAACGAGTCCATCGCGAAGAAGGTCTACTATTCCATCGGCGAAGTCTGCGATCTGACCGGTCTGAAACCGCATGTTCTGCGCTACTGGGAGACTCAGTTCGAGGTGCTCAACCCCACGAAGAATCGAGCCGGGAACCGGGTCTATCGATCGCGGGACGTGGAGGTGGTTCTGTTGGTGAAGAGCCTCCTGTACGACGAGAAGTACACCATCGAGGGCGCGAACCAGAAATTGGTGGACATGCGTCGCGAGGGAGAGCTCAAGGCAGGGGGCCATGAAGTCGTGGCGCCAGACTTCCTCACCGGCATCAAGGCCGACCTCGAAGAGCTGAAAGCGCTGCTCACCGAGCCGACCCGGGGAGCGGGTACCTGAGCTCACGCGTGGTGTGGTCCGGCACGATCGTTCGGCACTCGGGAGGCGGTTCGCTTTGAACATCCTCTGCACGAACGACGATGGTTACCTGTCGACCGGAATTGGGGTCCTCGCGGCCGCCGCCTCGACATTGGGGACCGTCACAACGGTGGCACCCGATCGCGAGCAGAGCGCTTCGAGCAGTTCTCTGACGCTACATCACCCCCTCAGAGCCCGGCGCTCGCGCGACGGGGCGTGGATCATCGACGGGACGCCGACCGACTGTGTGATTCTGGCCGTGAACGAGTTGCTGCCGACCCGGCCCGATGTGTGCGTTTCGGGCGTCAATCACGGCTCCAACATGGGCGAGGACGTCTTGTACTCGGGCACCGTGGCGGCAGCGATGGAAGCGACCGTGATGGGTATTCCGGCCATCGCGCTCTCGTACTGTGGTCAGTTTCCCGAGGAGCTCGAAGGCTGTGAGGGGCTCGTCGCAGCCGTCCTCGAAGCCATTCTCCGTCGAGGCGACCTTCCGACGGATACACTCTTCAACGTGAATTTGCCCGCGATCCCGGCGTCGGAGGTGAAGGGCATACGCGTTACTTCTTTGGGCCGGCGTCGTTACGCAGATTCCATTACCCGCGCGAACGACCCCTCGGGTAAGGAGTACTTCTGGATCGGAGGGGGCGTGGCCCACTGGCGCGGCCCGAAGGACTCCGACTTCCAGGCCGTGGAGGACGGGTATGTCTCGGTGACACCGCTCCACCTCGACCTCACGAATTACAAGCTTCTCGAAGGAATTCGCGCGTGGGATCTGACGCTCTAGAGGACGTCCGTTTCGTCGGATATCGACGGAAGTTGATCGAGGACATCCGTGCGCGAGGCATCAACGACCTCGGGACCCTCCAACTGTTCGATCGGGTGCCCCGGCACCTGTTCCTGCCCGAAGGGGTGCGACCGCGGGCCTACGAGGACGGGCCGATCCCCATTGGATTCGGTCAGACCGCGTCCCAGCCGTCCCTTCAGGCCCATTACTTGACTATTCTCGAGCCGCAGTCTCACGAGAAAGTGCTCGAAATCGGAACGGGCTGCGGATACCTGACCGCCCTGTTGTGCCTGTTGGCGGACCGCGTCTACTCGGTTGAGCGGGTCCGGGAGCTTTCGCAGCGATCGAGACGAGCGCTCGACACATTCGGAGTGAAGAACGCGGCCTTGCTCGTGGGAGACGGAACCATCGGCTGGCGAAAGTACGCGCCCTTCGACGTGACCGTCGTTTCCGCCGCCTCGCCGTCGATTCCCTCGGCGCTGGTGGATCAACTCGCGGTCGGTGGTCGAATGTTGATCCCTGTCGGGGCGTTGGATACCCAGGAGCTCGTGCTCGTTCGCAAGACCGGCACCGAGGTGACCGAAGAGGTCCTGAGCGGTGAGGTCAAGTTCGTGCCGTTGCTCGGGCGTTTCGCCTGGGGGGATGAGGGCAGCGGATGAGCCCTCTTCGCAAGCTGTACGACTGGGTGCTTCACTGGGCCGAGACTCCGTATGGGGTGCCGGCGCTCTTCATCATCGCACTGGCGGAGTCTTCGTTCTTTCCGATCCCCCCGGATCCGCTGCTCCTCGCATTGTGCCTCGGAGCGATAAAGAAATCCTTCCGATTCGCCGCCGTCGCGACGCTGGCCTCGGTCGTGGGAGGAATCATCGGCTATGGAATCGGGGCGGGCGCCTGGCACCTGCTGCAGGATTGGTTCTTCGCCTACGTCCCCGGCGTGACGCCCGAAGCGTTCGATGGAGTGAAGGGGCTGTACGACCGATTCGGCTTCGCCGCCGTCTTTTTGGCCGGACTGACGCCGATCCCCTACAAGGTATTTACGATCTCCTCCGGCGTATTCTCGATCAATTTCGGAGTCTTCGTGGTTGCCTCGATTCTGAGCCGCGGTCTTCGCTTCTTCGTGCTCGCAGCGCTCATCTATCGATTTGGCGAGCCCATCGGGGCCTTCATCGACCGCCACTTCAACAAACTCGTCATCGTCTTCGGTATGTTGTTCGTGGGCGGATTCATTCTCATCGAGTTCCTCCTCTAGGATCGGCGCGAGGGGCCAAGAAACCTTTGTACCCTTGGGGCATCGCGGCCTATATTACGGGCCAGAGGGGCGCCGACACGTCCGTAGCCACGCCAGAGGGGTTGGGGCCGCAATGAGCGAGAACACCAACGAGCATCGACTTCCTCCGCCCGCGTTCCCGCCGGGCACGCGGAAACGTGTGCAGAAGGACGCTCCGCCTTCCAGTCCGAAGCTGTACGAGCCGGAGCCTGGCGAGAGCGCGTTCATCGCGCCGGACGATCCGATGCCCGAACGTATCGACGCCATCGCTCGGGCCTTCATCTCTCCCGGTGATCCGATGCCCGAACGCAAGATCGAATTGGCGTTTGCGTTCCGTCAGGAGGAATCCGTCGACCCCGACGAAGAGGGCCAGGTCGTGGGGATGGATCTCAATCCCCACACGGGGCCTGATGAGGTCGCTTCTGGTGGGGATCCCCATGTGCTGGAGGTGATGCGTGCCGTCGCGAAGTTGGCCGAGAGCCTCAAGCGCCGGGGAGAAGCCGCCTTCCGCTCCGCACCCGAAATGTCTCGCTTCGAGGCGACGCTGCGAGCGTACTGCGTGGGGTATGTCGCGGGGCGAAGGGCGGGAGAACCGCCGGTGCCTGAAATGGACGAGGCGTTGCCGAGCGACTTCTAGGTCGATGGGGAGGAGCCGACCGGCGAAGTCCCCGTAGAGGTAGTGTCGGCAGGTCCGAGTGGGTTCGGGTTCTGTGGTTCATCCAAGTCGGTCGGGTCGATGACGGGCTCGGGCAACGGCATGGGAGCAGGCGGGATTCGGCCCGACGGATCGAGCCTCAGAAGGATCAAGTTCTTGCGCCAGCGCATCCGTGATGGGCGGTGAGCGGGATTCGAGGTGAGCGGGTGAGGGAGCGTCGCGGCCAGAGCAGCCGCCTCGTCGAGGGTAAGGGAAGATGCGGATCGCCCGAAATACGTGCCGAGGCGCCGAACACGCCCGGCCCCCACTCGGCGACGTTGAGGTAGAGCTCGAGAATCCGATCCTTTCCGAGTCGGCGCTCCAGACGACCCGCCACGACGAACTCGAGCGCCTTCCTCGCGAACGTGCGCTCCGCACCGAAATAGAGATTCTTCGCGAGCTGTTGGGTGATCGTGCTGCGACCGCGAACGCTGTCCCGGTTGGCCCGCACATACCCGACCGCCGCGATCAGCGCCCGGACATCGGCGAGGCTCCACAACGAGAAGTCCTCGTCCCCCGTCCAGTGAACCTCCTCCGCCAGGGAGACCCAATCGATTCCTCGGTGCTCCCGGAAACGGTAGTCCTCGGCCGTCAGAACCGCCCGGACGAGGTTCGGGGAGATCTCGTCCAACCGGGCCCACTCCTGCCGAAGCTCGAAGGGAGCGTCCTGGTTCCGAGCGTCCTGGACACGCTGCTCCATCAGCGCCGTTCTCTCCGGATTCGTCCCTGCGAGGGTCCACGGGTAGGGAATGACGCCGTACCAGAAGACTGGAGCGGCGCACGCCGCCGCACCGACTAGGATGAACACGAACCTCCCGCGTCGCTTCGGGCGCGACCGCGCTGGCTCTCGATGATCACGCGAACGTCGCAAGCGATCTCCTGATGCTACTGCTTAGATGCCACTGCCGACGCGTCGACGACAACGGCCGCCGGACCTGCGTCAGACACGGTGCGCATCCTCATTCGGCTACTCCCCGGGAGGCCGATCGGTCCCTCGACGCGGATAGAGGGTTCCTAGTCCGATGCGCTATCATGACCGCATGAGCGCACTGTCCCTTTATCTGCTCCTGGCTGCGACACCCCAGGTCATGAGCGGACCCATAGAGTATGAGGTGATTCCGGAAGAGTCCGTTTTTGCTCTCGGGACGCACAAGGCCGGATTCGCTTCAGGTTTGGCGCATAATCACCTCATCGTGGCCTCCGGCTACTCGGTTCGCCTCGCGTTCGATGCCGCCGATCCGAGCCGGACGTCTTTCCAGATCCGGCTCTCGGCAGCCGAATTGATGGTGGACGATGCGGTGATCAAGGATCGCTGGTACCCCCGCCTCAGTGAGTTGGACGTGTGGGGGGACTCCTATCGCGGGATATCCGACGAGGATCGCGAGGACGTACGGACAAACATGCTCGACGAGACGCAGCTGTACGCCGACTCGTTTCCGACTATCGAGGTCCGTTCGACGACGATCGAGGCGAGGGGCGCCGAGAGAGGGGACACCCACTTTTCGTATGAGGTGCTTCTCGCCGTCACGATCCGGGGAGAGACGGTGCATCGCCCCTTCGTGGCCCGCTACGCGATCGACGACAAGGCGCTGATCCTCGAGGCGCTGGGGGTGTTCTACTTCACAGACTTCGGAATCGAACCGTACTCGAAGTTTCTGGGCAGCGTGAGGAACAAGAACGAGTTTCACCTCTACCTGTATCTCAGAGCGCTGCCGCTGTAGATCACGAGTTCAGGAGGTCGGTGCGCATCCCGCTCGTCGGTCCGCCTGTCCTGCTTCGGCGGTCGTACCATGAGGTCGTCTCCGTCGGTTGACCCGGGGACGCCACGACTTCTACGTTCCCTGCCGGATCGCCCTTGGGGGTTGGTTCCGAAAGGGCGGCCTCCGAATCGTTTCGCGGAGGGCGGAGCGGCGCGGTTCCGTACCAGAATCTTGGCACAGTTTGGTTGTAGGGGCCAAGCAGGAAGCACGTGTCAAGAAATTGCAGTAGAACGACTTAGCCCTCGTAGCTCAGAGGATAGAGCGACTGCCTCCTAAGCAGTAGGTCCCGCGTTCGAGTCGCGGCGAGGGCA
>JAQBXY010000046.1 GCA_027623325.1 Gemmatimonadota bacterium
CGCCCTGATCAAGAAAGGCCGAAGCTCCTAGACCTCGTGTCGCGGGCCGTGCGCGCGCGCCGATACAGTCCGCGGACGGAAGAGGCGTACCGAGGGTGCGTCCAGCCGCCCAAGTACGATGGCGTTGCTGGCATTGGCGTCGTCCCGCCATGATTACTAACGGAAGGGACGAACAAAGGGGGAGGAGCCAGCCAGTGTCGGTAGAGTGCGTCTTGTGGGATCACGACGGAGTGATCGTCGACACGGAGCCCCTCTTCTTCGAGGCCACTGCGCGAGCACTTGCAGATCACGGAATAGCGGTCGAGCGCGACCGATGGGCGGCACTGCAGGCTTCCGGCGAGGGCATCGTCCGACTCTTGGAGGAAGCGAGATTCGGCGGGGGGCGCCAGGCCGGGGTCCGCCGCGTCCGTGACGAGCTCTATGCCGACTTGCTTGGCGAGCGCGACGTGCTGATTGAAGGAGCCCGCAGTGCAGTGGAGGAGGTGACCGGACGGTATCGCTCAGCCCTGGTGACGACCTCCCTGAGGCGCTACCTCGATCAAATCCACGGGAGTAGCGGGTTGCTGGGACACTTCGCACACATCGTCACGGCGGAGGACTGTTCGCGACACAAACCACACCCGGAACCGTATCTCCGAGCCATGGAGCTTGTCGGTGCGAGGCCAGAGGCTTGTATCGCGATCGAGGACTCGCCGCGCGGTCTAGCGTCGGCCCGAGCGGCTGGAGTCCGCTGCGTGGTCGTCCGCAGCGACTTCATTGGGACGCCTAGGTTCGAGGCCGCGACGCACGTGCTGGATAGCGTCGCCGAGTTCGGCCCGTTTCTGGCCCAGCTGGGGTAGGGACGACCTCGAGAGAGCATTCCGATGTTGCGCCGGCGCACCTCGCCGAGGCGCTCCTCAACGTCTGCCCGATCCATCCCGTAGTGTAGCAGCGGCAGGCTGCGATGTCTCGGAGTGATGTCACTCGGCGATCGCTCTTCCGAGGGTCGTGCGAGGTCAGGACCACGTTCAGAAAGTCTACGACACGTGCCGAGGCGATGCCATCGCCTCTGCGTTCAACGCGGGACGGTGAACTCGGCGACTCCTGTCCCTCGCGGATCATTTCCTGTGGATCAGGGACTCGGCTTGCACCGAACGACCTTGGGTCGGCATCTTGCTCGCGCAGCAGGATCGCAAGACGACGCTACGGACTGCCGACGCTCAAGAGGCGTTCGTCCGTCAGAATGGACGACCTGCGGCCGAGTGGGGACAGCTCGGCATATTCGTCTCCGACGACGTGATGATCGACCTTCTCGCCGGTCCGAGCGGTTGGAGCGCGAGCGCCAGTCATCCGAGGGGCGGGCGGAGGGCCTGTTGGAGAGCTCGCTGCACCGGCGCGAACGTGAGGCTGTGAACGGGACTGCAACGGGGAGGGACATGTCGATCTACTCGAATCCGGCTGCTGGTGCGGCGGACGACGCCGCAGCCTACATCGCCGCGGTCCTCGAACTATTGGGAGACCGGGATCCGCTGGAAGTTCTCAACTCGACCGTGTCGTGGTGCCGCGAGTGCGCGGCGCCTCTCTCTGCAGAGCAGCTCGGGACGGGAGAATCCGAAAGAAAGTGGAGCGCAGCCGGCGTCCTCCAGCACCTCGCCGACTCGGAGTTGGTCTGGGGGTATCGACTTCGGAAGGTCTTCGCAGAGGACCGCCCTGAGCTCACCGGTTTCGACCAAGACGCGTGGGCACAACGGCTCGGCTACGTGGAGGCGAACTCGGCCGAGGCTCTAGCCATGTTCTCCTCGCTCCGAGCCGCCAATCTCAGACTCCTCTCACGCGCTTCCCCCACTGATTGGGTGTGGGGCTCAAGCGGAGAGTCACCTCTATGCATTGGACGTGGTCCTTCCGCTGAGACGCGTCTGGGTTTCCGACCTCGACGAGGAGAAGGCGAACGCGTTCGCCCTCCGCATGACGGACGCGCTCGGGGTGCCGGTCGAAGTCGCGCCGGACCTCGAAGCCGCTGTCGCCCGCAGCTGGGTGACGGTCACGTGCACCACCTCCCATAAGCCGATTCTAGGCCCGGGCATCGCCCCGCCGGGGGCGTTCATCGCCGCAGTCGGCGCGGACAATCCCGGCAAGCACGAGATTGACCCGGAACTCATGCGCGCGGCGAAGGTCGTGGTGGACTCGCTTGCGCAATGCACGGCGATCGGGGATCTCCATCACGCCCTGGCGGCCGGGGTCATGACCGCAGACGATGTTCACGGGGAGCTCGCCCAGGTCGTTGCCGGATCGTGTGAGGGTCGAAGGGACGACAACGAAGTCATCATTTTCGACAGCACGGGCACCGCCCTTCAAGACGTCGCGGCGGCGGCCCTGATTTACAGGCGAGCGCTGGAGGGAGGTCGGGGCTCTCGCGTCGAACTAGCCTCCCGAGGCTAAGAAGGGCAGGGAGAGATTACCGTCACGCCTTTCGCCTCGAGAGCCTCGATATCCATGCACGACACGTTCGTGCCGTCTAGATGCACCGTGCTGAACCTGAGCAGTCCGACGTTGTCGATCAACGGTTGGATATCCGACAGCGAGATATTCTCGGACAGCACCAGCGTGGTCAGGAGCGTGAGGTCCGTCAGCGGTTCGACGTCGGTGATCCCCATTCTCTCGAGGCCGAGAACCCCCAGATCGACGAGCCCGCTGAGGGGGGTCAGGTCCGGCGCCCGGTTCTCGCCGAGGTCGAGTAGGGCTAGGTCGACGAGGCCACTCAGCGGGCTGAGGTCCCGGATCGAATTGTCGTAAAGCACGAGGCGTGAAAGACGCACGAGCCCGCTCAGAGGGCCAATGTCCTCGATCTGGTTGTAGTCGAGACCGAGAAGAACCAGGTTCGTATGACCGGTCAGAGCGCCGATATCGGTGATTGAGTTCCGGCTGAGGCTCAGGCCGATGAGGCCTGTCAGTCCACCCAGCGGGCTGAGGTCCGTGATCTCGTTCTCACGAAGATCCAGGAACTCGAGCGTCGTGAGAACGCTGAGGGGGCTCAAGTCGACGATCGAGTTTCCGGCGAGGATCAGATCGGTCAGTCCGGTGAGGTTCTGGGCCCCCGCGAGGTCCGAGATTCCGGCGAAGTCTGCGGCCAACGTGGTCAGCGACGTCACCCTCGCGCACGTCAGCGGCACGTTGGCCCCGATAGAGAGGGTCTGCCGGACTGCGGCCGCCAGCCCAGGGCTCGGGAAGGCGGCGACGGCACTCCCGTCGCGCCCGCAACGCTCGTCCGGCTCGAGAAGTGGACCCGTCGGGTCGCCGCAGGCTGCGGTGAGGGGAAGCAAGCCGATCACGAGCAGTGCGATTCTCTTCATCATCGGAAGATCCCTATCAGCGCCTGGACGCTGCTCGAGAACGACAGCATGGCGTCCTTTCCAATCGGCCCGGTGTTCGGGTTCGAACCCGCTCCTCCCCTGAGCGCGACCCGCGCCCAGGTAGCGGCAACCGTAACCGCGGCCGCCGCGATGACCGCGCTCTTCACTGGGTTGAAACGAGCGACCTCGAGGGAGTTCACGTCGTCGGTCGGAACGCCCAGCGCTCGTACGGGGACGCCGAAGGGGTCGGTATCCGACGTCACGATCGAGTCGTTTCGAATCATCGGACGAAGGATGGTCAGTCGGTCTCCGTCGACATCCGTGACTCTGAGCGACGTAGGTCTTTCATCGGAGATGATCTGACGAGGACCTACCGTGACCGGCTGCCAAGACTTGCAGCCCGCCATCGCAATGAGCAGGGTCGTTGCGGTAAGCACTCGCAACACGGGAACGCGTACGATCATCTGCGGCCTTTCTCCAGTTAGAACGGTACTGTACGATACAAGCGTTTTTCTCCGGTGGCACTGGGGTCGTCATGCTCTGCGTGTTTTCTCATTCCGCGTTCTGGGGTCGGGTGGCTTGCCTCTCGATCGTGTCTGCTACGGGTGCCTGTGGCAATGTCGGTGGTGTGCCCAATCCGTTCATCGACGCGCCTGTGTCCACTTCGAGCTATGAACGCGGCTCGCCGAACCAAATCGTGAGAGCCGAAATCCTCGAGCGCGGTCGCAGCCACGCCGACGCGCGCAGTCTGATCCGTCGGTTGCGGCCCGGGTGGCTCAGTCCCCGCGGCCAGAAGTCCCTCACCGACCCCGGCGCCGCCTATCCCCTCGTGTACATCGACGAGATCCGCCACGGGGGTCTGGGTACGCTCTACGGGATTCCTGCGAGCGAGATCTTCATGATGCAGTACTTCAACTCTGCAGATGCGACGACCCGGTGGGGCACCGGCCATCCGGCCGGCGTGATCAACATCGTAACGGGGCGCTAGACCTGAAAAAAAGATCGGAGGCGGACCGCGCGCGGCCCGCCTCCGATTTCCTTTCTCGCGACGGTCGTTGCTGCATCAACCGCCGGTGATCGTGGGGTTGTTCTGGAACTCGGTAGCCGGAAGGTCGAAGCAGATCTGAGCTCCGTACGCACCTCCGAAGCCATCGTCCGTCCCCGTCGGCGGAAAGAGCGGAATGTTGTACCGCTTGAGGTCCTGGAGGTGGTGTCCCTCCAGGAACATCTCAGCGGCCCGCTCGCGGACGATCTGAGCCATGAGCTCCGTCGCATTGACACCACCCGAGTACGCAGGCAGTCCCGCGGCGGTGTGCAACGCATTGATGATCGTGACCGCGGTACCGAGCGTGCCGGCCACGACGGCCGCTTCAGCGACGATCAGCTGCGCCTCCGCGTAGCTGGCCACCTCGACCGGGCTGCTCGCGCTCGGGTACTTGTTCGTCGCCCAGATCTGGATGCCGGTCGAGGAGTTGGCCGTTCCCGCGTCCGACACATTGATTCGCGGGTCGGGCATGCCCTCGGTCATGATGCCCCGGTAGACCTCTGCGACGGTCACGTTTTCGTCGTCGATGTTGAACTGCCACTGCTTGTTCCGGGTGACCGCCTCGGCATTTGAGTAGGCGACCGTGAACGCGAAGCCGGCCGGCACGGCTCCGGCAGTGGTCGCCGCCGCCGCTGCCTGACCAAGGTTGAGCTGGGCTCTCGCCTTACCCACCCGCGCAGCGTTCAGAATGTTGCCAGCCGCGCCGGCCGCGATCGATTGATCGAACCGCGCAACCGCGAGAGCGAACGATTCGGCCGGGGTCTGGATCGGCCCCTGGTCGAACGCCACCGCACACATGGATTCACCGAACATGTTGTAGGTGAACCCGGCATACATCGCCACTTCCGCTTCAAGCGCTGCCTTGTTCGGCACGTCGGCGACGTCCCAACCGGCGAGGCTGCTCAGCGTGAGATCGGCGAGCCAACGCGTTCTGGACAGCGGCTGATAGATGGCCGGCTGACCACTCCCGCAGTCTGCGCTCGCGTACTGACTCCCATATCCGCTCGTATCATGGACCCGCTGATCCCAGATGTTCAATACAGAGTTGTTCGAGGCGTCTCTCCACTCGTTTCCGGTGAGCGCACTCGCGGTCGCATAGTATGTCAGCGTGCACCGGAACTCGTTGGCCACACTCGCTGCCAGGAGTCCAGCCGCCGCCGGGTTCTCGAGGTCGCTCGCGACGACCCGTGACGGGGCCTCGACCGTGAGCAAGTCATCGAGCACGTCGCACGCCCCGAGGAAAACCGTCAAGGAGAGCACGACCGCTGGAACCTTCATCGATTTGATTGTCATTGTCGTATTCTCCTACATGCTCAGGCGAACGGTGACCGTCAGCGACGTCAGCGGCGGGACCGCCGAATCTTCCTGCGGCTCCCGGTTCCCGCTGAAGGTATTGCTCGGATCCACCACTTCTGGATCGTGGTGCGGCCACTCCTGCCAGTTCGTCCAGAGCATGCCGAGGTTGCGCGTCGAGAGGCTCAGGCTTCCACGGCTCGCACCGACCTTCTGCGCCACGTTGTCGGGCAGCAGGTAGGAGAGGGAAAGCTCACGGAAACGGATGAACGATGCTTCGTTCACCCAGAGGGCGAATTCGCCACTCGCTCCGTACTGAGCTTCGGCGACCGTCGTCACGTCGTGATCGCGCGGGAAGAGGTTGACCTCCGTCTGCTGATACGCGGCGTACCTCCACCAAGATTGAAGATCGTACTTCGTTTGGCCGATCCTGCCCTGGATGAGGGCGTCGATCGTCAGACGGTCCCCGATGTTGAACGAAGATCCGAACGAAAGCTCGTAGTTAGGATCCGGATGTCCCTGGTAAATCCACGCGTCTTCGTCGCATTCCACCGGCAAGCCGCCGCCATTGTCACAACGCATCGTGGCCAGGTTGACCTGATCCGACCCCGCCTCGTACTCGGCGAAAATCACCTTGGGCGCGAACATCGAGCCCACCGGGTACCCCTCTTGGTGGCGGGTCGTCCAGCCGAGCTGCAGGAAGCCCTCAAGCCCGAGTTCTTCGATCACGTTCGTATTCGTGCTGGCGTTGAAGTTGACGTCCCAATCGAAGGCGCTCGATTCAATGACACGAGCGTTGAGGCCGACTTCGAAGCCCTTGTTGTTGATCTGTCCGATGTTCACGAACTGCTGGTCGGTGAAGCCGCCGGAGGGCGCGACGTTGCGTCCCACGATCGCGTCCTTCGTGGTCTGATCGTAGTAGGTGAGCTCGAGGTTGGCGCGACCCCCGAAGAGGCTCGCGTCGAAGCCCGCCTCGATTTCGACACCACGCTCCGGACCGAGTGCGCTGTTGCCGGGCGAGTCGGGGCGAACCGTAGCCGTACCCGACGGGGAGGCCCGCGTCGTGAAGCTTCGGATGGCGTCGAAGGCGTCAGGCTGCTGTCCCGACTCACCATAGGCTGCGCGTAGCCGGAAAGAATCGACGAAGCCGACTCCCCAGAACGACTCCTCGCTCATGACCCATGACGCGCTGACCTTCGGGTAATACACGAGGTTGAAGTCTTCACCGAAGGAGCTGTTGTCGTCGGCCCGGATCGCTCCGGTAATGAAGAGGCGATCCGAGAAGCCGACCTGCTGCTGGAGGTACACGCCGACGGTGTTGTTCTCGACGAGGTTGTCCGAACCCGTCCGAATGCCGGCCGCGCTTACACTCGCCAGGCCGAGCGCCGGGAAACGTGTACCGGACGCCGTGACGTCCTCGATGCGCTTGGTATAGACCTGGAAGCCCGCGGATGTCGACGAGGAGATGCTCTCCGTCAAGGCACGATCTGCGGTCGCCGCGTAGTCGAACGTGGTAAAGAGCACCGCCGTGCGCTGCAGTCGCCGACCACCGAGGGCGGCATTCGTGCTGAAGAACTGCGCCGACTCCGCGCTCAGGAAGTTGTCGAGGTTGTCCTCGAGCTGATCGGTGACGTCGAGGCCGAACGTGAGTCGATGCGTGAACCACTCGAACGGCGTGTGGTTCGCCGTAATGCCGGCCGTCATGCGGTTCGCGTCGTTGAAATCGAGGTCCTTTTCGATGCGCGCTTCCGGCGGTGCCCCGCGGTAGCCGCGACGTGCGTCGGTGTCGCCGAGCCTGACCGGACTGCCGTAGACGGCGTCTTCGTACGGGTAGTCGTCGGGGAGGCGCAGGCGAGTCAGCCCGATGCCTGCATTCGCCGAGATCCTGACGTCCTCCGTCGGCTGAGCCGTGACGTTGACCCGACCGTTGTACTTCTTAGCCCAGCTGTTCTCGGTCACGCCCTCGTCGGACGATGCCGAACCGGCGATGAAGTACTGAAACGCCTCCGACCCACCGGACACGTCGAGTCCGTAGTACTGGGTGCGCGCGTTTCGGAACATGAGATCGGACTCGACCGGATTCGCCAGGATATTGAGCGACTCGATATTCCCGGTAGAAGGATTCACGCCCCAATTCGTCGGGGAGTGGCCGGCCGGGTCGCGGAACCACTGCGTTCCCTGACGGGTGGTCACGTTCCACTGTGCCGCTCCGGCACCGCCGCTCTTCGTCTTGATGTTGATGACGCCGTTGGCGGCTTCCGTGCCATAGAGCGTCGCTGCCGCCGGGCCCTTGATGACCTCCATGCTTTCGATCATCGCAGGATCGAGGTCGTCCATGCGCGAGACGTCACGTGTGCCGCTTTCCATCAGATTGCTCACGCGGACGCCGTCGATGTAGACGAGCGGACCGTCGTTCACGAGGCGCATGGTGGAGCTTCCGCGGATCTTGATCGTCGACGCGGTGCCGGGGTCACCGGATCCGGTTTGCACGACAACGCCGGCCACGCGGCCGCGGAGTAGATCAGAGACGTTGAGGATCGGTTGCGTCTCGGCGATGGCGGCGTCGACCACCGCAACGGAGTTGCCGATTTCTCGGACGCGATTCGCTCCTGCGGTGCCGGTCACGACGAGTTCGTCGAGCTGCAGCGCCTGAGAACTCAGGATGAAGTTCTGAACGGAGTTGCGGCCCGCGACCACAGTTACCTGGACGGAATGCGTCCGGTATCCGATGGTGCGCGCGGTGAGCGTGTGCGTGCCGGCAGGCACGTTCAGAATGAGGAACTCACCATTCGCCTGTGACAGCGCGCCGATGTTGAGTCCCTCGACGACGATTTGGGCCGACCCTATCGGGTTTCCGGTGGTCTCGTCCCTGACCGAGCCGGTGATCGCTTGCGCCAGCACAACACTGGGCGCTGCGAACAGCAGCAGGGTTAGGGTTAGTAACGGACGGGATTTCATGCTCATAACTCCCTCGCGAATGGGCGAACGGTTTCGCAGCGATGCGGCAACCTACAATGCCGAGAGCTCTGTCCACAAGAATCCCAATAAAACGGCGGGGTTTGGCTATTTGCCGAGCGGACCCGTCACCATTCGTGTTGCGAGCTCGGCGGCTGCCCGGCTTTCCAACCCGGACCCGCTCAGGATCTGCCAACTATTGAAGTCCACGGCGAGGCGCAGCGCTCCGCGGAGTGCCGCTCCGTCGGCCGCCTTCGGGCCCCATCCCTGTGCCAGGATCTGCACGATCGACTCCATATAAGGAGACCACAGGGCGCCCATGACCTCGGCGAGCGCCGGGAGGTTGGGTAGGTCACGGAGAACGCGACCGAGCATCGCCTGCTTCTGGTCATACCACCCGTAAAGCTCCTCGAGTGCGCGTCCGAGTCGTTCCGTAGGGTCGGCGACCGCTCGTGGTTCGTCGTCGGCTTCGGGGTACTCGTTCTCTTTGCGGCGCGGGGGCAACTTTCGGCCGGGGGGA
>JAQBXY010000047.1 GCA_027623325.1 Gemmatimonadota bacterium
ACGCGCCCAGCGGCAGGATCTCCGCCAGTTGCTCAGCGATCGCGCGAAGATCGCCGACCAACTGGCGGAACTCGATAACAACATCGCGCGCATGGAACTCATCATCGGCTAGAGCACGGCTCTACGGCTCCCCGTGCTACCTGGTACGGGGAGCAGCTAGAGGGGTGCTCTCGCACGCTCTGAGGAGGAGGATCCAGGATGAGGATCACAATGCAGGATCTCGCCGGTCTACGCGAGCACGCCGAGATCAGCCCGCGACGATGCACATGCGGGATACGCACCCGCACCGATGCACTGCTCACGGCGCACATCGCACGATTCCCGATGATGGTCGTGCGGGCATGACTCACGATATCTACATCGAGGCGCACGATTGGCCCTTCGAAGATCCGCCCGTTACATGGACTGCCCTACGGCGCTAGGAACTGCTCGCCGGCGTCTGGTGGCGCTGGGAGCTGGGCGCGAATGCCCGCGGCAAGCTCTCGGATCTGGTCCAGCGAGGTACCAGGCGGGAGCGAGACGCTGTTGATCATCACGCTAGGCCCGTCGCGCCATTCGGCCAGCCGTCTGGCGAGTAAGGCTAGGGCAGCTACGCGGTCCCTCGCTGCCGTGTCGCCCTCGATGATGTCCACGAGTCTCTTCACTACCCATTCAGCAGAGCCAGCCGCAGACGCTAGGTTTTTGTCCACCCGGCTAGCTCCTGTGGCTCCCGCGGCCTCAACCGCCCGAGCCACGTCAACCATCCGTAACGTCCTTGAGGCCGTCTGCCTGGCCCCGTTCGGAGAGTACCCGGCCTCGATTGCGGCCTGAGCACCCACACCACCGTTCTCTATGTACGCCTTGACGAATCGGCTTTGCTGCTCATTCATAGGTACCCATCCTACCAGCGCCGAAACCTGATCGCCACGCCCTACTATAGGACGCGATCTCACCATCCAGCTCAAAAATCTGATTCAGTTATAACGATTCGCTATAACATCCCCCGTTTCCCTGTTGACACCCGTTCTGTGCCTGTTAATGTAGGTACATCGAACACCGAATAGGTGTTCAGCAAAGGAACAAGGGGTTACACGATGCCTAGCGAGCAACAGCACCGTTTACACGCATCACCAGGAACCAAGCGACCACCCGAAGGACCGAACGACATGAACGACCAGACCGCCCACCTCGACGCATCCCTCGACGACCTCGAAGACTACAGCGACGCCCTCGCCGCATCCCTCGACGACCTCGACGGCGCAGTCGGCGCCGCCTACGCCGCCGCCGGCGCCGCCTACGCCGCCGCCCGCGCCGTCGAGGACGCCGCCGAGGACGAGGGTGAACGCGTCCCGCACTGCTCGAACTGTAACGGCACCGTCCTAAAGGAGGACGGCGCCGCAGTCGTCGCCGCCCGCGTCGCCGCCTACGCCGCCCTCGACGACCTCGCCGCCGCCTACCGCGCTTACGTCGAGGCCCTCGACGCCGCCCGCGACGCCGCCCTCGACGCGTTAGAGCGCGGCACCGCCTAGCGAGCAACAGCACCGTTTACACGCACACCAGGAACCAAGCGACCACCGATAAGGATTGAACGACATGAACGACCAGACCGCCGACCAGAAGAGCACGATTACGGACGTATCAATCTGGCCGATGGACGCCCAGCCTAGGCTGAACGTGTTCGAGGGGACCAGTTCAACCATGTACTGCATACATCTGGAGCGGCACGCGGGCGTGTCGATCTTCTTCGATGACCTCGACCAGATCACGGCATGGGTTGACACCCTGTCGGCACTGCTGACCGATACATATCTGATTCACCCAGACCAGGCCCCGCTGCCGCTGGAGGTCGCGTCGTGATCACGCTCGCCATTCTGCTATCAACAGCGTCGATCATCCTGCTGTACCAGTGGTACCGCGGGCCGGAGAACTGGTAAAACCAATGACTAATATCGAGGTTCGAGCGTGGATGGCTGAGAGGGGCCTCACCATCCCAGCGTTGGCGAAAGTTATGGGCGTTTCCAAGCGGGGCGTCGACTACTGGCGCGCATACGGGACGCGATCGATCACTGATGTTGCCCTCAACGCCGTGTTCCCACCGGACCAGGTAGCGGAAGAGAGCGCAGACCGTCCACAATAGCGCCGACGACCTCGGCACGAGACGCAAGGGCGCGATAGACCTCGAAATCTATCGTGCCTTTTGCTATCAAATGCGCAAAAACTACCGCGCGAGTCTGGCCCGGCCTGAGAATCCTCGCCCGAGCCTGCAGGTATTCCGCAAGGCTGTAGCTCAGGCTGTACCAGATGGCGATACGAGCCCTTGTCAGGTCGATCCCAACACTACCCGCCGCGACCTGAGCCACCAGCACTGTCGTGCCTCCAGACTGCCACTCTGCCAGCTCTGATCTTCGCCCCGACAGCTCAGACGATGACAGGCCGGCACGTTTACACGCGAGGTGGATCGCGTCGAGGTCAGTTCGGAACCGACCGAACACGACGACGGGCTCATCGCCGATATCGTCGAGCGTGGATGCGAGCGCGTCCAGTTTCGCCGTACTGATCTCGTGCGAATCGCCGTCCTCGTCTCGGAGCGATCCACCCGTCACCTGCGCGAGCCTCAGCGCCACGACCATCGCGTTGGCAGCAGTCACCACCTCACCACCACCCAGGCCGGCGATGTACTCAGATTTCAGATCGCGATAGACGCGACGTGCCGACGGCTCCAGATCGACCTCGATCGTCTGGTCCGTGCTCTCAGGCAAGTCCAGCACGTCGTCGGCACGCACACGATGGGCGATCTGATACATCGCAGCCGTCAGGTGGTCGAGGTCGCGCAACTTCCAGCGCGACAACATCCCACCACGCCCCGCGGTGACCAGCACGTCCGCATCGTGCTCCTCTGACCGCATCGCGGGTCTGGTGTAGCGCGCTCGGAACTCTCCGTAGGTCCGAGCGAAGATGCGCGGGGCCAAAGTGCGATACAGCGCCCAAATATCGAGCGGGCCATGGGCGAGGGGCGTCCCCGTCAGGCCCAGACGTGCGGGTGTCGAGCTGGCGAGCGATCCGATCCAGCGCGACGCCTTGCCGCGATTCGATTTGAGCCGGTGCACCTCGTCACAGACCAGCAGACCCGGTGCCCAACTTTTGATGGCCCTCGCCAGTGGCTCACGCCAAACAGATTCGTAGTTGACGACCACGATCCCAGCGTCGAAGGCGGCGAGCGCCTCCGCCTTGGCTTTGGTGCCGTTATGGTCGAGCACCAGCACCGGTGGCGCACACTCGCCCAGAAACTTGACCGCTTCACGCTCCCAGACTGGCAGTACCGCCTTGGGTGCCACCACCAGCACCCGTTCCGCCCCCAGGTGCAGCATGATCGACAGCGCCGCACGAGTCTTGCCCGTACCCATCTCCCATGCCAGTAACGCCCCGCCGTGCCACTCGAACGCATTCAGCGCGTAGCTGACACCTTCGCGCTGATGGCCCCACAGCTCGCCCTCGCTCATTGTTCCGTCCACGGTCGGTGCCATGCTGATATCACTCCCCCGTCACCATCAGCGAGCGAGCCCTTCGACCAGCCCGCACGTTTCAGCATGCGTGTGAGCGTCACTGATTTGATTTGATCATCGTCGCGCTGGGCGATCCTGAGCAGGTTGGACGGCTTGAGCCATACCTCGTCGCCACCAGTGCCGAGGATCGCTTGCGATTGCAGGTAGTCACGCCGGTGCGTGATCTGCTCGGGCTCCGACGGCCATGCGTACCCATAAAACTGGGTCACCCACTCCTCGACACGTTCCGCCGCACGAGTCGGCGCGATGATCTCCTCACGCGCCAGCAGGTGGAGCAGTAACGCTCGACGGCTCCAGTCTGGAGGTGGTCGCTCCCAAGGCATGAGCAGCCCGGCAGTCGATAACAGCGTCCGCCGCAGCCCACGGTAGTCCAGCAAGTCAGACCCCAGGCTGACTTCGGAGTTGGGTGTCAAGAGTAAGTACGAAATACCGTCCCCCCCACGCATCACGTACCAGTCTGTCAGGGTGGGTACCCCAGCCTCAGCCCAGAGTGCCGCAGCCTGTTCGATCAGGTCAGATGGGGCGAGGTTGTTAGTGTTTACACGCCCTCTCGGGTCGGTCATCAAATCAAGGGCAGCTTTCGCAGCCGCCTGCTTCTTCTGTTCACGAGCGATGATGTTGTGAACGATCCTGATCACTTCTGCTTCGGGTAGTGGCGGGTCGAAACTTCGATCGTTGACCACGACCACACTGGCGAGGATCGCTGACTCGATCGAGTCAGTACCGACCAGTGAGCCGACCAGCTTGAGCATCGTCTCGTTACGCTCCCCCTCATCGACCCTCACGCGCCCTTCGATGATGCCGTCGATGTCGAGTCGCTCTCGCACGACTGGCACGCCACCAGCGCCCGCAGAGGGGCCGTAGCGTTCCCTTGAGCGCAGCGCGTCCTGTAATTTCTGCGGCATGGGCGCGAAAGGGATGTCCTCGGGATGTGCTGATGTCTCCCATTCGTACGTTCGACCGCTGATGTGCGACGAACTTGGGCCAACCACGTAGCCAGCGTCGCCCCTGAAGTCGATGCCTGGGAACACCCCCGCCGCGTTCGGTATTGTGTAGCCCGGCCACTGGTAAAACAGGTGCTGACCGCCACCACCCGTCAGTGAAATGGGTGTTGGGGCCTGATCCGTACCGAATATACCAAGATTGTCAGAAAACGATTCGTCACCCCCATGCCGAGGGTCGATATCGACGACCACAACACCCGAAACCTCGCCCGTGATGATCAAGGGATTCGAGTCAGGCCAGCGTGTAAACCACTGTCGTACCTCACTCTCCGTGGGTTTCCGCTGCTGGTACGTCGCCCAATTGATCCTCGGGTGCTTCCCCGGCGACGAGCAGTCGTCGTCGCGACACGAGCAGAATCCGAGGTCACTCACGCTGTGCCCAGGGACAACGGCGAACCCCATCGCCACCAAACGCTCCCACCCTGACTCCATTATTACCCCAAATCCTGTTTACCGATTATAGAGAGAACGCCAATGTGCATAAGGCTCGATTGATGGTTTTGACCCCGATATATGCGGATATTCGCTTTTTCCGGGCGCGCGTTCCGAAAAGACCGCGGACTGATTATCTGAAAAAAGGGTTGACAGAGTAGTTATGCTGTAGAGGCACACCACCGACAACAGGGAAGCGCCCGCGGACAGCGGGCTTTTTGTTGCCTGCAACCTGACCTCGGGTGTGCCGCGTCTCCCCAGCCCGCGGACACAACGTGGCGACTGCCACTCCCGAAGTCAGGCGCACGGCCTAGTCGTTGGGTTCGGGGATTACGAATCCACTCTCATAGCTCGCGGTGAACAGCTTCGCGCCGTTCATGCCCTTGCGGGTCGGGGTGTCGTCGCCGGTGTAGGTGACCGTGAGGACGCCCCCATCCGCGATGGTGCGGCTACCCGACTTGATGACGGCCTCACGAATGGCCCGCTGTAGATTGCCTTTGACGTAGAGACGGCGCAGGCCGTCGTCGTCCTCGTCGTCCTTCTCCTCGGTCAGCAGCGTGACCACCAGATGGTTGCGAGGCTTGCCGTCGGGCCAGGCAAGCGGTTCGCCCGTGTCAAAATCAGTCTGCGTTTTCTCAACCATGTCGGCGATGATCCCGTTTACACTGTCGCCGGCCTTTTTGAATGACGCGGCTGTCGCGCCGCCGCCCATGACAAATTTAGTTGCTGCGTCGTCGGTGCTGGACATATTCTTAACTCCCTTTAGTCGTGTCTTGAATGATGAGTACGCTGCTTACACCGCCAGGCATCTCCATGCCCAGCAGCGCATCGGCCCATGCCGCTTTGCCCTTCATGGCTCGGAGTGGGGTGAGGCTCGCGTTGAGCATCCCCGTCCGAGCCGCTTCAATAATGTGCTCCTCCATTTCTGGGTGCTTCGCCATGCTGATCAGGTCGATCGAGGCTGGCTTCTTGCGCTCTCGGAGCGTCGCGACCAACCCACGCTCACCGTCGATGATTGGCGTGCCGTCACTGGACAGCTCCAGCTTCACGGCGTCGCGTAGTGCCTCTCGTTCCTCCGTCATCGCCTTAATTTGCTCGTCGAGCAGAACGATACGGTGGAGCGATTCTTCGGCAGCGCGGCGCCAATCCTTTATGCCAAACTCGTCCGGGTCGATCATTAGAATGCCCCCGGTGGTTGCTGAGGTCGCCACTCCAGTGCCGCATCATCAACCACAATCGTCTGGTTGAAATTCGCTGGCCGGTCAGATGTGGGGCCGCTCCTGATAAACGCCTCGACATCCTCGCTGTTCATTGCTTCGCGAAGTTGCGCGACGACATCCCCATCCTCGAACTTGAGTTCGAGCGTGTCCTCTGTCCCGGTGTGAATCCACAAGGTGAGCCCGTCCGGATGGCGGACGGCCTTGGCTGTAGAGTTCGGCCCCACATCGAGGCTGTAGTACGTCGGTTGAATCATTTCCCCTTGACCCTCTCCCATGCGTCGTTAAATCGTTTGTTCCAGGCCGGGCTCACCTTCGCGTCCCGGTGCCTGATGTGGATGCTGAACGTCTCCGCTCGCATCCCCATCGCCTTGGCTACGTCCTTCTTATATGGTGCTCCACTCCTTGCAAACGCGACGTGGATGTCCTCGAAGCGTTTATAAACTACCACTTCACCTCCAGTGAAAACAACACTACACACCGTCAAGCGAAAGGTCAAGCGGCTTGCAAATCACTTGCGCTCTATATTTGGTTCAGGTACCGTCAGTGCAGAGAGAAAGAGAGCATGCATGGCAAAAGAACTTAGGGTTATTGGACCACCGGGCACAGGGAAAACGACAACGATCCGAAATCGCGTTGAACGGATGGTGAGCAGCGGCGAGTACAACCCCGAGGACATCATGCTCACCAGTTTTTCGCGTGCAGCGTCGAACGAGCTGGCGGGTGCGGTGAAGGTGCCACGCGAGAACGTCTCCACTCTGCACTCGCTGGCCCGCAGGACGATGGGCCAGAAACCGATCGCCGAGGTTGGCGATCTCGCCAAGCAGTGGAACGCATCGGGCGTCCCGAGCGAGTGGGCCATTGCCGGTGTCGGTGGGGCGGACCTCGAAGATGGGCTCGTCCTGACGGGTAACTCGCGCTACCTCTCTGACTACAGCCTCGCGCGCTCACGGATGCTGCCCGACGAGCACCCCGAGTGGGCACGGCTGGCTCGCTTCGAGCAGGCATGGCTCGCGTTTAAACGCGAAACCGATTCCGAGGATTTCACCGACATGTTGGTGAACGCGACAATCGACGCTCAAGGCGGTGGTGCCTGCGCCGGTGAGCCGCCAGTGATCATGGTCGATGAGGCGCAGGACATGTCGCCCCTCTCATGGGCGCTGGTGAGGGCGTGGGCGCAGCACCCAAGCTGCGAGAAGTTCTATGTGATGGGCGATCCGGCGCAGGCCATCTTCACCTTTGCCGGCGCTGACCCCGACCAACTGCTCGTGTCCCTCCCCGATGACCAGCAGCACATCCTGGGTCAGTCGTACCGCATGCCGCGCCTGATCCAGCACCGTGCCGAAGACTGGCTGTCGGCACATTCAGGCACCATCAGCGGGGGGCGTACCTACGAGGCGCGCGACGCTGAGGGTGTCGTGCGCCACCTCCCTGCGACGTGGCGCGCACCTGATCTCGTCGTGAACGAATGTCAGCGTGCCGCTGCCGAGGGGCGCACCTCGCTGATCCTCGCCACCTGCGCCTACATGCTGGGGCCGACGCTCCAAGTGCTGCGCGAGCGCGGCATGCTGTTCGAGAACAAATGGCGGCGCACGAACCACGTCTGGAACCCCATCAGTTCGGTCAGCGACACCTCGACCCGTACCGCTGACCGAGTAGTAGCGTTTACACACGGTACTGACCCATCCCTCTGGCTCCCCATGCTGTCAGCGGGTGCGTTCGTCGCCCGGGGCGGCAAGAAGCATGCCGTCGAAAACCCCAGGGATTGGGAGCAGTGGCTCACCACGGGGGCGCTGCAAGCACTCGCCGCGAAAGACACGCGCTGGCTGGCGGCCAACGTGACGAAGAACTACCAGCGGTCAGTGGAGTACGCGGGCAATATCCTGCAACGTCAGGGCGCTGAGGTGCTGGACGCTCCAATCATGATTTCCATCGGCACGATCCACAGCGTCAAGGGTGGTGAGGCGGATGTGGTGTACGTGTACCCCGACGTGAGCACTGCGGGAGCCGAAGAAATGGAGACGCTGGCCGGGCGCGATGCCGCTATCCGACTGGGGTACGTCGCGATGACACGAGCACGCGAGGAATTAGTCTTGTGCGAGCCTATCGGTATAAACGAATTGGGGATCGGATGACCGAAAATCAGGGTATGGACTTAATGCCAAGTAGCAGGCGCGGCATGACGGTCATCGTAGGCGACTGTCGCGAGGTGATGGCTGGGATGGAGGCGGGGAGCGTGTCGGCGATCGTCACCGACCCGCCGTATGACCTGACGAACCGAACGCCGGACGTGAAGGGCTGTGAGGACTGTGGTCGCACGCTCGGGGGGCGGGACGGGAAGCCGGTAGTGTGCCCCCGCTGTGGTGGGAAGCTATCGAACCAGCGCAGCGTGCAGGGGCGTGGGTTCATGGGCAAGGAGTGGGACGGTACGGGCGTCGCGTTCGACGTGGAGACGTGGCGCGCGGCGTACCGGGTGCTCAAGCCGGGCGGACACCTCGCCGCGTTCGGGGGGAGCAGGACGTATCCCGAGATGGCCGTAGCGATCTCGCAGGCGGGGTTTGAGCGCCGCGACACGCTGATGTGGATCTACGCCACGGGGTTTCCGAAATCGCTGGACGTGAGCAAGGCGATCGACAAGGCGGCAGGGGTTACTCGCGAGGTCACGAGCGTTGCGCGTGGACACGTGCCCACGGAGGGCGGGGCATTCGACGACGACGCTTACGAATGGCAAGCCGAGTACGAGCGGCACGACGCGCCCGCTACCGACGCCGCGAAGCAGTGGGAGGGGTGGGGGACGGCGCTGAAACCGGCCTATGAGCC
>JAQBXY010000026.1 GCA_027623325.1 Gemmatimonadota bacterium
GCGCTTGAATCATCGCGACGACCGCCGCGTCGGCCGGCATCGCCTCCAGTGGCGCGATCACGCGCGACTCGTCCTGTTCCAAAACTTAGCCTAGCGACAAGGTAAGCGCTGACAGCAGGTTAGCCTGCTTGGATCCGAGCACAGTGGGGTCGGGCTTTGACGTTTTGGAACGGGCAAACGGATGCTGAACGCACCTCTACAGATGTTCGTTCTGATGCGTCACGTCGGTGCGGCTGCCGCCACGGAGCGCGAACCTGAACGCCTATGCCGAGCGATTCGTACTCTCGATCAAATCGGAGTGTCTCGATCGGATGGTGCTGATGGGGGAGCGACACCTACGGTGCGCGGTCGGGAGCTACGTGGAGCATTATCATCTCGAACGCCCACACCAGGGCCTCGGCATTCAACCGATCGAAGGTGTTCCAAAACCCTCCGAGGGTGCCGTTCTGGCTGGGCGGGATCCTAAGCCATTACTACCGAGAGGCAGCTTGAGGCCTCGTTCGAATTTTGGAACAGGACGGGGCAGGAGCACCGAGTTTCAACTCCCGGACTTGCCCGACGAGGCCTCATCGAAGCGTTGACGGGCGACATGCAGTCGTAGGTCAGGTCGTCAGGTGGCAGGCGCTGAAGTGATCGGGGCCGACCGGTTTCAGCTCAGGAACCTCCCGGGCGCAGATAGCCTCCGCACGGGGGCATCGACTCCGGAAGACGCACCCGGAGGGAGGATTGATGGCGCTGGGGATGTCCCCGCTCAGGATCGTCCGCTTCGTCCGACGTCCCGGCTCCGGCACGGGAATCGCAGAGAGGAGCGCCTCGGTGTAGGGATGATTGGGGTTGTCATGCAGGTCCCGGGCGGGAGCGATCTCCATGATCTTCCCGAGGTACATCACGGCCACCCGGTCGCAGATGTGATCCACCACGGCCAAGTCGTGAGCAATGAAAAGCATGGTCAGATCGAGCTGGTCCTTGAGATCGCTCAGGAGGTTGATGACCTGGGCCTGGATGGAGACATCGAGGGCCGAGACAGGCTCGTCGGCCACTAGGAAGTCGGGATTCACGGCCAGGGCCCGCGCGATCCCGACTCGCTGACGCTGTCCTCCGGAGAACTCATGCGGAAAACGATCCAGCTGATCGGCGGAGAGCCCCACTTGCTCCAAGAGTTGCACCGCGCGTTCGGGTCGGCTCTCCGGCGTTCCAATCCGGTGTAGCGCCAACGCGTGTCCGAGGACCGTCCGGACCTTCTCGCGCGGATTCAAGCTGGCGTAGGGGTCCTGGAAGATGATCTGCATGCGCTTCCGGAAGGGGCGCATGCCGTTCCTGGGCAGCTCGAGGATGTTGGTCCCGTCGAAGACCACCTTCCCTGCGGTCGCCTCTTCGAGACGCAGGACCATTCGGCCGACCGTGGTCTTGCCCGAGCCGCTCTCTCCTACGAGTCCGAGAACCTCCCCCCGCTTTACCGAGAAGGTGACGCCATTCACAGCTTGGACGTGATTGACGACGCGATTGAGTGCGCCTCCCCGAACGGGGAAGTGTTTCACGAGACCCTCTACGGAAAGCAGGTCCGTCACGGGGCGACCTCCGTCGCGAGGCCCAGCTCGCGCCAGCGCAGGCAGCGAACGTCGTGCTCGTCGGAAGCCTGCTCCAGGATGGGCGCGGTGTCACTACACTCCGGTCGCGCGTGGGGACAGCGGGTGGAGAAGCGGCATCCGGCCGGTAACTCCCGCAGCGCGGGCACGTGCCCCGGAATGGTCCGGAGCCGCCGCTGCCCGTCCGACCCGCCCAGACGGGGAATCGACGCGATGAGCCCGGCGGTGTACGGCATCCGTGGGCGGCTGAAGATCTCCTCCACGGGTCCGCGTTCCACGACCTGGCCGGCGTACATCACCACCACGCGATGAGCGATCTGGGCTACGACGCCGAGGTCGTGCGTAATGAAGATGATGGCCATCCCCAGTCGTTCCTGGAGCTCCTCCAGGAGATCCAGGATCTGGGCCTGGATGGTGACATCAAGGGCGGTCGTAGGTTCGTCGGCGATGAGGAGGCTCGGGCTACAGGCCAGCGCCATGGCGATCATGGCACGCTGGCGCATGCCGCCGGACATCTCGTGGGGATAGTTGTCGACGCGCCGGGTGGGTTCCGAGATACCCACCGTCTCCAGCATCGCGATGGCACGCGCGCGCGCCTCTACCTTGGAGAGCGCTTCGTGCTCAATCAATACCTCGGCGATCTGCGCGCCCACGGTGTGCACCGGGTTCAGACTGGTCATCGGTTCCTGGAAGATCATCCCGATCTGCTTGCCCCGAACGGAACGCATCTCCTCATCGGACAGCTCGGTGAGCTCCCGTCCGTCCATCCGGATCGATCCCCTCGTGATTCGCCCCACCCTAGCTGGGAGGAGGCGCATGATGGAGAGCGCGGTCACCGACTTACCCGATCCGCTCTCTCCCACGATGGCGAGCGTCTTCCCCTGATCCACGGTGAATCCGACCCCATCCACGGCGACCACGGCGTCACCTCGCCCGAGGACAAAGCTGGTCTGCAGGTCGCGGACCTCCAGGAGGGGCGAGGTACTCAACTGCCCGTTCCGCTTCGGAGAGGGCGGGCGAAGCGCCCCGTCCCGGGGGCCGCCGTGATCGTCGTCCCATCCCAGATCTTCTGTCCTGCGAGGACCGTTGCGGCGATGCGTCCGAGGTACCGGTCGCCGTGGGCCAGCTTCGCGACGTCCCGTGCCGCAGTGAGCAGGTTCTCAGGCGTCGGTCGGGTCTCCCCGGACAGGTCCACCAGAACGAGGTCGGCCCGGGCCCCCGCAGCGATGACGCCCCGATCGGGCAGATCGAAGCGGCGCGCCGCAGCGGTCGACACGAGGTCCGCGACTCGAGGGAGCGTCAACGTACCCCGAGCCACGGCGTCGAGCAGGCAGGGCAGCAGGAACTCCGTCCCTGGATGCCCCGGAGGCGCGGTGAGGAAGTTCTGCGCATGGGACGCCTTCTCGGTTACCGAAAAGGCTGCGTGGTCGGTGGTGACGTGGGTCAGCGTCCCGTCGTGTAGGGCCTCCCAGAGTGCCTCCCGGTCGGTCGCGGTCCGAATGGGCGGATTGACCTTACCGTACACGCCGACCCGAGCGACGTCTTCATGGGTGTGGCGGAGGTAGTGCGGGCATGTCTCCGCGCTGAAGTCAGAACTGCCGGCGAAGCGACGCAGGACCTCCAGGGTGACCGCGGAGGTCACGTGGGCGATGTGGAGCTTCGCCCCAGCCTGAAGGTTCAGGGCGAGGAGTTGGGCGACCGCCAACGCCTCCGCGATGGGCGGCCGAGCGGCGGCGTGCGTGGCGGCGTCCGCGGGGTCCAGCCCGGCGGCGAGGGCCGCACCCCTCGCCAGGATCGCCGGATGCTCAGCATGCGCCACCACCGGCAGACCATGACGGGCTGCCAGGGTGAGGGCCTGGAGCTGATCTGCGGGATCGGGCCACGCGAGTCCCTCGAACTCTCGCTCTCGGCCCGACGGTGCGGGGATCGTGAAGATTTTCAGCGCCACGGCGCCGGACTCGGCCAGCGCCTCGAAGGCGGACGACGTCAGCTCGGCCGGAGCCGCGTACAACGCGAAGTCGACGAGCGCGGAGGCCGCGAAGTGGTCTCGACGAAGTGCCACCCGGTCGGGAGCGTTGCAGCACGGGTCCGTTATGGGCATCTCGAACAGCGTCGTGATGCCACCCGCCGCGCACGCTGCCGTCTCCGACTCGACCGTCCCGCGCTCGGGGTATGCTGGAGAACGCAGGTGACAGTGGATGTCGATGGCTCCCGGGAGGACGTGTAGCCCGGCCGCATCCCACGTCTCGGTCGCCTCGACGGAGGCGTCCGGGGAGGTGATGGCCGCGATCCGACCATCCTGGATGCCCAGAGTTCCCGGGCGCACGCCTTGCGGCGTGACCAGCAAGCCGCCGGTGATCGCCAGGTCGAAGGTCACCGCAGACCCAGCTCGTCCAGTGCCTGGGCCACACCATCGAGGTGGGTGAGGTGCATCGACGCGTAGTTGGGGGCCAGCACCACGCCGTCACCGCCCGCCCGGTACGTCGCCATGACCGACCGGTACACGATGTCCTTCGAACACTTCGCGGTCTCGGGGCGGGTGCGCGGGGCGTCGACCCCGATGCCCATGTACACGTTCGCATTGCCCTCCACACCCCGCACCGCATCGGCGCACTGCCCGTGGACGTAGGTGTCGGGGTCCATACCCGCGGCGATCAGCTCATCGAAGGGAGCCTCGTTCAGCCCGAGGATCCGGAAGAGCGCGCGCGTGGCCTCGTCGGGCTGGAAGTCACGGAGGATCGTCGTGCGCAGGAAGTTGAGCTCCTTGTGCCAGATCTCACCGCTCTGATGCTGATACGTGATTGGCTTCACGAAGTCGGCGTAGCGCGTCTGCTCCGCCCATGGCCACTGCGCCCTGCGGAGGAGGCTGAAGTGATTCCGGTTCCACACGTTCAACCCGAACGGGAGATCAGGGCGGCACCACTTGACCAGACCGTACAGCTCGCGGTCGAGGTCCTTGTTACGCTCGAGCCAGAACTTCTCCCAGATGAGCGCCTCCGGATTGTCGAGCAGAACGCGCAGGAAGGTGACGAGCGGGCCGTCGACGAAGGTCTTTCCAGCCGCCGCTTCCTGCATGAAGTCGTACAGGCGGAGCAGAGCCTGACGGCACGCCTCGACGTTGATGCCTCGATCGATCGCTTCTCGGCGCGACGGCTCGGAGAAGTCCCCGGGGGCGCCGCCCTGGATGAGCGTATCGAGGGGGGAGTTCCGCTCGTTGCACCACATGACTCCGTCGAGGGCGTGGTTTCGCACCTGGTCCTCGATCATCGAGTGGATCCAGCGGCGGTACCCTGGATTCGACGTCGAGGGCTCGCCGCCGAGCCGACCGAAGAGATCGACCTCCATCGCCTGCGCCAGCGTCGGGACCTCCACATTTCCGGCTGAGCCGTGCCCCGCGTACTTGAAAAACGGCTCCATCAGCTCGATGTAGACCTTCATCCCGCGCTCGTGTGCTTCCGGGATCACCATCTTCAGGATGTCGCGCCCCTCGAACTCCGGATCCCGGCTCCGGAAGTCGGCCATGAACGTGTGCTCGTAGTAGCGCGGGTCCGGATCGAAATAGGCGCCCCCGCGCATCTGGTACGGCTCCGGCACGCCGTGGTCCGGCCAGCCGTCGAGCTCGTGCGTGATCGATCGACCCGACTTGAGCCCCAGCCAGCTGACGGTGCCGAGCATGAGGACATTGACGCCCACCCGGTTCTGTAGCGTGTCGAGCACCGTGTCTACGCCCTCGTCCACGAAGCTGATCGGACTGATCTGGATGCCGACGAAACGGTCCTTCGATTCGGAGGTCATGAAGCGCGTCGGGCTCGGGTCATGAGGAGGATCGTGCGGCGGCGCTGAACGCGCTGATGCGCTCCATCGCCTCTTGGATCATCGGGAGTGGCTGCAGATAGCTGATCCGGATGTAGTCGGTGCTTTCGTCGCCGAACATGGTGCCCGGGAAGAGCATCACGCCGGTCTCCTTCAGAAGGCGCAGACAGAAGTCGGGGGATGCCAGTCCGGTCGATGAGACGTTCGTATAGATGTAGAAGGCGCCGCCGGGGTGGCCGTAGGTGAAGCCAGCCTCGTCGAGGGCAGGCATGAGCCAGGCGCGGCGCTGAGCGTACGCCTCGAGCATCGCGTCGACGGGTTCCTGCGGGCCGGTCAGCGCCGCCAGAGCGGCGTATTGGCTGATGGTGCAGGTATTGATGGAGAGCGTGTGACGGGGCTCGGTCAGCATCGCGATCAGGTCGCGGGGCGCCGCCAGGTAGCCTATGCGCCACCCCGTCATCGAGTACGTCTTGGAGAAGCCGTTGAGCGTGACGGTGCGCTCTCGCATTCCCTTCAGCGTCGCGATCGAGAGGTGCTCGTTCGGGGCGTAGATCATCTGCGCGTAGATCTCGTCAGCCACGATGATCAGGTCGTGTCGAATCGCCAGCTCGGCGATCGCCCGGATCGCGTCGGGCGGGGTCACCGCACCGGTCGGGTTGTTGGGCGACACCAGGACGAACATCCGGGTGGCCGGTGTGATGCGCTTCTCGATCTCCGCCACGTCCAGCGCGAAGTCGTCCTTCTCGAACGTCGGTACCGGGACGGGGGTGCCTCCACAAAGGCGGACCGCAGTGTCGTACGATGTGAAGCGCGGGCTCGTGATGAGGACCTCGTCTCCGGGCGAGCACAGGCCCAGCATCGTCAGCATGATGCCTTCCTGGGCTCCGGCCGTGACTACGATCTCGTCGGCCGCGTAGTCGAGCCCGTATCGGGCCGTCAGGTCCATGGCGATCGCCTCTCGTAGCGGCGCGATCCCGGTGGGACCCGTGTAATGGTGATGGTTTGCGTCGAGAGCGTCCTTCGCTGCCTGAACGATGTGCGCGGGCGTGTGGAAGTCCGGGTCTCCCCGGCCGAGTGCGATGACGTTGTCGAGGCCTGCCGCCATTCCGAGCATTCGGGTGCGGAACGCTCCGTCCTCTTCGACGATGCGGGGTGCGAGGCGATCGATCAGAAGGCTCATCCGTGCATTCTCCGGCCGCCGACGAAGGTCGTCTTCACGCGTTCGAGCGCGAACAGGTCTTGGTCCGGCTTGCCGTCCACGACGATGAGGTCCGCGGCCTTGCCGACCTCCAGTGTCCCGATGAGGTGGTCCATCTTCGAAAGTCGGGCCGCCCGAATGGTGATCGACGCGAGGGCGTCCATGTTGTCGACGCAGACTCCGACCTTCACCATGTGCGCGAGTTCGGGTGCGATCACGTCGTGCTCAACGGCGGGGCTGCCGGCATCGGTTCCGAACACGATCGGCACGCCGGCCTTCGCGGCCTTCACCAGTCCCGCATAACGAGTTGGGTCCGCCACGGCCTTCTGGCGCTCCACGATCTTCCACTGGGGGATGCCGAAGCGTCGGGCGATGTCCGGCTGACTCTGCTGGACCAGGGGCGCAAACGTCGTGACGATGGGGATCTTCTTTTCCAGGAGCAGCGCCACCGTGGCGTCCGACATTGAGCCGCCGTGCTCAATGCAGTCCACGCCGAAGCGGGCGACCCGTTCGATGCACGCGTCGTACGTCGCGTGGGCGGTGATCGGCAGACCGTTGCGGTGCGCCTCGTCGATGACCGCGTGCAGCTCCTCGTCGGTGAACTCGAGGGTGTCGTGGCACGCCATGATCTTGATGAGGTCGGCCCCACCTTTGACCTGCTCGCGGACGGCCCGGCGCATCTCGTCGGCGCCACTAGCCTCCCGGCAGACCCAGTAGGTGTGTCCGCCGGTCTGGATGATGGCAGCGCCCGTGACCTTCAGCCGGGGGCCCGGAACGATGCCCTGCTCCACGGCCTGCTTGGTGAAGAGGTTCATTTCGTGAAAGCCGAGGTCTCGCACCATGGTCACGCCGGCGCGCAGGCACTTCAACATGTTGCCCGCGGCCTTGAAGGCGGAGATCGGCTTGGGGTCGTCCATCGACTGGCGAGCCAGGTCGTGGATCCCGTCCCAGTTCAGATGAGCATGGCTGTTGATGAGACCGGGCATGAGCGTTCCACCGGTGTCTTCAACCGCGGCAGAACCCGCGACCATGTCAGCCCGCGTCCCGACGGCGACGACCTTCCCGTCGCGCACCTCCACGAAGCCGTCCTCGATGACGTCGCCCGCCATGGTCAGCACCCGTCCCGTCAGTACGACGTGCTCGGCGGGGGGGTCGAACATCGGTTTCGTGATCTTCTGATATCGCCAGGCGGCGGGCTCGGGCATGCTCCGGGGTCCTCGTCAGGGAAGGGTGTGGGTCGGCGGTGGGGTCAGACGGACAGTGTGCGGGACTCGACAGGGTGGTCGGTCTGGAAGCGGCTCGCTACCTCCACTCCATCCGTACCCGTGACGAGGGTATCGATCGTACGCCATCCGTCCAGCCCGGGGCGGTACACGCCGGGCTCGCACGAGAAGACCATTCCGGGGCCCGTGGGCGTCCGGTCGCCGGGGGCGAGCCAGGGGGCCTCATGCCCCTCGACCCCCATCCCGTGGCCGATGCGATGGCGGATGGCGTCGCCCAGGCCCGCCCGTCGAAGGACGCCGAGGGCGGCGTGGTTCACCTCGGCGCACGGTAGACCACGTTCCAGCGCGTCCACGGTCGCGGCGCCCGCTTCGGCCATCGTCTCCATCACGCGCCGTTGCTCCGGCCCGATCTCTCCGTAGACCAGGGTCACGCCGCTCTCCGCATGATATCCGCCGAGGCTACACCCGATTCCGGCTACGATCGGCTCTCCGGGTCGCGGGCGGCGCGCGGTCACGCTGCCGTGGGGCAGGGCCGCGCGCGGCCCGGAGTGTACGGACGCGGTGATGCCCATCTTGGTCCCCTGGAACTCCTCGCCGTGCGTGTCTGCCAGCAACCGTCGGACGGCTCCGGTGCAGTCCGCGAGCAGATCCTCTTCTGTGCCTGATTGCCGGAGGATGTCTCCACCAGCCTCCAGGAGCCGGGACAAGACGCGGTCGGCGAAACGGGCGGCCTCCCGGATCAGCGCGACCTCCGCGCCTGTTTTCACGGCCCGCTCGGGCCGGACGTGGTCGACGAGGTCGAGCCGCTCCAGCCACGCGCGGGCGGGCCCCAGGAGTTCGGCGGCGAGCGCGTCGACGGCCATTCGGGCGACGCCCGCCTCCTCCGTCATCCAGAGTACCGGCGGGCGCTCTCCGGGAAACTCTTCGTAGGTGCGCACCTCGACCCCGGGCACGTCCATCGCGTTCTCGAGTTCGAGCAGCGGGACCAGGAGCAGGGCCTCTCCGTTCACCGGGAGCCAGAGCCCGATCGGGCGCTCGTTCACCGAGAAGTGCCATCCGGTCGCGTACGTCACATTGCCGGACGAGAGTAGGAGGAGGCCGTCCAGCTCCGCGGCTTCGGCGCGCCGTCGCAGCCGCTGGCGGACCTCTTCGAAGAAGGTGGGTGGGAGCGGGCTCGGGGCGAGAGCAACCGTCACAGCGTCGCGTCCTCCCACGGCCCGACCACCTCGATCTCCCGGCCCACACCGAGCTCGGCGCCCAGGGCGAGCAAGTCGTCGAGCACGATATTCTCCAGCGGCACCCCCGCCTCGGACTTACGGGCCACGCGTCGAGCCTCCTGTTCGCCCGGGATCAGGATCTCCGTGAAGCCCGGTCGCAGCGCGCTCGACTTGCACATCCTCGCGAAGTCGTCCATCCGCCGCCGGAAGTCGTCGAGCGGCATGAACCATTCGACGTCGATCGCGATGAGCGTGTGACTCACGTCCCATCGCGCCTGGTCCGCATAGGGCTTGAGCCCGTAGCCGCCTCCGCCGAGGACACCGGTGAGCACATCGGTCATGAAAGCGAGACCGTACCCCTTGTACTGACCGATCCCCAGCAGTGCGCCGGCCATCGCCGCGTTCGGGTCGTCCGTCTCCTCGCCCTCCGGGGTCAAGGCCCAGTCGAGCGGGATCGCGCGTCCCTCCTTCGCGTGCCACGTCATCATCCCCTTGCCAGCGGTGGTGAGGGCGATGTCGAGGACGGCGGGGAAGCCGAGCCCCGTTGGCACCGCGATCCCCCACGGATTGGTGCCGACCACACCTTCCCGGCCACCCCAGGGGGCCATTTCCGGCCCGGCGTTCGTGAGCGCGATTCCGATGCAGCCCGCCTCCGGACCCAGGCACGCGTGTACCGCGCTCGAACCGAAGTGTGTCGAGTCACGCACCACGACCTGACCGATGCCGCAGACCTTGGCCTTCTCGATCGCGAGCCGCATGGCGCGTGTCGCCGCCACCGTCCCGATTCCGTTGTGGGCGTCGACCAGCGCTAGCGCCGGGCTCTCCTTCACGATCTCCCACGGTGCGGCCGGGTCGACCAGCCCTTCGGCGAAGCGGCTCCCGTACCGCCTAAGCTTCTTCACCCCCTGGCCGTGGCCGGGGTGGAAGCGGAGCTCCGAGAAGACGAGCGCGTCCCCGAAGATCTGGGCCTCCTCGTCCGGGAGTCCCATCGCACGGAGGAGGTCGAACACGAAGGCCTCGAGGCTTTCGCGCGTCACGGCGGTCATCGGAATCACGGCGTTTGCGTCTCCGCTGCTCAGTCGTCGAGGTCCAGGAGTTGGACGAGGTTGGCGTCAGGTGCTTCGAAGCTGCCGAGCTGGCCGGCCGGAGCAGTCATGAGGATCGCGACGCCCGGTCCGTACCCGGCGCGGGGGCCGTCGGTGGAACACACCACGCCGATCGCGCGCGCACCCCTCAGGTGCCCGTGGTTGTACCGGCTGTCCGTGTCTTCGAACGCGACCAGGTCACCGAGGCGCAACTGGTCGAGTCCGAGTTCGGCGAGGAGCGCTCGGTCGGTGGACTGGATGTGCAGGCTGCCCCCCTGGGAGGTCAGCCCCAGACCTGCTCCGGCCAGGTGTGCAGGGATCTGGGCGACGACGCCGAAGGCGACGTGTCCGCTCTCTTCCTTGACGGTAAGGGCGGCCAAGAGTCCGGGGGCGATCCCTTTCAGCGAGACACCGGGGTGGTCCGTGAGGCTCAGACCCACGCCCTCGGCGCGCACGAGGACCTGGTCGCCAACGGCCATGCGAGTCCGCGCCACGCCCGGCAGGTGCACGATCACCTGTTCGGAGAAGCGTCCCGACTTTCCCGTCACGACCCCGACAACGCCGGCCGCGCCCCCGGTCATCACCTTGGCGCGGTTGCCCACGCAGGCGAACACATTCAAGCCTCGGTTCTGGTTGTCGTCGGGCCGGTGGATGCTCACGCCCGGATGGATGCAGTCTGCGGCCCAGCCGAACGCCCGGTCCCCGACCGAGACGTTGTATACGATTCCGCCGTACGTCGGCAGCAGGAACGGGGTCCCGTCGGCAGCCAGCCGATAGGGCTCGGCCGGCAGGCCGGGGAAGCCAGGGTGGGCCACTGCCCCGGCGACGGAGACGGCGACGAGGGCCTGCTGGTTCGTAGCGAGGTCGTTGCGTGGGGTCATGCGTCCCCTCGGATGCCGAGAGTCTGAGCGATGTTGGCGGCGGGGTCGATATGGAAGTCGAGCAGGTCGGCCGGGCCGGTGATGAGCGTCAGGATCCCGGGGCCGTGCCCGGTCATGACCGAGTCGCCGTGGATGCAAAGGCACACGGCGGTCCACCCCTTCCGGTACGAGCGGCCGAAGCGGTGGTCGACGTCCCGGATCCCGATCAGGTCGCCGAGCCGCATTCGGTCGATCCCGAGTTCGGCCATCAGGGCGCGATCGCCGGACATGAGATCCTGGTCCACGAACTCGGCGTTGAGCTCGGCGCCCGAGCCCATGATCCGGGCCGGAAGTTCCATGGCCACTGGGCAGCTCACCCGACCCTTTTCGATCTGCAGGCCGAAGGCTTCGGCAAGCGCGGGGCTCGTCTTCTTGAACTCGATATCGGGGTAGCTGTCGAGCTTCAGGCCACGGCCTTTGGTCCGGATCTGTACGGTGTCCCCGATGGTCATCTCCTCGAGCACATCAGGCTGGAAGTCGATGAGAAGGCGCGCGTGTTCACCGGTCACCACGCCACGCGCGCCTTTGGCCAGTCCCGTCACTACTTCGGCCTGGTTCCCGATGCACGTCAGGTAGTGGAGGGCGAAGTCGGCCCGCTCCTCGGCGTTGGCGATCGAGACGCCCGGCTCGACGTGGTCGCCCGCCCAGCCGAAGGCCCGATCGCCGACACGGGCGTTGTACACGATCCCGGACATCCCCGGGAGCATGACGCCGACGCCGTCGGGCCAGGGCGTGTAGCCGCCTTGTCGGACGGATGGCTGGCTCACCCGGCCGGTCACGGCCATCTCGACGAGGTCATCGAAATTCCAGTGCAGCGGCTCGTTCATCGGTATCCTCGGACCGCTCGCTTGACAGCGCCCTCCGGAATGGGGCACGTTGCTCGGCCAATTGTCGACAACATACAGGCCGCAGGGCAAAGAGTCCAACTCCATGAAATACAACGCCTTACTGGAGCGAATGGGCGAGGTGAACGACCTCCTCTGCTCCCAGTCGATGCTCGACTGGGACGCTCGGACGATGATGCCGCCCGGAGGGGCGCACACCCGCGCGAAGCAGCTGGCCACACTCAAGGTCTTCGCCCGCAATCACTTGGTGGCAGACGAGACTCGTCGCCTCCTGGACGCGGCCGAGGCCGAGACGGTCAACCTCCCAGGGGACAGCGTCGAGCGGACGATCTGCACTCAGGTCCGCGAGGCCATCGACTATCACCTGAGGATTCCGGCCGCGCTGGTGCACAAGCGCACCGAAATCGGTTCCAAGGGACAACACGTCTGGGCGAAGGCGCGCCAGGAAGGAGACTACGCCTCGTTCGCACCGGTCCTCGAGGAGACGCTCGAGTTGAACCGCGAGATGGCCGAATGCATCGGGTACGAGGCACATCCGTACGACGCGCTCATGTACCGGTTCGAGCCAGGCGAGACGGTCGCGACGCTTCAACCTCTCTTTGCCGCACTCCGAGGGGGTCTCCTACCTCTGGTTCAGGCGATCGGGGAGAAGAAAGCCCCGCGCGTCGACTTCCTACAGCGTCCCTTTCCTGTGGAGAAGCAGCTCGAGTTCGCGCTTAAGATGGCGCGTAAGCTAGGCTACGATACGGATCGAGGACGCCTCGACCTCACTGTGCACCCGTTCGAGATCTCCTTTACCCGCAACGACGTTCGCATCACCACCCGCGTGAACGACGAGTGGATGCCGAAGAGTCTGTTCGGCACGCTCCACGAGACGGGGCACGCGGTGTACGAGCAGTACTGCGATCCGGCGTACACCCGGACACCCCTCGCCACCGACCTCATCGGACTGTACGCGGTGGGCGGGGTGAGCTTCGGCGCCCACGAGAGCCAGTCTCGCCTCTTCGAGAACCACGTTGGTCGGAGCCGCGAGTTCTGGGAGCACAACTACGGTGAGCTGCGCGACACCTTCCCCGAGCAGCTCGCGGGCATCGATGCCGAGACTTTCTGGCGTGCTGTGAACCGCGTCGAGCCTGGCTTCATCCGGGTCGAGTCGGACGAGTTGACGTACGACTTCCACATCATGCTGCGCGTGGATCTGGAAGCTTCGCTCATCGACGGCAGCCTGAGCGTGGCGGATCTGCCCGAGGCGTGGAACGCGAAGGTGAAGGAATACCTGGGTCTCGACGTGCCGAACGACCGACTCGGCGTACTGCAGGACGTGCACTGGTCGTCGGGGCAGGTCGGGACGTTTTGCAACTACACCATCGGCAACGTGATGGCGGGGCAGCTCTTCGCCGAAGCGAAGAAGGACGAGCGCGTGCGCGCAGGCTTGGCGACTGCCGAGTATGCGCCGCTCCGCGAGTGGATGACCGAGCACGTTCATCGCCACGGCCGCAGGTACACACGGGAACAGCTCCTGGAGCGTGCCACGGGGCAGGGGCTCGAGCCGTCCTTCTACATGGAGCATCTCTCGGCGAAGTACTCCGAGATCTACGGACTCTGAGGTCGGCATGACGAACGCTCGCACCCGACTCGCCCAGCGCGTCCTGCTCAAGGACCAGCACATCGTCACCCGGATGATGGAGCTTGCTTCCGGACTTCCCGACGTGATCAAGCTCGGGCGCGGCGACCCGGATCTCGATACGCCCGCGCACATCATCCGGGCGGGGCAGGAGGCGTTGGCCGCGGGCGCGACGCACTACACGAATCCGATGGGACTCCCCGAACTCCGCCAGGCGATCTCGGACAACATCGCCTCGCACGGCGGGGCCCGGTACGCGCCCGAAAACATCGTCGTCACCCCGGGCGGGCAGCAGGCCATGTTCATCATCGCGCTCGGGCTCCTCGATCCGGGAGACGAGCTGCTCATCCCGTGCCCGGGGTACAACCCGTATCTCCAGGCCGCCGAGCTCACGGAAGCGAAGCTCGTCGAGATCCGGATGTCGATGGAGACGAACTTCACGCTCACGGCGGAGATGGTGCGCGCGCACATCACGCCGCGCTCGAAGGTTCTCGTTCTCATCAACCCTGGGAACCCGACGGGGACGGTGATTCCTCCGGAAGAGGTCGAGCGGATCTGCGAGGTCGCGAAGGAGCACGACCTCATCGTCGTCTCCGACGAGATCTACGCCCGGATCGTATACGGCGATCATCGCGCGCAGCCGGTCGCGGCGCTCCCCGGGATGCAGGAGCGCACGATCACGCTCTCCGGTGTCTCGAAGGCGTACGCGATGACCGGCTGGCGGGTCGGGTACTTCGCCGGACCCTCCGACCTCATGCCCGCGCTCGCGGAGATCCATCACGCCTTCGCCATCTCCACGTCCGCAGTGGGCCAGTGGGCCGCGCTCGCAGCCCTGACCGGTCCGCAGGAGTGCGTCGAGGAGATCCGGCAAACCTTCGACGAACGGAGGCGGGTGCTCTGTGCGGGGCTCGACGCGCTGGGAATCCCCTACGCCGAGCCCGAGGGCGCTTTCTACGTCTACGCCCGGGTCGCCGAGACCGGTGTGCCCGCGACCGAGTTCTGCGAGCGACTCCTCACCGAGGGGCAGGTCATGATTTTCCCGGGCAAAATCTACGGTGACTACACGGACGACTTCGCCCGCATGTCGCTGACGCAGTCGGTCCCCCGCATCGAGGAAGCGCTCCGCCGCATGGCGAGCGTTGTCGAGTCCATTCGTCAAGAACAGTCCGTGACCTAGAGCCCAAAAACGCGAGATCAGAGCCGTGAAGTCAGACAATCCGAACGTCCGCGGGATCAAGCACATGGCCTTCGCGGTGAAGGACGCCGCCGGGGCGCTCGACGCGTATGCACGCTTCCTGCACGTGCCGGCGGACACTCACATCGAGTTCTACCCGAAGTCGAAGAACCGCGTCGCGCTCTTCTACCTCGGGGGCATCGAGTACCAGCTCTGCGAGTCCACCGACCCCGACGGCCGCTTCGCGAAGTGGATCGCCGCACGCGGTGCGGAGGGGCTACACCACATCTGTTATGAAGTGGACAGCATCGACGAAGCGCTGGCCCATGCGCAGAAGCAGGGCGCGACGCTCCGTATCTGCCAAGCGTGCCAGGTCCTCGGCTCGCATCCGCACCCCGAGGGGTGGGTGGCCTTCCTGGACGACGAGGCCGGTGGCATCGAGATCGAGTTCATGCAGGTGTACACGCCCGAGCAACTGAAAGAGTACGAAGCCTACAAGGGGATCTGAGATGACGGCCGCCCGCACCATCACCGTAGGAACCGCGACCGCAGCGCCGGGGAACGCCGTTCGCGGCACGATTCCCGTGACCGAGCTGGCCGGTGGAACCCCGCTGGAGATCCCGGTCGTCGTGGTCAACGGCGCGAAGGGGGGACCGTGCTTCTGGGTGAACGGCGCGATCCACGGGGACGAGCCCGAGGGACCGCTCGCCTGCCAGATCGCGCTCGCCGAGGTGGATCCCGCGAAGCTGTCCGGTACGCTCGTCCTGTGCCCGGTGCTCAACGTGCCGGCCTTCAACGCGGCCGAGCGTGGCAACCCGGCGGATACCTTCAGTTACGACATGAACCGAATCTATCCGGGCCGGCCCGGCGGATACCTCAGTGAGCGGGTCGCGGCGGCTCACGCCGCCGCAATGGGTCCGGTCGCAGACTTCGAAATATCCATCCACTCGGGCGGCGCCCACTCCTTCCTCGACAAGGCGATCTTCGTCGACGAGAGCCCGGAGTCGGTCGAGCTGGCCACCGCGATGGGCCCGGGCTGGGGGTGCATCATGTCCAACTTTAACCCATCGGGCAGTCCGATGGCTTATATGAAGCAGCTCGGAAAGGTGGGGATCACCGTCGAACTCGGTGGACGCTCCGCCACGTCACCCGAGGCCTTTGCCCGGGTCGGCCGCGAACTTGCCGACTCGATCCTCAACATCCTGCGCCACTACGAGATGTATCCCGGCGAGGCGGCGTACCCGTCACCGCGCTACCGGGGGCAGCAGGAGGCACTTCTCGCGCCCGCGTCCGGGATCTTCCTGCCCGCTCCTGGCGTCGACTTCCTGACCATGATGAAGAAGGGCGACCCGATCGCGCGCATCGTCAACATCTTCGGAGACACGCTGGCTTCCCTCGAGGCACCCGCCGACGGGATGTTCTTCGGACTGCGTGCACTACCCAACGTCCAGACCGGCGACTGGTGCTGCTTCTTCTGCAAAGTCGAAGGGACGCGGGACTGAGGATGGAGCCTCCGCGCGACTTCGTCGGGTACGCCGACAGCCCTCCAGACGTCCACTGGCCGAATGGCGCGCGCCTGGCTGTGAACTTCGTGCTCAACTACGAGGAGGGCTCGGAGTACTCGATGCAGGACGGAGACGGCCGTACCGATGCCGCCCTCTCCGAGGTCGCCACCTCGCGGGTGCCGCGTGGCGACCGGGATCTTGGCGCGGAGAGCATGTTCGAGTACGGAAGCCGGGTCGGGTTCTGGCGGATCCACCGGCTCTTCCAGGAGCGCGGGTTGCCGCTGACCGTCTTCGCCTCCTCCCTGGCGCTGGAGCGGAATCCCGAGGCGGCCCGGGCCATCGCCGAGTCCGACTGGGACGTCGTGTGCCACGGGCGGCGCTGGATCGAGCACTACCTGCTCGACGAGGCGACGGAGCGGGCAGAGATCGCGGAGGCCTACGACACGGTCGAGCGCCTCGTCGGCCGGGCGCCGGAAGGGTGGTACTGCCGGTACGCGCCGTCGACGAACACGCGCAGACTCCTCGTCGAGCACGGCGGGTTCATGTACGACAGTGACGCGTACAACGATGAACTCCCGTACTGGGTTCGTGTGAGAGATTGGTCACACCTCGTGATCCCCTACTCGCTGGTCACCAACGACGCGAAGCTCGTTGGCGGACCGCTAGTGACCGGTCGCGCGTTCGCGGCCTTCCTCATCGACGCCTTCGAAGAGCTCGTCGGCGAGGCCGAGGTCCACCCGCGCATGATGTCGGTCGGGATGCACGCCCGAATCCTCGGGCAGCCCTCACGCATCCGCGGGTTACGGACCTTCCTCGACCACATCCGGGATCGGGCCGATGTCTGGATCTGCCGTCGGGGTGACATCGCGGCCCACTGGCGTGAAGCCGTGCCCTCGCCGCGCGTCGGCGCGTGATAGACGGCCGTGCCGTGAGCGCTCAGGCGCCCAACGCGGCGGCGTTCGCTCCGTTCGGGGCGTGGATCGAGCCGCCGGCCGACGTGGGTGGTCGGGCGATGTTCGGGGAGTGGCTCGACCCCGTGAAGGGACGAGCCCTGCACTGCCACCTGAACCGGGTCGAGCCGACCTCCCTGCCTGTGAAGGTGGATCGGGTAGAGCGGCACCCCCACGCCGCCCAGCTCTTCCTTCCCGTAGGGGTGGCCCGCTACCTGGTGACGGTCATGCCCTCCAACGAGGCGGGCGAACCCGACCCTCGGAGAGCCCAGGCGTTCGTCGTGCCCGGCACGATGGGTGTGGCCTACCATCCAGAGACGTGGCACGCAGGCATCTCTGTGCTGGAGGCGGAGGGGAGCTTCGCCGTGATGATGTGGCGAGGCGACAAGGACGACGACGTCTTCGCGTCCATCGAGCCGATCTGTGTGCGTGCGGCCGAAGACGCGGTCGAGGGTATGGGCGATGGCTGAACCCACTCTCCACCCCATCGAGCAGACGTCGCTGCGCGTGCAGGTCGCCGAGCGTCTGCGCACCGCGATCATCACGGGTAAGCTGCGCCCGGGGGATGCCCTCACGGAGACCGCGTTGGCCGAACAACTGAACGTGAGCCGCGCGCCGGTCAGGGAAGCGATCCAGGATCTCGAGAACGACGGCCTGGTCGAGACCGTGGCGTACCGCGGGAAGCGAGTGAAGCCGCTGACCGTTCGCGAGGTGTCCGAGATCCGCGAGATGCGCCAGCACTTCGAAGTCATGGCCGTGCAGCGGATCCTGGACCAGGGCACGGGGGTGGTGGAGCTGTGGGCACCGTGTCGAGCGATGGAGGAGGCTGCCGCCCAGGGTGACCGGGACGCACTGATCGCTGCGGACGAGGCGTTCCACCGTACGATGATCCGTCTTTCCGACAACCAGCTGCTCGCCCAGCTGTGGGCCGGCCTCTACCTGAGGATCCTCCAGATCATGTCGTTGCGGAACGACCAGAACGTCGATCTGACGGACATCGCCGGAACGCATCCGCCCATTGTGAGAGCGTTGGAGTCGGGGGATGCGGAGGGCGCGGTACGCCTCGTTTCCGAGCACTTCGACGCGCTCGCGAGCTTCGATCCTGCCACCATCGCCGGCGACCCGAAATGAGCGAGCGACGCGTCCTGATCACGGGAGCGGGTGGGTTCGTGGGGCGGGCCCTGGCTACGGGTTTCGCCGATCTGGGGTGGGACGTGATCGGACTGGATCGGGCGTTCGATGAATGGCCCGAGGACCCCCGGGCCCGACGCGTGATTGCCGATCTGGAAGAATGTGTCCCGGACGGTGTGCCCGAGGTGGATCTGGTGGTCCACGCGGCCTGGGTGACGACCGACCCGCAGGCCCTCGGGATCACGCTCGAAGAGTACCGCGGCAGGACTCTGCTTCCGCTCGCGACGATGCTGCGCTTCGCGCTCGTCGCTGGTCCCGCGGACTTCGTCTTCTTGAGCTCGTCCGGTGTCTTCGCTCCGGGCGACGCGACTGAAGGACTCACGGACACGCAGGGGCCTACCGGGGACTCTCCGTACGCGAAGACGAAGCGGGACGGAGAAGGAATGGTGGCCGCAGCCCTGGCCGATGACACCGGAGCAGTCCACGTGGTGCGGCTGGGCTACCTCTTCGGGCCGCACGAAGTCGCGCGCCCCACTCGGCAAGGGGTGTCGCTGGTGGCCCGCTGGATCACCGCAGCCCGGGCGGGCCAACCGCTTGAGGTGCGCGCCGACGATCCCGTCCGGGACTGGACCTTCGCCCCCGATCTCGCGCGGGCGCTCGAGCGAGTGGTGGAGGGGCCGCCCGCGGGACGACCGGTACATCTCGGGAGTCCGTGCGTGATGCGGGACAGCCAGGTCGCGGCGCTGATCGCCGCCGAGGTTCCCGAAGCGGAGATCGTGACGGTGCCCGCGGGGGGACCGGTAAAGCCGCCGATGGTTCCGAGCGACATCGCGGCCCTCCGGGACTTCGTCTGGACCGACGTGCCGGATGGGCTGCGTGTGCTCGCAACGGCGGACGTGCCGGACGGCTTCGGCCTGGCCGGCCGGGAGCGTTCCGCATGAAGCCCCTCCGCTTCATTCTCGTCGGCCTCGGCGCCCGGTCCCGCATCTGGCGACGGATCATCGGGGAGCACCCCGAGTGCCGACTCGTCGGCCTGGTGGAAACGGACCCTGAGCGCCTCGCCACGGCGCTTGCCCAGACGCCCGGCACTGTTGGCGGCTCCACCCTCGAAGGGATCGCGGCCGACGTCGAGGCAGACGTCGCGCTCCTGTGCACTCCCCCCGGGGGTCGCCACGAGCAAATCGCCGCCGCGTGCGGCGCCGGTCTCGCGATCCTCGCGGAAAAACCGCTTGCCGACACGCTCGTCGACGCAGAGGCCCACGTACGCGCGGCAGCCGAGGCGGGTGTGCCTCTCGCGGTGGGGCTCAACTTCCGCTACTTGGGGGTGACCCGAGCGCTGAAGGAACTCTTCTCGGCGGACCGGCTCGGGTCGCCCGAGTTCGGTCACTTCACATACGAGCGGTGGCGCGACGGGCGACTCCCGACCCTGAACAAGTATCCTCTGACCATGTCGCAGCCCATGCTCTGGGAGCAGTCGATCCACCACTTCGACTTGATGCGTTTCGTGTACGATGCGGAACCGATCCGCATCTCTGCCCGGACGTTCAACCCGTCGTGGTCGATGTACGACGGCGACGCCAACGTCGGAGCGCTCATCACCTTCCAGGGCGGCATCGAAGTCACCTATCAGGGGACGTGGGCCGGCAACTGGCAGAAGATGGGCTTCGAGTGGCGAACAGAGTGCGAACGTGGGATTGCCGTGCAGCAGGAGATGTTCGGGGCGCTTGGCTACGCCCTTCGGGACGACTCGGAGCTAACGCCGGTGTCGCTCCCGAAAGAGGAGCCGTGGGTCGACGACGCCCGCGGGCTCCTCGCCGACTTCGTGGGCCACTTCCAGGAAGGGACGCCGCTGCCCTGCTCGGGGACCGACCACCTGAACTCCCTTCGCATGGTGGAGGCCTGCATCCGGTCTTCTGAAGGCGAGGTGACCGTACGTCTACCGGAAACCATGACGATGCCGGAAACCATGAGGACGACCCCCCCATGAAGCTTCGCCTTCCCAAGGCCCGAGCCGCCGTCGCCGGACTCCTCAGCGCCGCCACGCTCACCGGGTGCGTTGAGCGGTCCGACGACACGATCGTCGTGGGACTCAGCGCCAACATCACGACGTTCGAGCCCGGGATGATCTCAAGTCGAGACAACGCGAATATCGCCCGGCACATCTTCAGCTCCCTCTTCAACCTGACCGCCGAGGGAGAGCACGTCCCCGAGCTCGCCTACTCGCTCGACATCTCCGATGACGGGATGGCCTACGTCTACACGCTCAACGAGGGGTTGACCTGCCACGATGGTGAGCCGCTCACCGCGGAGGATGTCGCCTACACCTTCAACCGGATCGCCGACCCTGCGAACCGATTCACGGGCAACACTCCGGGCTTCGTCTTCACCTCGATCGGCTTCCGGAGCGCCGAGGCGATCGACGATCTGCGGGTGCAGATCAACATCGCCCAGAGGAACCCGATCGCCTTGGGCCTCATCACCGAGGTCTACATCCACTGCAAGGATGCCTACGAGGCGATGAGCCTCGACGCGGCGGCATCGAACCCGATCGGGTCCGGCGCGTATCGCCTGGCATCATGGACGCGCGGGTCGGAGGTCGTACTCGAGAAGGTGCGGGAGCCCGGCAGCTTCCAGCGGATTGTATGGCGGGTCATTCCCGAGGCATCGACCCGCACGGCGGAGCTCATCGCGGGCAATGTGGACATCATCACGAACGTCGTTCCCGAGCAGATCGAGGCGATCAACGGCTCCGGTCGTGCCGAGGTGCAGGTCGTTTCGGGGATGCGGCGCATGTACCTGGGCTTCAACCTCTCCGCGGAACACGCTCGGCTCCCGGGTGGGGACGCGATTCAGAATCCAATGGTGCGGCGGGCGCTCCAGTACGCCGTGGACGTACCGACTATATGTCGTCAGCTCCTGAGCGTAGAGTGCGAACGGGCCACGGGGCCCGTGAACCCACCGAACGACAATCCGAACCTCACGCCCTATCCCTACGATCCGGCAACGGCCGAGCGCCTACTGGACGAGGCGGGCTGGCGTCGCGGCGATGACGGTATGCGCTTCTCGATTCGGATGCAGGCGGGTCGGGGACGGTACGTGAACGACGTCAACGTCGTCCTCGCGATCAGTCAGTACCTGAGCGACGTGGGGCTCGACGTCGATCTGGAGCTCATGGAGTGGGCGTCGGTGTACACGCCGCTCCTCCGGGGGCGCAGTATGGGGCCCCTCTTCTTTCTGGGGACCGGTGGCGGGATCTGGAGCCCCATTTACGACATGACGGACATGGCTCAGGTCGGTTCCGGGACGAACTACACACATTGGAGTGACCCACGCTGGTTCGACCGCTGGCCGGAGCTCGTGAACATCGCGACGCCGGAGGAGCGCCGCCCGATCATCAACGAGATGCTCCAAGTCTTCTACGACGACGGACCTTGGCTGCACCTCTACTTCCAACCGGACTTCTACGGGGTGTCGAACCGCATTTCGTGGCGGGCGCGACGCGACGAGTACGTCGAGATCTTCGAGGCCACACTGAAGTGAGCGGCCGCCGAATCCCGACGGGAAGGTAGGCCGCATGGGCGTCTACATCGTGCGGAGGCTCCTACAGAGCGTCATCGTCGTGATCGGCGTTACGCTGGTGAGTTTCCTCGCGCTCCAGGCGGGAGGCGACCCCACCTACCTATTCGTCAGCGAGCGGGCTTCCCTCGAGGAAATCGAGGCCACCCGCCAGGCGCTCGGCTTCGATCGACCGCTGCATATGCAGTATCTGAGCTTCGTCGGTGACCTGGCGCGGGGCGACTTCGGCCAGTCGTTGTCGTACCGGCAGCCCGCGATGGAGATCGTCCTCGAAGCGCTTCCGGCCACCATCGAGCTGACGCTGTTCGCCATGCTGGGCGCGCTACTGCTGGCCATCCCCCTCGGGGTGCTCGCGGCGATTAACCGGGGCACGGCGTGGGACGGCTCCATTACGACGATGTCGATGCTGGGCCAGTCGATCCCGAGCTTTTGGATGGGGATCATGATGATCCTTTTCTTCGGGCTCTACATGCGGATCTTCCCGATCTCGGGTCACGTACCCTTCCTGGCCCCCCTGATGGCGGGCGACTTCGGGACGGCCTTCTCGAACCTCCCCCGCACGATCTTCCATCTGATTCTTCCGGGGATCGCGGTCGGCACCTATTCGCTCGCGCGCAACACCCGGCTCGTCCGTTCGTCGATACTCGAGGTGTTGGAGCAGGACTACGTGCGGACGGCGCGATCGAAGGGGCTCCCTGAGATGCGCGTCCTCGTCCACCACGCGCTGCGCAACGCGTGGCTTCCCGTGGTGACGATCATCGGCCTCGAGTTCGGCTTCCTGCTCGGCGGCGTGGTCGTCGTGGAGACTGTATTCAGCTATCCGGGGATCGGGCGTCTTCTCTTCGCGGCGATCAATCAACGAGACATTCCGCTCGTTCAGGCGGGGGTCATTTTGCTCGCGGGGATCTTCGTCCTACTCAACCTGGTGGTCGATCTCGTGTACGTCCGACTCGATCCGCGCGTGAAGCTGGCAGGAGGCCAGGGATGAGCGAGTACACCGGCGACGCGATGGTCCTCGGCAACCCGCGCGGAAGTGGGTTCCGCCGCGAAGCCGAGCGGGCCGTCCGCGTGATGGTCGCTGCGCGCTGGCCGGTCTTCGCGGTCGTCTTCCTCGCGATCGCGGCGGTCGCAGCGGCGTTGGGTTCGTGGCTGGCGCCCTTCGATCCCAACCGGCAGAACCTCGTCCTACGACTCGCCGAGCCGATCACTGCCGGCCCGGACGGGGGCACCTTCTGGCTCGGGTCCGACACGCTCGGACGTGACGTCCTGTCCCGGCTCCTCTACGGAGCGCGGGTGTCTCTGAGCGTGGGCTTCGCCGCCATCACGGTCGGGGGCACGATCGGCATCGCGGCCGGCCTACTCGCCGGCTACTTCGGCGGTTGGGTGGACGACGTGATCATGAGGCTGGGCGACATCCAGCTCGCGTTCCCGTTCATCCTGCTCGCGATCATGTTCCTGGTCGTCCTCGGCTCAGGGGTGTGGAACCTCGTTCTGGTCCTGGGCGTGGGGCAGTGGGTCACGTATGCGCGTATCGTGCGCGCGGACACGCTCTCCTTACGCGAGAAGGAGTTCGTGGAAGCGGCCCGGGCGCTGGGGGATGGCACGCTGTCGATCATGTTCCGGACGATTCTCCCGAACATCCTGGCCCCGCTCACGGTTATCGCCTCGTTCAACGTGGCGAGCGTGATCCTCTCCGAGGCGGCACTCTCCTTCCTCGGCCTCGGGGTTCCGCCGGACGTCCCGACTTGGGGAAGCATGTTGGCCGAAAGCCGGGACACGCTCGTCGCGAACAAGTGGTGGCTCGCCGTCTTCCCCGGCGTGGCGATCATGCTGACCGTGCTGAGCTTCAACATCCTGGGCGACTGGCTCCGGGACTTCCTGGACCCGCGGCTGCGGGAACGCACCTGATACCGCGGGGCCTGGACCACCTCGGCCCTGCGCCGATGCATACCGCATGAGAAATGGGAGAGGTAGATGAAGGTCGGAATCATAGGGGCGAGCTTCGCGCGCGCCGCGTACCTGCCTGCGCTTCGCCATGTACCCGGCGCCGAAGTCGTGGCTCTGGCCTCGGCGCGGATGGAGAGCGCCCGGCTCGCTGCGTCCGAGTTCGACGTGCCGCACGCCTACGACGACTGGGAAGCCATGATCGACTCGCACGAGCTCGACTTGGTCTGCATCGCGACGCCGACGGTTCTCCACGAAGTCCAGACCCTGCGAGCGATCGAGGCGGGTGCGCACGTGCTCTGCGAAAAACCCACCGCCATGGACGCGGGTGAGGCCGCGCGCATGCTGAAGGCGGCCAAGGCAGCGGGTCGGGTGCATATGATCGACCACGAGCTCCGCTTCAATCCGAATCGCGTGCGCATCGCCGAACTCATCGGCGAGGGCGCGTTGGGGGAGATCCGTCACGTCAACATCGCCAGCATCGGGAAGAGTTGGGCGGATCCGGCCAGCCGGCCCAAGGGAGACTGGTGGAGCCTCGCGGAGCAGGGCGGGGGACGCCTGGGCGCCAATGGCAGCCACCAGACGGACCTTCTGCGATGGTGGCTGGGCGAGGTGGCGTGGGTCACCGGTGCCGCGCCGGTGATGGTACCCGATCGCGTCGATCGGGAGTCCGGCGAGCCGTGGACGGCGACGGCAGACGACATTGCGCATTTCACCGTCGAGACCGTCTCCGGCGCGATCGCGCAGGTCTTCCTGTCCGGCGTCGCGGTGCACGACATGGGCAACATGACCCGCATCTTCGGATCGGAGGGAACGATCCTGCTCAACAATGACGACGAGCGCCTGCTCTTCGCCAAGGCAGGAGGCGACTTCGAGGACATCAGCGTCGCCGATCCCAACGCGCAGCTGCCCGGGGTCAACGCCGGCATTTGGAACGTCTCCGTCGTGGCCCTCCTGCAGGAGCTCTGCTCTGCCATCCAGGAAGGGCGAACGCCATCGCGGGGCGCGACGTTCGCGGACGGGCTGGCGAATCAGATCGTGCTCGATGCCGTGCGGATCTCCGGTACCGAACGCCGTTCGGTCCGACCCGGGGAGGTCCATGTCGGCGGGTGACGCGGGCCCCGAGGGGCGCCTAGGAGGGCAGGTACAGGTAGCGGGCCAGTCGGTCCTCGTCACCGGTGCGGCGCAGGGGCTCGGCGCCGCCATCGCTCGCCACCTGCACGGACTCGGCGCTCGGTTGATCCTGCTCGATCGGGACGAGGAGGGGCTGGCGAAGACCGGGTCCGTCTGCGCCGGCGCCACCACCGCGGTCGTGGACCTCGCCGACGCCGCAGATACGGAGCGGGTCATCGCCGAGGTCGTGTCCGGACCGGTCGACACGCTCATCCACAATGCAGCGATCCTCCGCGTAGAGCCGATTGAGGTCGTGACGCTCGACACGTTCCAGGCCACGCTCAACGTGGGGATCCAGGCGGCGTTTCAGCTGACCAAGGCGGTGTGGGCGGGCATGCAGGAGCGCGGCGGCGCCCTCGTCTTCGTCTCCTCTCGATCCGGTGTGGAGGGCTTCGCCGACGAGACCGCCTACTGCGCGACCAAACACGCGCTCGAGGGCTTCTCCAAGTGCGTCGCGATGGAGGGGGAGCCCCATGGGATTCTCTCCGTGACCATCACGCCGGGCATGTACATGCACACGCCCATGTCCGAGACCACCTATCCCCCGGAGCTTCGGGAGAAGTGGATGGACCCCATCGAGCTCGCTCCGGCCTTCCAGTACCTCGCGACCCGTCCCATGCACCTGTCCGGCCAGCGACTGAACGCGTGGCAACTCTCACAGGAATCCGCTTCATGAGCATGCAGCCCATCTACGACTGGATCGACGCCCACGCCGACGAGTGCGTGCAGGACCTGCAGCGCCTGGTGCGCCAGCCCTCCATCTCCGCCCAGGGCATCGGCCTCCGGGAGTGTGCAGGGTTGGTGAGAGACATGATGCACGCCGACGGGCTTCCCGCCGAATTCCACGAGTTGGATGAGGGGCCTCCCGTGGTCTTCGGGCACCTCGAGGCGACCAAGCCGGCAAAGACCATCCTGTGCTACTCGCATTACGACGTGCAGCCTCCCGAGCCGCTCGACGAATGGACAAAGGGTGGGCCGTGGTCCGGCGACGTCGTCGACGGAGTCCTGTATGGGCGAGGATCGACAGACAACAAGTCGGGGGTCCTGGCCTTCAACAAAGCCGCCAAGGCGTTCCTCCAGGTCCGGGGCGAAGTACCCGTCAGCCTCAAGTTCCTTATCGAGGGCGAGGAGGAGATCGGCTCGCCCAACCTGGCGGCGTGGGCGGAGCGCAACAAAGAGCTGCTCAAGGCCGACGGCATGCACTGCCTCGACGGGTCCATGGAGACGGGCACGGCGGTCCCGGATGTTTCGCTCGGGCTCAAGTCCGTGCTCTTCGTCGAGCTCATCGCCCGTGGCGCGAAAACGGACGTCCACTCGCTGAACTTCCCGCTCGTGGAATCGCCCGTGTGGGAACTCATCTGGGCCCTCAACACCATCCTCGATCGGGATCGCCGGATTCTCATCGAAGACTGGGAGGAAGGTCTGTGGGAGCTCGGCCCCGACGATGAGGCTCAGCTGGCGGATAAGGCGGCGCGGGTGGATCTCGGTGCCCTGAAGGAGGAGTGGGGCATCTCCGAGTTCGCCCTCGGACGAGACGGCATCGACGCGATCCGGGCGAGGACGTACGAGCCCACCGCCAACATCCAGGGCATGATTGCCGGATACACCGGGCCAGGTAGGAAGACCATCATCCCGCACGAGGCCCGAGTCCGGATGGACTTCAGGCTGATCCCCAACATCCAGCCGGCCGACGCGATCCGGAAGCTGAAGGCTCACCTCGAGAAGCACGGCTTCGGTCACATCGAGGTTCAAGCCTTTGACGGCGCCGAGCCACCGTACAAGATCTCGGTGAAGGAAGACATCAGTCAGGCGATCATCGCGGCTGCCCACGAAGTCTACGGCGAGCTACCCGTCGTGAACGGCGTATCCGCCGAGGGCGCCATCCTGCGCCACGTGTGGATTCCGTGCGTTCTGACCGGCTTCGCCAACCCTGGCGCGAACCTCCACGCACCGGACGAGAACATCCACGTGGACAAATACCTGCAGGGGATCAAGTACGCCGCCGCCATCATGGATCATTTCGGGAGGACGTAAGGCCGGCGGTGGTTCCTCGAAAGCGAAGCTGGGCTCGCGCCTACATCCGATCCGCCATGTCCACCAGCCCTGAACCCTGCTTCCCGATTCGGTATCCGAGAAAGAAGAGCCCAGCCGAGGCGACGTGCGCCGTGATACCGGCCGCCACCGCCCAGCCGTAGAGGAAGGCGCCGACGATGGCGAGGAGGACTGCAGCCGCGATCACCCCTCGGCTCCACCTCTGCACCATTTTACGCACCTCCTGCGGACTGCGCCCCGCGATGACGTCCACGGCCTGTTTCTGGGCCCATGAGGCGTCCTTGCCCAGCTGAGCCTTCGCTCTCTGCTTCTTGAGATGCGCGGGCTCCTTCCCTGGCCGGAACCCCTTCACCGGGCGCTGGGGCCCACCCCCTTTCCTCGCCGCCATAATACGCTGGATCCTCTTCGAGTCGAGTTACTACCTGGTCTGCGTAATGATGTAGGGAAGGGGGGTGTGACGCACCTCCCGCGGCCAGTGAACATCTCCTAGAACGCGCCTGACCTCTTCGTAGAAACCCATCTCGTCGGGAGGCCGTGCTGGCAGGCTGGCCCTGGGGGATGCTGGCCTCGAAGTCCGGAAGAGTCGCCGGCGCGCGGGGTCGCAGCTAGGTCGCAGCGGAGGCGTTGTACGATCCGTCGCCGACCGGAAGCGCCTCAGCTCTCACGGTTCGCCGACCCGTCCGCGTATCGCGGTTCCGACCAGAGGCCGTATCCTATCCCAACGAAGCCTAGGCCGAATATGACATCGCCGATCGTCACGAGAGCGTGCGATGTGTTGTGACCGAACAGTGGCGTCTCGGAAATGAAGAAGAGCACCGAGCCTAGAACCAGGGCCGCACCAGCCCACCGAGGCAGGACATTGGCCCGCATCGTTGCGATACCGAACAAGACATAGCCGAGGACATATCCAAGGATGACGGCGGGCATCGCCCACGGACGCGGTGCCATCGCCCGCTCGAATAGAGCGGGAGCCTCGTTCGCGATCAGTGGGATGGCCGTCGAGACGAGAAAGAAAATGCCGCACACCACCGCAGTTCCGATCAATGCGAGGACGAATCCGATCAGCCCCAGCTTCCCGCTCTCCTTGGACTGGCGCGCGTAAACTCCTCCCAGACTGATGATCATCAGGATCGCTGCCGCCCAGTAGATCACATGCGATGGGACCCACCGCGGGTTCAGGACCGCGGCGAGGTCTTCACCGACAGGGTGAAGCAGGGCCCCAAGAGCATAGAGGATGCCCCCCACAATGCTTATCGGCCCACTCCACCGAACCGTCCGTTCCAAAGCCGCAGAATTGGTTCCCATTCCATTCTCCCTGGTGGCGGTTGGTGCCAGCGCATACGCGGCGTGCTTGTGAGGCGAAGGTAGTGAGCGGAAGAGGACGCCGCATCGTTGCGCGATGGCGATCAAGAATCGAAGTGCGACTCGAGGGGTAGTAAGGCCCTTCATCCCGCAGGAGAGGTTCCATGGCGAAGACGAAGATCTACAAGACCGACGGCAAACCGACCCCCTATTTCTGGTCCGACCGTGACGGCGAGGAACAAACCGCCGTCACCGTCTACAAGCAGACGGCGAGTGGCGTCAAGCGCATGAGGGGCGTGCGGTTCAACGCGATCACGAACAAGATGAAGAGGGACTGACCCCTTCTCCTCCCGTGCCCCGAACGGTGCCCAAGTGCGCAACGTCGAGGTGTACGACCGGGTCGAGCCCCAGGGCTAGTTGCTGGCAGGGCGGTGTCCGGGCTCACGGGCACCAGGCACCGTCCTAGCCTGTAGCTTTAACAAGCCGCGATCCAAGTACGAGTCGCGCAGGACGCTCAGCCGGGCAGCTTCTCGAACCACATGTTCCGCACCCGCCCGTTCGACACGCGCATGCCGGTCACCGCACCACTTCCATCGCGTTGAAAGTCCGCGGTCCCGAAGAAGGACTCCCCGCTGAAAGAGTCTTCTTCCACCGGCTCGAAGTCGAAGTCCGCGTGGCGTCGGTGCTTGGCGATCAATCGTGCCCCCTCGACCGCCAGCGTGTACATCGTCTGGAGTTCCGGGCTGAAGTAGCGTCCGGCCAGTGTTGCCAGTTCCACCGCGGTCGGTTTCCAGGCCTCGCGTTGATCCTCGCGCTCCTCTTGCCTGGTCTGCGGCTCGGGACGCGGGCCCATTCGGTCGCCGAAGAAGGCCTCCGCGACGTCTCCCGCGATACTCCCGTCGAACTGTGCGAGGTTGCTCATGGTGATCACGCCCGCATCCAACTCGGGGAAGTACGTGAACGAGGCGCGGTAGCCTGCGCTCGAGCCCGTGTGGGCGAGCACCCGGAGGCCACGCCGCTCGGTGACCGTGATGCCGAACGCGTAGACCAACGTGTCGCCGTTCGCGAGCACGCCCCGCTCCTGCATCTGCTCGAGGGCGGCGGGCCCGCCGACGGCGGCGGTGCCGAAGTTGGCCATCCACCGGGCTAGGTCGCCCGCCGTCGTGTAAATGCCGCCCGCTCCGAAGAGCGCGCTGTTGTCGAAGATGCGGACGAAGTCACCTTCCTCGGTCCGCCCGTACGATTCGGCCGAACCCGGGATCGACTGCCCGAGGCGCGACATGATGGTGGTGTGGGTCATCCCGAGCGGCCCGAACACGCGTTCCTCCATGAAGTCCGGAAAGGACATCCCCGACACCTCCGCGACGATGTCGGCGACAAGCATGTATCCCGTGTTGCAATAAAGGTGCTCGGTGCCCGGCTCGAAGTTGAGCTCCCTCATGCGTGCGGTGAGGCGCAGGGCGTCACCCTGTGACATGCCGTCGCCCGCTTGCCATCCCTCGAGCGCTCGAGAGTTGTAGATCTCACGCAGCCCACTCACGTGGTGGACCAAATGCCGCACCGTGATCGTCGGTCCGAAGTCCGGGACGGCGGGCAGATAAGTACGTATGTCTTCGTCGAATGAGAGTTTGCCATCCTGCGCCAGCAGAACGATCGCGAAGGCCGTGAACTGTTTCGCAACCGAACCGATGTCGAGGACGGTCTCGCTCGTCATGGGAACCCCGTGCTCGAGGTTCGCGAGTCCGTAGCCCTTCGCGAAAATCACCTCTCCGCGCTCGACGACGGCGATCACGCCACCCGGCTGGCCTCCGGTGCTGTACGGAGCCATGAGTTCGTCGACCCGGGCCGCGGGAGTGCCCGTCCTCTGGGCGACTGCCGGCGTCGGTTCCGCGATCCCGAAGAGGGCAACGAGTAGGAGAGGGCGGAGGAGGCCGATGTTTCGAGTCATGTCGTGTCCTTGTGCGGCGAGGATCTCGTCTTAGCTGGGCTCGTACGCCTGTGCCTGTCGGAAGACGTCGACGAGCTCGAGCTCGATCAGCCAGCGGTCCATCTCGCTGATGTCTATCAGATCGCCACTGATACGAAGCATCATCGCGATGTCGCGAAGGTGGCGATCCGACTGTGAGGCCTGATAGTACTGCAGCTTACGCAAAACGACGTACTCGATCGGGGCGACCCATATCTCGATCGCCTCAATCCGCATCCGACGGCGATGTTGGAAGGCCCATTGATGGAGCGGGTCGTCGCCTGCGAGATAGATGTCCGCCCTGAGCGCCGTATCCCGATGAATGATGTTGAAGTGCCCCGCCGGCGAGCGGGTCGCCTCCTCCTGCAGGTTCTCCAACGGGGGCAAGTAGTAATCGCCCCCTTGGAACACACTTTCCAGTCGCGGAATATTCGCCGGCCGCAGCTCGAGCACGACGTCTACGTCACGAGTAAATCGGGGGTCACCGTAGATGACGGACGCGACCCCGCCGGTGATCATGTAGGGGATGCCCGTTCCCTCCAGGGGCTCGATGAAGAGCCCGATGAGGTCAGGGGCAGTCACCGCCGACCGCGCTGCGCGTCCGCGCCCACACCTCCTGCTCGGAGAGTTCCGGCCAGCGGGCGCGCAGGGCCGCGGCTTTCAGCTCGTACGCCTGTCGGATGAGGGTCTGCATGACCCCGAGTTTTTTGGCAGGCGTCATGTGACGCAGGAGTTCGGTTTCCTCCTCCATCAGCCTCACTTTGAACTCTCCCGAACTCACCGCGTGACGTGCTCCGCGAGGAAGCCCCGAATGACTTCGTAGATCCCCTGGAACTCGTCCACGGTGAAATTGCCGTGACCGCCGCCCGGAACGGTGTGCAGCCGGTTAGGAACCCCGGCCCGGTCGAGGGAGTCGCGGAGTCGGAGCGCGTGGTCGTAGGGGACCGTCGGGTCCGCATCCCCGTGAATCGTCAGGATCGGCGGCAGGCCAGCGCGGACGTACGTGAGAGGAGACACCCGCTCCGCGATCTCGTAACGGTTCGGCATGCTGCCCATCCACTGAACCGCATAGCTCTTCATGTTGTCCCCGTCGAGAAGATCCCCGACATCCGTGATGCCGTACCAATTCACAACAGCCGCGACCCGCAGCGGTTCGTTGCCCGGGCATTGGCGATCGAGGCCGGCGGACGCCGGAGTCATACCTGTCGTCAACGAGAGGTGTCCCCCGGCGGAGTAGCCGGTGAGGACCAACCTATTGGCATCGATCCCGTACTGCTCGGCATTGCGGATAACCCAGCGCAGCGCGCAGAGGCCGTCCTCCACAGCCGCCGGCGCGAGCCCCACTCGACCCAACCGATACCCGACGTTGACGACGGCCCACCCCATCTCGAGGTAGGGCAGGAAAGAAAGGGAGCTCCCTTCCTTCGAACCCCCGACCCACCCGCCGCCGTGGAACTGGATCAGTGTCGGGCGGGGGCCCTGCTGGCCGCGGGGTAGGTACAGGTCGAGCTTCGTCTCGAAGCCGTCGGCGACTCCGTACACGACGTTCGACACGACCCGGTACTGCGCTGCGGTCGCGACATACGACCTCTGAGCAGGTGTCGTCTGCGACGCCGCGGGGCCGGCGAGCATCAGGCCGAGGATGATGGGGAGCGCAGCGCTGAGCTTCATGGTGATCTGTTCCTCGTTAAAGATCCCGTGGGATGGGCGGACAAGAGTGGTCCGCCCGCGGAGGCGGAGCAAGATCGCGCCTCTAGTCAACGCTCTACTTCACCCGTGGCGCTCCCGACCGCTAGTTCGGCACCAACCGCTTCAACTCTTCGAAGAAGTTCTGCACCAGGACGTAGCCGAGGTCTCCGGAATCGTCCTCGTCGCTGACGAATCGGCGCACCATCAGGAATCGCTCGCCGTCGGCCGTCACGTCGTAGAAGTTGTTTTCGGCCTGGACGTGGAATCCGGCCGGGATCGCGAACAGCGTCTGTTGGCCTTGCGGTTGCCCGGTGGTCGGATCGAACCGCACCGCGACCAAGGCCCCCGTCCCATCGACGTAGAACAACTCGCTCCCGCTCTTTGCCCACAGCGGTCCGAAGCCGCCGCTGGCGGAGATGCGCACCCTCGTCGAGTTCACGTCGGGAAACGGTCGTACGAAAACCTCTTGCTGGCCTGCCTCGTTGGAGATGTAGGCCAACCACCGGCCGTTCGGTGAAATTTCTGGCGCACCCTCGAAGAACTGTGGATTGGCGACGAGCGGCACTGCGGCACTGTCGACGCCCGGTCGGAACGCCAGGATGTCGCGCATTCCCAAACCCATCGCCGCCGTGGCGCCCGCGCGCAGGATCAACCACTGGCCGTCGGGGCTCCACGAGCCCTGTGCCACACTACGCACGTCGTCGAGTACCAGCACGGGGTCTCCCGTTCCATCCGCCCGTCGAGACCAGACATTGAAGTTCCCGATGTCTGGGCCCGAAAAATACGTTACATGTTGTCCATCGGGTGCCCAGAATGGCCGGGATTCATCGTCCTGGGAGAAGGTGATCCTCTCCTCGGGGCCATCCGGCAAGTGTTTGATGCGGACGTCGGTGGTCCCGTCTCGCACACTATTGAAAGCGATGCGCGTTTCGTCCGGCGACAGCCGCCATCCCGTGTTGGTCGGGAGGCTGATCGTGTATCCGGGATCGACCGGCTGGGCGACCCCGGCGCGGGTAACCCACGTGAACTCCATCTGCCCCACGGTCCCACCGGAGGCCGATAAGTAGACGAGTGTGCCCTCCTCCGACAGGCTGAAGTACGGAATCGCGTCCGAATCGATGAACACTCCGTCGATCAGGGGTATCGCCGGACCGGTCAAGCGCATCTCACGGCTGTCGAACGGTGCTGCAAGTAGCCTGCCGTCCATCGTCGCGAACACGAGATGACCTGTCGACGTCACGGATCCCTTGATCCCAGGCGTGAGCACCGTCCGCTCTCCGGTCGCAAGGCGGACCGCCTCGATGACGTTCTCCTCACTGGTCGCTCCCCACTTCATGAAAATGGCTACCTCACCTCGAGGCAACACTTGGAGAAAGCCGTAGTAATCGGTGCTCACGGAATCTGTCCGGAGTACTTCTTCGACGGGGCCGCCGTGCACCGGCACGCGGCTCAGGTCGCCACCCGGTGTGGAGTAGTACAAGAAGCCGTCGGGTCCCCACGTCGGGCAACAATCCGAAACGGCCAAGGTGCGCACGATGCCGCCTCCGAGCGGAGCGACCTTGAGTTGCCCGTCCTGTTGGAACGCCACCTCGGTGCCGTCGGGAGATATCACGGGATACAGGATATCGCCCACGGTGCCTGAAACGGGGGTGGGCGCCAGGCGCGCTGCTCCTCTTGCTCGGTGCCGTCGGCCTGGTCCTGCTCATGGCGTGCACGAACGTGGCCGCTCTGCTCGTGACACGGACGAGCGATCGCCGCGGTGAAATGTCGGTCCGAGCGGCATTGGGGGCCGGCCGGGCTCGGCTCGCCCGCCAGGTCCTTACCGAGTCCGTTCTGCTCGGCGTGATTTCGGGGGCGATCGGCGCCGTCCTCGCGGTGGCCGCCTTCGACGTGCTCGTCGCGGCGCTGCCGCTCCCGCGTATGCTCGGTGACACACTCCACCTCGATTGGACGATGTTGGCCACGAGCCTCGTCCTCTCCGTGGTGGCAGGGTGCGCCGTTTCCCTCGGGCCGATGCATGGTCTGCTGCGTGGCGATGTGCAGGCGAGCGCATTCCGCTCCCGCGTCGCATCGGGCTCGACGCAGGGCGGGGGCAGGCTTCAGAGGGGATTGGTAGTCGGCGAGGTCCTCATCGCCGTGGTGCTCGCGACCGGTGCGGCGCTTCTCGTGCGCACGATCGGGGAACTCCGAGCCATCGAATTAGGGCTCGACCCCGAGGGTGTGATGACGGTGGAGGTTGTGTTGCCCGAGGCGGGTCACGATCCGTCCGTCCGACCTCAGCTCTACGCGTCACTGCTCGAGCGGGTCGAAGCGTTGCCCGGCGTACAGTCGGTGGGCCTCATGAATCGTGTGCCGGTGCGGGACGGGGGCTGGCAGGGGACGCTGAACATTCTCGATCGGCCGGACCTGGCGGAGGGCGCTCGGCCCAATGCGTTCTTCCGGGTTCTCAGTCCCAATGCCATCGACGCGCTGGGCATCGAGGTCCTCGAGGGTCGCGGTGTTCGCTCGACCGACGGACCCGATGATCCACTCGTCGCGCTCGTGAACGAGACTTTCGCGAACTCCATGTATCCCGGGGAGTCGGCCGTGGGTCGGTTCTTCGAGCGGTCGAGCAGCCCCATCGAGATCGTCGGCGTGATTCGGAATGTGCCCGTGTACGGTCTGATCGGTGAGGTTCCGATGGCGGCCTACTACCCATGGGATCAAATGTTGAGTCGGTCGGCCTATGCGGTCATCGTGGCGAAGACCTCCCTGGAACCCAACGACCTCGTAGCTCCGATCCGCGCCATTCTCGGCGATGTCGCGCCGCGCGCCGCGCTCGGCCGGGTCGCGTCCATGGAGGCCGTGACCGACGCGGCGATGGCCGAGCCCCTCAGGCTTCGCTTCTTCCTCGGCATGTTCAGTGTGCTGGGCATCATCCTCGGGACGGTCGGCGTCTACGGCGTCGTGTCCTACTCCGTGCAGCGACGACAGACCGAGTTCGGAATCCGGATGGCGCTGGGTGCGGAGCCCGGGCGACTACTGGGAGATGTTATCCGCAATGGTATGGTCCCGGTCGTACTCGGTGTCGTTGCCGGAACGATCGTCGCTGCTCTGAGCTCGACGGTGCTGGCCCGTTTCCTCTTCGAGGTCGAGCCGACTGATCCGGTGAGCCTGCTCCTCGCGTCAGGCGCGCTTCTCGCGACCGGCATCGTGGCGTCGATCGTGCCGGCGTGGCGGGCCAGCACGACGCATCCGGGTGAGGCGTTGCGGGCGGAGTAGGTGAGGCGACTAGCCGAGAGCTCGACGCGCCCGCCTACATCACAGTCAGACGGCGCAGCGCAGCCTCGAGCAGAATCGTGTAATACTCCCGAAAGTTGTCGGCGGTGAGTGGGATCCACTCGTCGATCTCAGCCGGATTGCCTTCGGCGATCTCGCCGTTTGGGGTGATGGTGTGACCGATGTTCCACATGAAGTGTGCGATCGGCTGATCCGTGCCCGGGAAGGTCAGTACCTCCTCCCATTCCCACGTATTGGAGTATCCCCCGGGCGGCATGCCGACGACGGGCCCGAGATCGTTGTCGATCACCTGATGGATGAACTGATCGAGGTGCGAACCGCCGTCCGGGCCGGAGATCACGGCGAACGGGCCACGGAAGTGGACCTCAGCAGGCCGGAGCACGCCGTCGGAATCGCGAGGCGCGTGTGCGGACTTGAAGGGCACACTGTTCGTGTATGCGTCGCCCCGTTCGAGGGCCGGCCTCACGTCGACTTCCAACCACTCCATCAACCAACTGCCGTCATCGATCGTCTCTCGCACGCCTCCATCGGTGAAGCCCTGCCTGCCGAACGCTTCGCGACGCTCATCGATGAAGGGCCCGGTCACGTCACTGATTCGCAGATTCCCGAACGTGGTCTTGAATGGGCGCCCCTGGATACGTTGCACAGCATAGGCGCCGCGCGAGCCGCCCCCCGAGCGCGTCACGTCCATGATCATCGTGTAATCGAGCAGCTCTTGTTCCTGTGCGAGGTCCATGAGCGCATCGACGTCCTCGACCATCGTCTCGCGAAACCCCGTCCAGCGGAGGACGACGATTCGCCGCATCTCGTCTACGAGGAGATCGTAGGTCACGGTCCGGTGCATCAGCTCGAAGCCTGGATAGGCCGGCTCTGACGTACCGAGCCAGGCGAGCGAGCCTTCCGGGCTCAGCGGAAGCTCGTAGGTCCGTTCCGAACCGTCTCGGGACTGGGTCGTCAGCCGGATGCCGTCACCACGCAGCTCGGGAGGGAACAGAGCCGTGGCCACGGTCATGGCTTGAGCCAGCTTCCACTTGAGGCCGATCGTCGTCGAGTGCCGCATGTAGCGGGTCGCCTCTATCTCCCAATCCGCGATCGACACGCCGTTCACGGCCACCACACGGGAGCCGAGCTCGGGCAGGGAAGCTCCGACCGGTCCGTTTGCCAGATCGCCCACGAAGTAGGAAGCCCCCTCGGCACCGAAGTCAGGAAACACACGGACCGGCGCCACCCGCGCCTCCATTTCGTCACCGCCGATGACTTCGAGTCCGGAGCTGTCTGACAGTTGGAGCCCGCCCGGCACGAGCGACACGCTCAGGTGGCGGTCCCGGCGGGCTGCGCTGAGTCGCGAGATCGCGTAGAACAGATCTTCATCCGTGTCGGCCGACACGAAGTCATCCTTCAGCGCCTTCATCGCCTCGATCGGGTCGAAGCCGAGCGTCTGGTTCTTGATGTGTGACCAGGCCTCCCTCCGCTCGGTGCGGGCCAGGATCGTATCGAACAGTTCAGCACGCATTTGCGGCGTGCCGACACTGATCGTCGGGGGGGCGGTGCAGGCGCTCCCGGTGACGATCGTGGCGAGGGCGAGGAGGCGCATCGGGGGTGTGTTGGTCATTCGGGCAAGATGCCGCCCGAGGGACATGGCGCAAGCCGTGGCCGCACTGTCGTTTGGTCCAACTCTACCTGGAAAAAATCGACGCAGGGTAGTCGATCAGCCTCTCTCCTATAGAATTGAGCGTGACTTCCAGAATATTCGTCGCGGCCGCCCTGGCCCTCGCGTTGGCTGTCCCCTCCGCTCATGCCCAGAGCGCTCGCGTAACCGTTCGAGCGGTGAGCGACGGCGCGCCCGTCGCCGGAGCCCAGGTGGCGGCGGGTACGGTCGGCTCCCTCACGAACGCGGGGGGAGAAGCAGTGCTCGTTCTCGATGCCGGGCTACACACCCTCGGCATCACACGGATCGGCTACGCGTCTGTGGAGCTTCAGCTGGATCTTCGAGCGGGTGCCGACACGACGGTGGTCGTCGAGCTCGAGGAAGAAGCCATCGAGACGGAGGGGATTCTCGTGACCTCTACCCGGACGGAGAGGCGGATTCAGGATGAGCCCCTCCGCGTCGAGGTTGTCTCTCGCGAGGAGGTGGAGGAGAAGCTGCTCATGACTCCCGGAGACATTGCGATGCTCCTCAACGAGACGGCGGGGCTGCGGGTGCAGCCGACTTCGCCGTCTTTGGGCGGAGCGAGCGTTCGAATCCAGGGGCTGCTCGGTCGCTATACGCAGATTCTGTCGGACGGACTTCCGTTGTACGGCGGTCAGACGGGCGCGTTGGGGCCCCTGCAGATCCCTCCCATGGACCTCGGTCAGGTGGAGGTCATCAAGGGTGCCGCTTCCGCGTTGTATGGATCAACCGCGATGGGCGGTGTCGTGAATTTGATCTCTCGACGCCCCGAGGATGAGCGCGAAATACTCCTGAACCAGACGACGCTCGGTGGGACGGACGCCATCCTGTGGCTCTCGGATGAAGTCAATGAGCAATGGGGCTATTCGGTGCTCGCGAGCGTGCATCGCCAGGAGCAGGCGGACCTGGACGACGACGAGTGGGCGGACCTCCCGAGCTTTCGCCGCGCGGTTGCACGCCCGCGACTGTTCTGGAATGACGGTCATGGCCGGTCCCTGTTCTTCACAGTAGGGGGGATGGCCGAGGACCGAGAGGGTGGAACGGTTGCGGGAGGTGCAACTCCGGCCGGGAGCCCGTTCGTCGAGTCCATCGAGACACGCCGTCTCGACGCTGGCTTGGTCGGCCGAGCGCTGCTCTCGGGATCGCGCTTGGTCAACGTCCGTGCCTCGGCGACGGGACAGAGACACGAGCACTTCTTCGGAGACTTCCTCGAACGAGACGCCCACCGGACCCTCTTCGCGGAGACGGCCCTGTCGGGTCAGGACGGAGATCACGCCTGGGTGCTCGGGACCGCCGTGCAGCACGAGCGATACGCGGCCCAGGACGTTTCTCGGTTCGACTTCACGCACACCATCCCCGCTGCCTTCGTCCAGGATGAATACGCTCCGACTCGGTGGTTGACGCTGTCGGCAAGCGCCCGTCTGGATGACCATAGCGCGTATGGAACGTTCGTGAGTCCCAGGGTGTCGGCGCTCCTACGGCCGGGAGAGTGGGTGATTCGAACGTCGGCGGGCACCGGCTACTTCGGACCCTCTCCGTTTACCGAGGAGACGGAAGCCGTCGGGTTGAATCGCCTGGAGGCCCTGCAAGGGTTGGTAGCCGAGCGTGTGCGGAACGCGATGCTCGACGTGGGGCGCTCCTTCGGGGCTTTGGAGGTGAACGCGACGGTGTTCGGGTCCCGGATCCAGGACCCCCTCGTGGTGCGACCCGGTGCGCCCGGGACGTTGACGCTATCCAATTCTCCGGGGCCCGTGTCTACGTGGGGGACCGAGCTGCTGGCTCGCCTCGAACGTGGCCCGATCCACGCCACCGCCACGCACGTGTACACCCGCTCGCGCGAGCGCGACCTCGACGGCACCGGCCGCCGAGAGGTTCCGCTGACGCCCCGCCACACCATCGGCATGGTCGGTGCCTGGGAGGACGAGGAGAGTGGCCGCGTGGGAGTCGAGTTCTACTACACCGGGCTCCAATCGCTCGTCGAGAACCCCTACCGCACGGAGTCCGAGCCCTACGTCTCGATGGGCTTTCTGGTGGAGTGGCGTGTCGGGCGGGCCCGCTTGTTCCTGAACGCTGAGAATCTTTTGGATACGAGGCAGACGTCGTACGACCGGCTGGTACTTCCGGCCCGGGGCCTCGAGGGGCGATGGGTCACGGATGTATGGGCCCCGTTGGAGGGGAGGGCGTTCAACGGGGGGATTAGGCTGGCGTTCTAGGCCGAAACACAACCCGATCGTTGACCGTACTCTGTCCAGACTCCCGCGCCCGTGGTCATGGAGCTGCTCGCCGGATGTAGAACGGAGGAGGCCGCGGCCGAGCTCAACCGCCTACTCGGCCGCTTCGAGATCGTCGAACTGGAGGGGCTGGCAGATTTCGAGGACGCAGCCCTCGTTCAACGCATTTGTCGCCGCGGCGGACACTCGGTGCGGTCCATGATCGACTGCCTGGTGGCGGTCATGGCGCTGCGAACGGGGCGGCCGCTCTTGGCTCGTGATCGAGATTTTGCCGTAATCGCCCAGAAGATCGAGTTGGAGTTGGTCGACCTGGGGCGAGCCTTCCGAAGGAAGCCCTGCGGCATCACACCGACGACCGTGTGTGGCACTCCTCCGATGCGGAGGTCACGCCCGATGATGTCGGGGTCGCCTCCGACGCGTGACTGCCAGAGGTCGTAGCCGATCACGACGACCGAGGGGGCGCCGAGTACTTCGTCTGCGGTGCCGAGTGACCGGCCTAGGGAGGGCGCTACGCGAAGAAGTTCGAACGTGGAGGCTGTGGCCTCGGCTCCCGCCACCGGCGGCGCCAATCCGTCCTCGGAGTCGACATTGTACAAGGAAGTCCGGACCGCCCCGACGGCTTCGAACGACGATAGACCGTCTCTCCACTGCATGTAGTCGTAGTAGGTCGTCGTCTCCGGCCGGTTGGTCGCCTGGTTCCAGTAGCGCAGGAGTCGGACTCGATGTCCGTCCGGGACGGGGAGCGGTGCCTCCAGTGCATTCGCCAGATGCGTCGGGGTCAGCCCGACGGGTATTCCGACGGCTAGGGCAAACACGGTGACGAGGGTCATGCCCGGATGTTTCCCCATCATCCGCAGGCCGAGTTTCCGATCGAGCAAGGAGAACCAGATCTTGGGCCGACTCGCCCCCGAGCGGGACGCAAGTCTCGGCCTCATGGTGGAGCGCACCCGCTCGCGGAAACCGGCCGAGATCATGTCCACCGTTGTGCGTAGCAGGAACGGATAGAGCCGGGTCCGGTTATTCCCGAGCTCGAGGCAGGCCGCTTCGAACGCTTCGCGCATCCCATCCGCGAAACTCCGACGGAAGGGCGCGGGAAACGCGCGGAGGCCCAGTTCGAACAGCAGTCGGACGGGTCGGCTCATCGTGAAGCGTCCGGCAGCAGCTGGTGCGAACGCGCGAGTTCCAGCGCCCGGTGCAAGCGCAATGCTTCCTGCCGAAGAGCCTGCTGCCCATGGTCGGTGAGGGCGTAGTATCGCCTGGAGCGGCCACGAGTCTCGGTAGGCGCGTCGTCCGGCGTGGCCACTTCCCGGACGAGACCCTCAGTCATCAACCGGCTGAGCAGTCGGTACAACGATCCGATTCCCGCCGTGACGACTCCTCCCGAATCACGCTCGACCGCCTGCATGATGGCGTAGCCGTGGAGATGCCGGTCGACGAGGGCTACGAGTACGTGCCAGTCGGTCGCAGTTAATGGGCCGGCGAGGGGGGCTTCGTCAGCGGGCTTCACGCGGGGCTCCTGTTATAAGCTGTGTGCATATATGTCTCGTACATATATGCACACGTCGCAAGCCCTGCTACGTCAGTATCGCAACAACCGCGTCGCTTTCACCGCCAGACCTCGGCTCCTGAGTCCCGAGCCCCGTGGACCCGTGTCGCGCTCGTCGGTCCACACGAGGAAGATCTCACTCCCCGGCGCGTACTCCCAGCGGAAACGCAGGTTGCTCGACAGGGTGTTGTCCGCCTCGTTGTACTGAACGAGCGAGCTGGCAAACATGCGCGGCGTGAAGGCATAGTCGGCGCGGAGGCGGAAGACCGCCTGGGTCGCCTCACCTTCCGGCAGCTCGAGCAGGTTGAGGCTGACCCCAGGTTCCAGGGATAGCTGATTGGTGACGACGACCCTCCCCTGGTTCACGGTGAGCGCGCGAATAGAACCGTGATAGAACGAGCCCCATTGGTACGAGACGCTTCCGGAGAGGCGGCGTTGCGGACCCGATGTGTAGGAGACGCGCTGGCTCGTGAACGTGTACCTGCCCATCGGAATCGCGAGGTCACTCGTGACGAAGAAAGGCGCGTCAATGCGCTCGAACTCGCGAACGATCTCGATTGAATACTGATCGCTGCTCTCCAGCTCCAGGTCGAAGTTTCCGGATTGTCGACGTGATTCCATCGACCCGCTGCCGTCCCCGAAGAAAGTGACGCCCGTTTCCCACGTCAGCTTGCGGATCCATGCGATCGACGTGGGACGAGGACTGAACCGGACCGACGCCGCCGACTTGGCGAAGTCGCTCCGCCGCAGGAAGCCGATTTCCGGGTTGAAGGCTGCGCCCACTTCGAGATAGGAGGCGTTCGCTCCGTACGTGTCCCCTTCGTAGCTCGCGGCCGCCTGCCAGCTATCGTCCTTGGTATCGAGCGCAGGAGCCTCGGTCCGGGCCCAATAGCCGCCGAGCTCGAGATTCTCGAAGAACGCGAAAGAGGCGTCGAGCCCGTACGCTCGGTTCGCACCGCTCCCAGAAACGGCCACGGACCGGTTCGTGATGAGGGCGCCGAGCGAGCTTCGGTTGAGGATGTCGCGTTTGACACGAAACACGGAGTAGTTCGTGCTGCGGATGCCGGCATCCTGGTCCGCACGCGTCTGAATGTTGATCGCTCCGACGGCGAAGGGGCCGACCTTCCCGGTGACCCGCCCCCCGCCCGTGATCGGGACCACTTGTCCACGATCGAGCCCGATTCTCCGACTATAGAACAGAGTGGGTGCGTCACCGGCGCTGCGGCCGAATGCCATTCCGCGTCCCGGTCGAAAGCCGTTGGCGACTCCTCCCTGGCCGAAGTCGAAGACGCCTCTGCCCTCGAGGAAGAAGTCGCGCTTCTCGGGGAAAAAGAGGCTGAACCGCGTCAGATTGACCTGCTGCTCATCGACCTCGACCTGGGCGAAATCGGTATTCACGGTCACGTCCGCGGTGAGGTTCGCGGTCACCCCGTACTTGAGGTCCAGCCCCACGTCTCCGGTCCGTTCGTTCGAACGAGTCGGCGTCGATAGCCGGTCGGTCGTAAGGCCTCCGATCGCATACGGCTTGAGTTCGAGATTGCTGCCCGCCGGGGGGAGCGATAGGCCCACTAAAGTCCCCGCCGCCGAGATCCGGTTCAGCGCCTGGGGACCCGCCAGGACCGCCGGAACCGGGCTCAGGTAGATCCACTCGTTGTTGTGGCGAATCGAGCGCCGGAACTGAATGCCCCACATCTGGTCGGGGCCGGCGTTGTAGCGGAGTGATTTGAACGGAATGGCCATTTCAACGACCCAGCCGCCGTCGAACTGACCGCCTGCGACATCCCAGACCGGATTCCAGTCGGTGTTCGATAAGCCCTCGTCTACGACCGCGTAGTCGGCGCGAGCGCCCAGCATGTTGGCGTAGAACATCGCCCCGCTTCGCCGGTCGTAGAACGTGTCGAACATGACCCCGAAGTTCTCGTTGTTGCGAAGTCCCGGGGTGTCGCGTCTGAGTTCGTTCACGACCCACGTCTCGGGCGGCGTTGAGTCCCAACACCGGCACGTCACGTAGATGTTGGTGTCATCGAAGGTGACCCAGACGTCGCTCCGCTGCGAGGCGGGGGCTCCCGCAATCGGCGTCACCTGCACGAAGTCGCCGAACGGTCGGAATTCGCTGTAGACCGCCTCGTCCAGTCGTCCATCCAGCGTCAACGGCTCGTTCAACCGGATGGCCCGCACGGTAGCGCGGCCTCGGTCGTCGCGGGTGATCGATTCCGGGAGCACCGGAGCCGGCGATCCGTCGAGGACCTGTCTCGTCGCAGCACTCCCACGACCTGCATCCTGTGCCGCGAGTGGAGCCCCAGAAGGAAGCAGCGCGATGGCGGCTACGGCCAGGGCAATCTTGAAGCGGGCGATCACATCCGTGCTCATGTTCGGCACTCGGCTTGGCTCAGGCGGGTGCCGGTGTGGAACGTCGGCGGGCCTCGACAGGGACTACGGGCGCCAGAAGGTCAGCCGTCGGCTCAAGACCCGCAAGCTGGGTTAACGTCACGATCGCTCCGGTCGAGTCGTACTGTTCTGAGAAGCCAGGTCCGTCCGATTTCGCAGAGGAGATCGATCGCCATGAGAGTCCTAGCCGCGCTGCTGCTGTGCGCTTTTCTTGCTGTTGAGTGTGAGGCGCAGATCGCGGTTGAGGTGTCGTATGGTGTCGATCGGAACGTCGACTCCAGTGAAGCTCGACGAGACGGCTGGCTGAACGGGACCGTCGAGTGGATGTTGCCCTCCGGGCTGGGTATCGGCATCGGGACGGATCACCAGTTTTCGGGCGTCGCGCCTGCTCCGAGCGATTTCCGTGGTTGGGCCCTCTACGCCTCCACGAGCTTCGAGATGCCGGATCGCAAGGTGTCTCCCTTCGTTCGCGGTGGAATTGGGGCTGGTCGGGCCCCCTGCCAGGGCGACACCTGCACGGACGGCCTATATCTACGTGCCTCGACGGGCCTGAGGGTCCGCGTGGCCGAGAGACTCCGCCTTTCGACGGAGATCGGAGTCAGTCGGGTGAGCCGACCGTTCGGCGGTGTGGGCCTGTCGTTTCGGTTCTAGGGTTGATTCCTCTGGCAGCCACCTGGTTCGGCTCATACTGTGCGGTGATCGACGACACACACCGCGCGCTATTGCAGTGCGCTAGGGAGAGGGGACGATGAGGAATCTGTTCAACGCGTGTGCACTCGTGGCCCTGGCTGGACTCATGGGGTCGGCTACCGCGGTGCAGGCGCAGGTCATGAACGTGCCGCTGCCTCCGCTCCCGCCGAACCAGGAGATGCTCGTCCTGGAGGTCAACCTCGCTCCCAGCCAATCCTCCAATCCGCACCGCCACAACGCGCACGTCTTCTTGTACGTGTTGGAGGGCCGAGTGAACATGCAGGTGGCCGGAGGCGAGATGGTCACCCTGACACCGGGTCAGATGTTTTACGAGACTCCAGAGAGCATCCACTCGGTCTCGCAGAACGCGAGTGATACGGAGACCGCGAAGTTATTGGTGCACATCATCAAGACCGTGGGCGCACCGGTGACGACTCCGGTTTCGAACTGAGACGCGCGAACCCTGCGAGCGCAGAGTTCGTAGGGTAGAGGCGCCGACGTCGAGACTGTGGGGAGGGTGAGTATGCAACGAGTCCTGAAGTGGTCTGGTCTGTTCGCGTTGACGCTGCCCATTCACCTCGTGCTCGTGCTTGCCTACATCGGCGTGCCCCGCCCCCCTGCGATTTCGGCCGAAGGGGTGGGCCGTGTCGGTTGGCAGCCGGTGCTGGACAACGCTGGCCAACTCTGGAGGACCCAGGAATCCCGAAGCCTCGTTACCTGGATGCCCGACGGATCAGGGGTGCTGGTGCGCGCCCGACGTTGGCTGCTCGATTCGCGACTACACACCCTGTCGCACGCCGCGGCGGACCCGGTCTTCTTGCCCGAGCTTCCGAGGAACGTGGCCGGGATTTATGGCGATCCCGGGCGTGATTATCTGATTCTGGGGTGGGACACGGACGGCGACGAACAGCATCGCATGTATCGGTGGGACCTCGACGGCGCGGACCCGGTCCTCCTCACGACCGACTCCGAGCGAGTGGGGTTCGGTGCCTTCGAGCCCGACGGCGCCCGCATCGCCTACACCAGCACCCGAAGAAACGGCGCAGATTTCGACGTCTATGTGATGGATCCGACGGACCCGAAGTCCGACGCCCGCGTGCTCGAGGTCGAGGGCAGCTGGAGCGTCGCGGGATGGGCGCCTGAGAACGACCAACTGCTCCTCGTCCACGTATCGTCCAGCGCGGTCAACGCGCTCTACATGTTCGACCTCGACAGCGGCACGCTGGAGCCGGTCGCGGCGGCCGGGTCGGCTGACGAGGACGACGTGCGCCACGGTGCTCCGCAGTGGAGCCGAGACGGCAGCGCGCTGTACTACACCAGCGACCGTGGAACCGAGTTCATGCAGTTGCGTCGACTCGATCTGGGTACCGGTGAAGAAGCCGTTTTGTCGGAGGAGATCCCTTGGGATGTCTCTTCGGTCCAACAGTCGGGCGACGGCGCGCTTCTCCTCCTGGAGGTCAATGAGGACGGGGCGACGCGGTATTACACGACGGATGCGCTGGGCGAGGGAATGCACCCCCTCGATCTGTTCTCGTCGGGTCAATTCGCGGCCACCCTGCATCCGACGGAGCCGCTACTCTTGGTCAACCACGCCGACGGCGACGGGGTCGCTCGTGGCTTCGTCTACGATCTGAGCCGCGACAAGCTCACGCTTTGGGCCGGTCCGTCTCCCTCGGAGAGCGTGGTTCTCGAGGCGCGTACGGTTCGATACCCCACCTTCGATGAGGTCGACGGCGAACCGCGGAGGTCGGTTTCGTGGACCGCCGTGAATACCGTCAAGGAAACGCGCGTATCCTGCGGCATATACGCACG
>JAQBXY010000006.1 GCA_027623325.1 Gemmatimonadota bacterium
TGGCCTGAGTACGAGGCAGGCCTTCGGCGTCGTGGCGACGTGACCGTGTGGCTTTCGGATGAGGCGCTCGATGCCTGGCGGGCTCCGGCCAGCGGCAAGCCCGGTGGCCAGCGTACGTACGCGAACATCGCGATCGAGGCCGCATTGACGATCCGCATGGTCTTCCGTCTTCCACTTCGCCAGACCGAGGGCTTCCTGCGGTCGTTGGCCCAGCTACTCGAGTAAGATCTCCCGATCCCTGATCACACCACGTTGTCTCGGCGGCTCAAGAAGCTCGGCCAGGTTCGATCTCGGAGACTCGCCACGGATCGACCGAGCGCAGCGAGGGACGAGCGGTGAGAGTGCTCATCCCACCCGGTCGCGATGCACGACTCAGCCAGCAGCCTTCGGCCGCGCTGACAGAAAGAGATCGCAACATTCACTCGATCGGAGAACTCGGACGGCGCGAATGGCACACGTCCTCAGGCTACAGCAAGCGCAGCATGGTCGAGAACACGATGTACCGATACAAGACGAGCCTCGGTCGAAGTCTGCGAAGTCGAACGTTCGACGGACAACGAGTTGAGGTGAGGTTGGCGAGCGAAATTCTCAATACGATGACCCGGCTCGGGATGCCCGACAGCCACCGCATCGAGTGATCTCCGCTTAGCGGACGGGGAAGCTGTCCTCAGCTCTGAGCCATGCACCAACGCCCCGGATCGCTACAGTCTCACGGTGCATCCGCAGCCGTCGGCTGTCTGACGGGCGGTTCCGCTCCTACCTTGCCCTCCAGCCCCGACGTCGTGGGCACCCGCAGGCCAGAACGCTGGCTGCCAGTACCGAGGGGGGAGCGCACACCGTGACTGATGTGGATTCAGCAGCCGTGACGGACAACGAAGCAGAAACCACGACCGGCCCGACCGGCGACCGGGCCCGGAAGGTGGACGACCGCTTCGCCAACCGGATCGTCATCGCCGTTCCGGACCGGCACAACCCGAAGCTCCGGTCCATCATGGAGCGGGTCAACGAGGACGACGACCTGTACGCCCTGTGGCTGGCCGCGAACGTCAACGCGGTCGAGCGGCTGCATATGACCGATCACGGTCCCGTTCACGTGAAGATCGTGATGAACATCGCGGTGCGCATGCTCCGGATCCTCATCGATGCCGGGGTCGAACCGGGCGTCGTGCGCGACTATGCGATGGAGCCCCAGGATGCCGAAGTCGTGGTCGCGCTGGCAGCCCTGCTGCACGATGTCGGCATGTCGATCCACCGGGCGGACCACGAGGCGTTTTCGCTGTTCATCGCCGAGCAGAAGCTCCGCGAACTGCTCGCGGGACTGTACCCGACGCGAGAGGAGACCATCATCCGGTCCGATGTCCTCCACGCCATCATCTCCCACCGTTCTGGAGGCAAACCGTTCACGCTCGAGGCCGGGGTCGTGCGCATCGCGGATGCCCTGGACATGGCGAAGGGCCGCTCCCGCATCCCCTTCGAGGCGGGCTCCGTCTCGATTCATTCGATCAGCGCCGCAGCCATCGAGTCGGTATCGATCGAGCGCGGTGAGACCAAGCCCATCCGGGTCAGGATCGAACTCACCAACTCCGCCGGCGTCTTTCAGATCGACCAGCTCCTCCGCGAGAAGATGAAGGGGAGCGGCCTCGAACCCCACGTCGAGATCCACGCCTCCGTCGCGGAAGGCGAAAAGCGCCTTCTGACGGACTTCCGCCTGTAGGGCGGTGCATCGAGGGGGCGATTGCGGGAGCGGAGATCCACCGCAAGGTTGAGCCAGTCAGCCTCGTGCCTCTCCGCGAGCATCGACCGTCTGACCGGGTTCATCCCGAGGGGGCGAATCAGGTGCGGATAGGAAGTCCAACCGCGCACAGGTGCGGGAAGGCAACTGAATGTGCAGTAGAAGGGCGAGACGATACCTCTACCCGCGAGCCGTCCGTGTCCCACTCCGCAAAGTCACGCATCGTTCGCCGTTCCAGGTCCTCCCTGCTCGTTGCGCTGCTGATCTGGGGCTGCAGCAAGACGGTCGTAGCGCCAGACCCCGATCCGGAGACGGGCTCGATCGCGGTATCCGTTGCGACGACGGGAGGTCCGGTCGACCCCGATGGCTACAGCGCCACGGTCGGATCGACGCAGCAGGCCCTGCCCCTCAATGGCAGTGTCACATTCACGGGCGTCGCGGTGGGGTCGGCGTCAGTGACCCTCGGTGGCCTGGCGTCCAACTGCACCGTAACCGGAGCCAACCCTCAGTCCGCAACGGTGACGGCGAACGCCACGACGACAGTGACCTTCTCTTTTGCGTGCGCCCGCATTTCGGGCCCGATGACACTCCTCGCGACCGACCGTGAAGGCACGGTCTACGTCATCGACGAAACGACCGGGGAGGCGACGACTCTGTTCGTTCCCACGACCGCCAGTGCCGGGGGAGATCAGGTCGCGATCGGGGTAATCAGCTCCATGGCCTACTCTTGGACCACCGAGGGCTGGTGGCTCGGCTTCGGTGGACGGAGCGTGTGCTTCGGATGCCTCCACACGCTCGACCCGGCGACGGGCAGGTCAACCCTACTCTCCGACCCGAGCCCCACGATTCGTGCCGTGGCCGGTCTGGCGGTGCACCCGACCACGGGCAAGATCTGCACGACAGAGGCGGACGGGAGCGACGGGCTCTTCGAGTTGAATGCAGTGACCGGAGCGCTTTCGACGGTGGCCCCGATCGCCGGGGAGCCCAGCAGCGCAAAGGGCCTGACGTTCTCGAACGCCGGCCTGCTCTACATCGGCGGCGACGACAAGCTCCTGACGTTCGACATCGCAAACGGGGTCGCGACGAATCTCGGCGTTCCCGTCATGACTGGCTTCCCTGCGGGTGTAACGCGGTCCTCACTACTCTCGATGACGACCCGTGAAAGCGACGGCGTCATCTTCGCCATCACCCGTACAGGCCGGTCCGACCCGGCCTTCCTCGCGACCGTCAACCCCACCACCGGGGAGCTGACGTACGTCGGAGAAAGGCCAGAACTCCTGGACGGGCTCGCGTTCATCCCGACTCGCTTCATTGAGCAGGTAGCTCCGTCCGATGCGTCTCGAATCGCGTTCTCCAGCAACCGTGCCGGGAACTGGGACGTGTTCACCATGGACCCGCACGGAGGCAACCTCATCCAGGTCACCGACGACGCTGCGTTGGACGCGAGCCCCACGATCTCCCCGGATCGCACGAAGGTCATCTTCGCTTCAGACCGAGACGGCAACTCAGAGCTGTACGTGAAGAACTCCGACGGGTCGGGAGTAGCGACCCGCCTCACGATCACCCCCGACGCGGAATGGGACGCGAACTACTCGCCGAACGGCTCACGGATCGCGTTCACATTCGAGCCGGTCGGGTCGGCAAATTGGGACCTCTACTCGATGGCCACGAACGGATCGGACCTCGTACAGCTGACCGACACCCCCGAGTGGGACGCCAACCCCGATTGGTCACCGGACGGGTTGCGAATCGCCTTCGAATCCCGCATGGGCGGAGGCGATTGGGAGATCTATACATCGGACGCGACCACACTTGGCGTGCCGCTCCGCTTGACCCAGAACCAGGGCGTCAATGCCGATGCCGAACTGGTCGCCCGATGGGACCAAGATCGTCTTCGCTCGAGGCCGCGACGGGGGTCGAACCGGCGACGACGAGATCTACATCATGAATGCGAACGGGACCGACATCCGGCCCATCAGCAACCATGCGGCCAATGACGACGAGATCGACTGGCGGTAGCCGATCCATGAAGCGACCTCGCTCGCCGAGTCGGCGTGACCGGGCCTCCCTGAAGGCATTCCTGGGTCGCTCCGAGCGGCCCGAAGACATGTTGTCGTATGGCGAAATGCATGGATTCCTGTTCACGATCGCCAGCGCGCCAGAGCTCGTACCTCCGTCCGAGTGGTTCCACGAAGTCTTCGGTAGCGAAGAGCCCGGCTTCGCGGACCAAGACGAAGCCCAGCGCATATTCACGGCGGTGACGGGTGTCTACAACGACATCGTCCACCAGGTGCTCTCGGGGACCGCCGACCTACCCGCCGACTGTGCCCTCCGCAGAGACGTGATGGCGAATTTCGACGACGACGCGCCAGTGGCGGCCTGGTGCCGAGGCTTCAGGCACGGGCACTTCTGGCTGGAGGAGAGCTGGAACGAGCTACTTCCCGAAGAGATGCAGGACGAGCTCGCCGCCATCGTCTTCTCGTTGGCGTTCTTCAGCGAGAAGTCCATTGCGACAGCGGTGATCGAGGACGCGACTGCCCCCGACGCGTCCGTGGAAAGACTTGCCGAGGGCCTGCGAGCGGAGTTTCCACAGACGATGAAAGCCTACGCTCGCCTGGGAAGGATCCTCTACGAGGCGGGTCTCGCGGAGGAAGAGGAAGGACTCGTGCCGTCGACGGTGGAGGTGGTCCTTGGCCGAAACGACCCATGTCTTTGCGGCAGCGGCCGAAAGTTCAAGAAATGCTGCGGGCGGAGCGTGCACTGAGCACACCCCGCCCGTAGCCGCTACATCGGCGAGCGCAAATCGGAGTTCGGCGATAGCCGAAACAGGTTACGTCCGGCTCCTCGGCCTCGCACTCGAAACGCGGATCGAAGTGGAAGCGATTGTCGCGCCCTGAGAAGGCCCGGCGCACGGAGAGCGTCAGCCCGACGACCGTGGTCGCGGCATCTTCGACGACGAACGGACAAGACGAATACCGCCGTATCACAGTCCACTTTCGGCTTGACGATCAGCACTCCTCCTACTTCATTTTGTTTAACGACTTAATTTTGTTTAGGGGGTGGTGATGACGAAGGGTGCACACTTGGGCGAGTTTGAGGAGATCGTCCTCCTGGCGGCAGCGCGGTCCGACGGATACGGATCTGCGATTCACGGTGAGATCCTCGCAACGACCACCCGCGATGTTTCGATCCCGTCCGTGTATGTGACACTGACGAGGTTGGAGAAGAAGGGACTTGTCGAGTCGTCGGTCGCGATTTCGGGCGGTGATCGCGGAGGACGCCCCATGAAGGTGTTCACAGTAACCGAGGCAGGGGTTCGCCAGCTTCAGGCGTCGAGAATGCTGAAGGCCCGGTTATGGGAGGGACTCGAATTCGACCCTCTCGCGGCGGAGGAATGACATGGTCCGTCCACCTCCGTTGGCTGTGCGGCTCCTTGAATGGCGCGTACCCGAGCAGGTCAGGACTTACCTACTCGGAGATCTAGAAGAGACGTTCCGGAGCAAAGCGAACGAGTCGCCCATCCGTGCCAGCCTCTGGTATTGGAGGCAGGCTCTTTCCGCGCTCTTCGCTCCGCTTCCTGGCACTGTAGGGGTTGAGCGTGGTGGTCCGAATCCCGGTTTGTTGAGAGACACACGACACGCCATTCGCGCGCTGAAGCGACATCCCACTCAGAGCCTCGCCGCCGTTCTGACCCTGGGCTTGGGTGTCGGCGTCGTGGGCACGGCATTCAGCATCTTGTGGGGCACCGTGCTGGCCGGGCTCCCCTTCGAAGATCCCGACCGCCTCGTTCACTTCGAGCGGGCGGCGTTGGAAGACGGCCGGAATTCTCTTGCGGTGACTCCGCACGACTACGTGGCATGGTCGGATGCACAGCGCTCGTTCGAAGCGTTGGGTGCCTATGTCGAGGCCACCGCCTTGATGTCGAACGATCAGGCCCCTCCCGATCGGTACGTCGGTGTGAGGATGTCGGCCAGCTCGTTCGAACTCCTGCGTGTGCAACCCGCATTGGGGCGTGGATTCTCTCAGGAGGACGAAAGCCCCGGCGCACCTCAGGTCATCCTTCTCAGCGATCGCCTGTGGCGGAGTCGTTTCGCCGCTGACGCGGGCGTGGTGGGGAGAACAGTCGACATCAATGGACTCCCGACCACTGTCGTCGGTGTGATGCCGGAGCGATTCGGTTTCCCCATTGCGGAGGAGTTTTGGCTCCCGCTCCGTCTCGATTTCTCTACGATCGAACGTGGCTCGGGCCGCCTAGACGTCTTCGGCCGGCTGGCCGGTGATCAGGAGCTGGCCTCGGCACACGACGAATTCTCGAGGATCACAGGAGCGTTGGCTGAGGCGTATCCAGAGACCAACCGAGGCATCACGGCTCAGCTCCGCAGTTTCTCAGATGAGTACGTGGGCGACGAATTCGCCAACACCGTATATCGACTTGTCGCAGGTGCACTCTTGGTCCTGCTGATCTGCTGCGCCAACGTGGCCAATCTGTTGCTCATTCGGGGTGTCCGACGTAGGCGAGAACTCGCCGTGCGCATGTCTCTCGGAGCGACCCATGGCCTGATCGTGCGCCAGCTCCTTACCGAGTCGTTTGTCCTGGCAGCGCTTGGAGGATTGATCGGCATCGGGGTAGCGAGCCTGGGCGTGAGTTGGTTCAATCGAGTTGGGACTCAGGCCGGTGTGTTCGACCTGCCGCACGGCTCGGACTCGCTCTTCTGGTGGGACGTGTCGTTGGACGGACCGGTGATGCTGGCGGTCCTCGCGGCCGCGGCCCTCACCGCTGTGCTCGCAGGTGCCGCACCCTCGATGAGGATCGCTCGCTCCACTCACCTGCTACGAGGCGGGCGGGCAGGCAATGCTCTGGCCGGTGGCGGCCGAGTGACCTCCGCTCTAGTTGTCGTTCAGCTCACGCTGACCGGCGCCCTGACAGTTGCCGCTGCGTTCGTCGCGAAGAGTGTGTGGAACGTTGCGGGAGCAGACGCCGGATTCGCGACAGAGGCGGTTGTGGTCACACGAGTCGATCTGCCGGTCGGTCGCTACGGAGGGAACGGTTCCGGGGATCACTCGGCGAGACTGCGCTTCGTCAGTGTGTTGCTCGACGAACTCGATGCAGATCCTGCTGTGGTTGCCGCGGCCGTCACGTCCGATGTGCCTACGGATCTCCCGATCACGCAGGACTTCCGGATCGATGGGGACGGGGTTGGTCCCGACGTCGAGCGCGAAGTGGGTGTCGTATCTGTGACGGCGTCCTACTTCGATGTCTTCGGGGTCGATCCGACCGATGGTCGTGTGTTCGGGCCAGGGGATGGAGAAGGCGGGGCGCCGGTCACACTCGTGAACGAAACGTTCGCTCGGCTCTACCTGTCCGGTCGTAGCGCGGTTGGAAGTCGTGTGCGCCTTGGCCCGATCGACAGCGGGGAGCCATGGCGGACCGTTGTTGGTGTCGTCCCAGATCTTTGGGCGCGACCTGGGGAGCCTTTACGAGAAGCGGGCGTCTACGTTCCGCTTGAGCAGAGTGCTGGCACCGACCCGACGCTCACGCTTGGTGTTCTCGGCTTGAGGTATCCGACCGTCGCTGTACAACTATGCCCGGGAAGTGTGAACGTGTCTGATGTACTTCGGGCGGCCGTATACCGGGTAGACGGTGCCGTACCGGTTCGGCGCGTCCAGACCATGTCGGACTTCGTGGGTCAGCGTATGGGGCGATACCAAGTGTGGGGGCGCTTCTATCTCTGTTTTTCGGCCCTCGCGCTGTTGCTCGTAGCCGTGGGCGTCTACGGAGTGCTCTCGTTCGGTGTGCTTACTCGTACCGGTGAGATCGGTGTCCGTCGTGCCCTTGGGGCTTCCCAGGGATCAGTGCAGCGAGAGATCCTCCGCGGCGCGGTGCGTCAACTTGGAATCGGGATCGCTGCGGGAGTAGCCCTCGGCGTGGTACTGGTCAGAGGGCTGACGAGCGTGCTCTACGGGGTGGAAACGAACGATATCAGCGTGTTCGTCGGCGCGGCGTTGTTGCTGGGCACGGTCGGGCTGCTCGCGAGTTGGTTACCCGCCCGGCGAGCTGCGCGGATCGACCCGTTGGAAGCCATCCGCACCGAGTAGAGGAGTCGGCCCCGGGGCGGCTTGACCACCGCGGGGCTGGATTTCTCTTACCGCGGGTCGACCTCGGCCTCGCGTTCCGCGTCCGCGACGGCCTGCTGGCTCGTCGCGCTCACCTCGGCCAGCGCCGCCTCCGCCTCGCGAACCGCAGCCACCGCCTCGCGGTCGTCCAGCGTCATCAGGATGTCGCCCGCGGCCACGCGATCACCCTTGCGTACGCGCACGGACGTCGAACTTCCCGCCAAGGACGGTCCCAAAGCCGCTCGGTGTCAGCTTCTTCTCCCCCTGCAGTAGTCCCGCAGCCCTCCCAAACCATGTACGACATGGACGCCGGCAGGGAGCGAGTTCAAGAGTGAGGAGGCGCGCCCTCCGACCACCACATCGATGGATGTGTTCAACCCAGCTCTGATCTCTCGGATCGCCTGCCCGGTTTCAGACACCGTGTCGATGTTCACCGTGCTGATCGCCACCGCTGCTGCTCCAACCGATTCAGCCGCCGCCGCGATCTCCGCCGCCGGCAGGTCGATACCTAAATAGGTCACTACCCAACCCTCCAGGATCGCAACGGTGGAGACGAGTCGCGCTCCAAGACCGTGGCGCTCTCCCTGGACGGTCGCCACAACCAGCCTGAGGCCTCCCTCCACCCGCGACGGCTCCGCCAGTCGCTCCAGAACCCTCTCAGTAACTGCGCTCGCGAGATGCTCCTGGGCGGGGGTCGAATCACCAGTCACCCAGGTGCTACCTACTCGAACCAGGAACGGCGCGACGACCTCGTCGAGAAACGTGTCGGCACCCAAGGTGAGCGCGGAGTGCCACAGCACGCGCTCCATGGCTAGCCCGTCCAAACTCAAGGTGGCCGTGAAGGCCTCATCTACACATCGAGAGGGAGCTCGCCCAGCCGCGGCACCGAAGGGAGATGCTGCCGCCGAGGCCCGATCCTCTCGAACCAGGTCGGTCACCTCTCGCTCTGACAGCGCTGCGACCATGCTGATGGGCCTCCCGGCCTCCGTCAGCCTTCTGAGGACAGTCAGTCGTTCGAGGTCGTGGTCCGAGTAGAGACGCTGTCCCGCGTCCGAACGCCCCGGCTTCACGGCATCGTAACGGCGCTCCCAGGCGCGAAGCGTCGCCGGGGTCAGCCCCGTGCGCTGGGAGACGACCCGAATTGGGTGCCGGGGCGTGGTGTCGGTGTTGTTCATGACCGCAAGAATACCGCCTTGTGTATGCCGTGTCAAACAAATTACGATATCCTATTGCACTTATGCTTGACACGTTGGTCGAGTGGCGTCATAATGTTGGACACTCGTTATACAAAGGGGCGGACGTGCTGGCCTCAAACGGGGTCATTCACATCATCGACACCGTAATGCTCCCGCCGGCAATTCATTAATATTAGCAAGAGATTCACCGCTCATATGAAGCTGCGGCGGTCGGCAACGCGCCGGCCGCCGCCCCCTTTTTCCATCCGCACGTTCCACGGCCCGAGTTACCATCCCAAATGAGACGCATCAGAATGGCCGGCTTCGTCAGGAAACTGATCCTCTGGTTCGACACGTCCGCTCCGGATGTCGCCGTGACGACGGACAATCAGACGGTTGACTGGGTGAGGGTAGTTCCGTTCATCGGCATGCACCTCGCTTGCCTCGGCGTTTTCTGGGTAGGGTGGAGTTGGACCGCGGTCGGCATTGCCGCCGGCCTTTACGCGGTCCGCATGTTCGCGATCACAGGCTTCTACCATCGGTATTTTTCGCACCGAACGTTCAAGACCTCGCGGGCCGGTCAGTTCATCTTCGCATTCATTGCCGCGAGTTCGGTGCAGCGGGGTCCCCTCTGGTGGGCGGCGCATCACCGAAAGCACCATCGCCACTCGGATACTGAGCTCGATGTGCACTCGCCCGGGGAACACGGTTTCTGGTGGGCCCACATGGGGTGGATTACCGCGCCGTCGAACTTCCCCACTGACTTTCGCGAGGTTCGCGACCTCGCGAAGTACCCCGAATTGAGGTTCCTCGACCGGTTCGACATCCTGGCACCGGTCGTGCTCGCGGTCGCGCTCTTCGTGACCGGCGGTGCACAGGTGCTGGTGTGGGGCTTCTTCATCAGCACCGTCGTGCTCTTCCACTGCACGTGTCTCATCAACTCCCTCGCTCACCAATTCGGGACACAGCCCTACGAGACGGGTGACGAAAGCCGGAACAGCCTCATTCTCGCCCTGCTCACCTTCGGCGAGGGGTGGCACAACAATCACCACAAGTATCCAGGCTCCGCCCGCCAGGGCTTCTTCTGGTGGGAAATCGACATCACCTATTACGGCCTGAAGGTCCTCGAGCACCTCGGGATCATTCGAGACCTCCGGCAGCCTCCCCGCCGCCTGTTGGAGCGGACCTGACATGCGCATCGCCATCGTCGGGGGCGGCGTCTCAGGCCTGGTAGCGGCCCACCTGCTGCACCCCCTACATGAGATCACCGTCTTCGAGGCTCGGGACAGAATCGGGGGGCACGTCAACACGGTCCAAGTCGAGACCGAAGACGGAGCGTGGAGCGTGGACACCGGCTTTATCGTCTACAACGAAGCGAACTATCCGAACTTCACCCGCCTCTTAAAGAAGTTGTCCGTTCGCACCCAAAGCTCGGATATGAGTTTCAGCGTGAGGTGTGACCGGACCGGCTTGGAGTACAACGGGTCTACGCTACGCCAACTCTTCGTGCAGAAAAAAAACCTGGTCAGCCCGGGCTACTACCGGATGATCCGAGACATCCTGCGCTTCAACGCCGAGGCCCCCGCCGCGATCGCCAATGGCTCTGCGGGCATGTCGATGGGGGAGTACCTCGAACACGGGAAGTACTCCTCCCGCCTCGCGGATCACTACCTCGTGCCCATGGGCTCGGCGCTGTGGTCCATGCCTCGCGGTCAGGTCCTCGCGATGCCAGCGGAGTTCTTCGTCCGCTTCTTCGACAACCACGGCATGCTCAAGGTGGATGGTCGCCCCCATTGGCGAGTCATTGAAGGTGGCTCCGCGAGTTACCTGGGGCCGCTCGTCGAGCCTTTCAGAGAGAGGGTCCGGCTTTCGACCCCCGTGACGGCGATCTCGCGAGACCTCGACGGCGTAACCGTGAACGGAGAGTCGTTCGATGAGGTCGTGTTGTCATGCCACGCGGACCAGGCATTGGCAATGCTCTCCGACCCGAGTCCGTCGGAGTCGGAGATCCTCACTGCACTGCCTTTCCAGAAGAACCGCGTCGTGCTGCATACCGACACGGCGGTGCTTCCGCGCCGGCACAAGGCCTGGGGTGCTTGGAACTATCACATTCGCCGAGAAGAGAACGAGCCCGTCACCGTCACCTACGACATGAACATCCTGCAGTCGTTGTCTGCACCGGAGACCTTCTGCGTGACGCTGAACCCGCCGGAGTGGATCGACCCTGCCCGCATTCTCTACGAGACGTCTTTCGCCCATCCGGTCTTCACCACCGCGGGGACCCACGCCCAACGGAGACGCCCGGAGATCAGCGGTGTGAATCGCACCCACTACTGCGGAGCCTATTGGGGCTTCGGCTTCCACGAAGACGGCGTCAGAAGCGCCGTCGACATCGCTCAGGCATTCGGGGCGGAGCTGTGAACAGCGGCCTGTACGTCGGCACCGTCCGGCATCGCCGATTCGAGCCCAGAGAGCACACCTTCTCGTACTCGATCTTTCAGTTGTATCTCGACCTAGCCGAAGTGCCTGAGGTCTTCGACGGTCACTTGCTCTGGTCGGCCCGCAGGCCAGCCCCTGCTTGGTTCCGCCGTTCCGATTACCTGGGCGATGCCAACGAACCCCTCGACGAAGCGGTACGGAACGAAGCACACCGACAGACAGGGATTCGCCCTGCGGGGCCGGTCCGGATGCTGACGCACCTCCGATACCTCGGGTTGGTGATGAACCCGGTGACGTTCTACTACTGCTTCGACACCAGCGGGACACGCGTCGAGGTCATTCTCGCCGAGATCACGAACACGCCCTGGAACGAGCGCCACGTCTACGCGCTCGCCGCCGGCTCGGCTGAAGTTGAAGCGACCGGCAGGCGCCACCAGGTCGGCAAACGGTTCCACGTCTCTCCCTTCATGGACATGGACCATACGTACGACTGGCGCTTCAGCGAACCGGGTGAATCGCTGAACGTGCATATGGAAAATCACTCGAACGGTCGACGTGTCTTCGACGCCACGCTCTCTCTGCGCCGCCGGGAGATCACGGGCGGCTCGCTCGCCCTCGCGCTCGCGCGTTTCCCGTGGATGACGGCCAAGGTGGCCAGCGGCATCTACTGGCAGGCTGCCCGCCTGTGGTTGAAGCGCACTCCCTTCTTCACTCACCCACAAGAGCGATCCGCATGAACGCCATCAACAGACTCGCCCGCCGCGCGGTGAACGCACGCCTTCGCCTCATTCGCGAAGGTCGGCTCAGCGTGCACGAAGGGGACAGCATCACGGTCTTTGGATCCGGTAATGGTCCAGCAGTGACGCTCACGATTCACGATTCGCGCTTCTTTTCGACGCTCGCCTTCGGCGGTCACTTGGGGGCCGCCGAGTCCTATGTTGCCGGTGAGTGGGACACCGACGACCTGACGACACTCGTCCAGTTGCTCGTCCGTAACCGTGACGTCCTGGACTCTCTCGAGACCGGCTTCGCTCGACTCGTCCGGCCGGCCCGCGCTCTTCTTCACGCGATCAACCGGAACACGAGGCGTGGCAGCAAGAAGAACATCATCGCCCACTACGACCTCGGCAACGAGCTCTTCGAAGCATTTTTGGACGAAACAATGACGTACTCCGCCGGGATCTTCGCCACGCCGGAGACTTCGATGCGTGACGCGTCCATCGAGAAGTACGACCGCCTCTGCCGAAAGCTCGAACTCACTTCAGCGGATCATGTGCTGGAGATCGGAACCGGATGGGGCGGCTTCGCCATCCACGCGGCGTCAAGCTACGGGTGCCGTGTCACGACCACCACGATCTCGGACGAGCAATACGCGCTCGCGAAGGTCAGAGTCGAAAACGCCGGACTGAGCCATCGGGTGACGCTGCTTCAGAAAGACTATCGGGACCTGGAAGGGACCTTCGACAAGCTCGTGTCTATCGAGATGATCGAGGCCGTCGGGCATCAGTACTTCGAGGAATATTTCCGCCAATGCGCTCGGCTCCTCTCCCCCACGGGCTTGGCCGCGATTCAGGCCATCACGATCCAAGACCGCCTCTACGAGTCGGCACGGAAGGAGGTCGACTTCATCAAGAGGTACATCTTCCCAGGCAGTTGCATCCCCTCGATGTCCGTACTCGCGACGGCAGCGGCGCCTACGGACCTGCGCCTCGTACACCTGGAAGACATCACGCCGCACTACGCCGAGACCCTCCGCCGGTGGAGATCGAGGTTCCACGACAACTGGCATAGGATCGCGGCGCACGGATACGGTGAGGACTTCAGACGTCTGTGGGACTTCTACCTCGCGTACTGTGAAGGCGGGTTCAACGAGGCGGTGATTGGCAACGTGCAGCTCGTGTTCGCCAAACCGAAGGCCTCCACTTCTCTGGTCGGGAGAGTGCTACAGCGCGCCGAGACCGCCGCATGACCAACATTGAACTGAGCGTACCATGATCGCATCCACAGCAATCGCGCTCGCGGAGCGCGGACTCGTTCCCCTCCCAGGACTTCGGCTCGGAATTCGGAGCCTGCTCAAACAGCGCCTCAGAGGCAGCGCCTCAGAGATGAGTGTCGAGGCGTTTGCAAAAGTTCTCGCCAAGAGTCCCATCGCCCTGGATACGGACAAGGCGAACGAGCAGCACTACGAACTGCCGCCTGAGTTCTTCTCCCTCGTCCTGGGGGCGCACCTGAAATACAGCGGCGCATACTGGCCCCAGGGTACGACCAGCCTGGACGCGGCCGAGCTTCGCATGCTCGAGTTGAGTTGCAAACGCGCCAAACTCGAGGACGGCCAGGACATCTTGGAACTCGGGTGTGGCTGGGGTTCGCTCACGTTGTACATGGCCCACATGTACCCCAACAGCCGAATCACCGCAGTGTCGAACTCGGCGCCGCAGCGCCGCTACATCGAGGCGCGGGCACCTAACAACGTCACGGTGGTGACCGCAGACATGAACCACTTCGCCCCCGAGCAGACGTTCGATCGGATCGTGAGCGTGGAGATGTTCGAACACATGCGGAACTACGAGGAGCTCTTGGGGCGAATACGATCTTGGCTGCGCCCGGAGGGCCGGCTCTTCGTGCACGTATTCTGCCACAAGGAGCACGCGTACCCTTTCGAGGTGGAGGGCGAGGACAACTGGATGGGTCGGTACTTCTTCACCGGCGGAATCATGCCGTCGTTCGGGCTTCTGCGGCATTTTGATCAAGACATGGCCGTGGAAGAACACTGGCCGGTCGACGGAAGCCACTACAGCAAGACCGCGCGGGCTTGGCGCAAGAATCTCGAAGACCGACGCCCGGAAGTGATGGAGGTCCTCCGTGCGACATACGGTCATCAGGCGGACACATGGTATCACCGCTGGCGCCTCTTCTTTCTGTCCTGCGAGGAACTGTTCGGGTACGACGACGGCAAGGAGTGGCTCGTGGGGCATTATCGATTTGCGCCGACGCCCGTCGAATGACGGCCCACGTCCTCGAACGGAGTCAGGTCGTCCCGGGCAATATGGATGCCGTCTTCGGTTTCTTCGAAGACCCGTGGAATCTCGAGACGCTGACTCCGTCCTGGCTTCACTTCAACGTCCACGCGACGTCGGATCGCCGCGTTCGGCTCGGCACGGAAATCGACTACAAGCTCCGCTGGCACATCTTCCCGATGACGTGGCGCTCGCGGATCTCAGAGTACGTCCCAGGGGCGTGCTTCGCGGACGAGATGCTGCAGGGCCCATACTCGAGTTGGTACCACCGCCACCTCTTCCAGGAGGTGAGTGCGGGGGTCGAGATCGTGGACATCGTGAAATACGAGCTACCCTTCGGCCCGCTCGGGCGACTCGCGCATGCGGCCCTGATCCGTGATCAACTCGAGGGCATCTTCGACTATCGAGCAGTCGTGGTCGACCGGCTCTTCACGGACGCACGATTAGAGATCAAGGGATGAGCCCGCCGAGCCAGCGGGTCTAGAACTCGATACTGAAGCCGAAGGTCGGTAGCAAGCCGGCCCATCGGTCATCTCCTGCCTGTCGTTGGGCGAGGTAGCCTACTTGTTGCAGCGCTTCCTTAGAGGGGTCGCCGCATGACCAGCTCCGGCGTCCGATCACGATACGCCCGGTACTCGGGATCCTCCCCCCACTTCGCTTCGGCTCGCTCCTCGAGCAGCGGAATCCCGCTCACCCGCGTGAGCAGAACGTAGACGAATAGGGGCGATACGAGGGTGACGTATTGCCACCCGGCCAGCTCCGGATACGCGATGATCGCCACACCGATCCACAGCACGATTTCGCCGAAGTAGTTGGGGTGGCGCGACCACGCCCACAGCCCGCTCTGAATGAAGCGCCCCCGGTTTCCGGGATCGGCGCGGAAGCGGTTCTTCTGGCGATCGGCGACGACCTCGATGGCGAAGCCCACGGCCCAGATCAGGGCGCCGACGAGCGCGGCTGCGCCCAGCGGGCGCGTGTCCTCGCTCGTGATCGCGGCCAGCGCGCACGCCAGGGTGAGGAAGACCCACAAACCCTGGAGCGTCCAGGCGCCCAGAAAGCGCGGAAAGCTCGTCTTCAACTCATCGAAGCGACCATCTTGGCCCTCCCGGTTGATCCGCGAGAACAAGAAGGTCCCCAACCGAATGGCCCAGACCAGAACCAGAGCAGCCAGCAGGAGCGAGCGCGGATCCGTGGCGGCTGTCGCCAAGAGCGCGGTCCCGATGACCGTGACGTAGGTGAGGCTCCCAGCCAGGTCGAAGAAGCGTTCTGTCTGGGCGAGGTACGAAGGCACGAAGACGACCCAGTTGATGACGAACGCGAGGAGCCCGCACAGGGCGAAGACCGGTACGCCACCTGCGGTGACGCCCCCCTGGCTTCCCGCCCATGCAACGGCTGCGCCCACCACCACGATTGCGGGGCTACCGATCAAGGCACGTTGTTCGGGTTGGTTCATGGTTCTGACCTCGGATCGTTGGCAGCACGCGCACCGGGCCGCGAGACGGGTCCGCTCGGGCCATCCGCGGTCGAATCGACCCATGACCCGTAAGATACCACTGTCCGAGTTGGATCTCGCCGAGGTGTATCTGCCTCTGGATCAGGTGGGCTCGGGCTCCATCACTTTCGTGCTGGAGGCGGGTCCGAACGTCGAGTCACTCACGCAGTCGGCGATGGAGGCCGTCTGGGCCGCCAACCCTAGCCAGGCCGTGTGGGGGGAGGTGACGCTGGAGGGGGCTCCTCGCAGAATGGCTCGAGGAACGACGCTTCAGCCTTTACTTGCTCAGCGCGTTTTCCGCGCTCGCGCTGGCGCTCTCGGCGATCGGGCTCTACGGCCTCGTCAGCTTCTCGGTCGAGCGGCGAACGGGTGAGATCGGGATTCGACGCGCGCTCGGTGGCCAGTCCCGGGCCCTGCTGGCGATGGTGCTCGGAGAGGGAGCTCGGCTAGCCGGCACAGGACTCGTCATTGGACTTGGCGCGGCATGGTATCTGTCGCGGTTCATTCAGGGGATGCTGTTCGAGATCACCCCAGGAGATCCGCTCACATTGATCGCGCTGGGAGTGCTCGTCTTCCTCATCGCAACGGCAGCGACACTCGTGCCGGCGCTACGCGCTATGCGGGTTGATCCGGTGGCGGCACTCAGGAGCGAATAGGGGCCCGAGTGTCCGGGAGCCTGCCCCCGTCGAGGGCCGCTAGCGTGGCCCCACCGTCGCGCCCGTCAACTGCGACAGCGCCGACAGGGTCGTCTGCGCTGCATTGAGTCCGAGCCGGAAGTCGTCATCGGTAAACGTGGCCCAGACGTCGAGAGGTGTGTGCCAGGTCGGATTCCAGCCGGCTCCCGTGTGGGCGCCGCGTTCGTTTTCGCGCAGGCTGATCGACGCAACGATGTTCATGAACGGGGTCGAGTCGGTGTTCGTCATGTGCGGACCGACCGTAGCCGGATAGTCGGTGTTGTAGGCATCGGCGGCCGCCTTGAAGACGAATGCGAGCGCCCGAGATGCGTCGGCGAGATCCGAATTGGACTGGAACTCGATGTTGACATCCGCCTCCGCGCGTTGGTCGCGACTCACCGTCCCGTCGGCGCGGGGCGCGCCATGATCCCAGAGCATCATGTCGTGCTGGATCATCCCGAGCCACGTCGGTTCCGGATACAGCCCGGACCCGGCAGGGTTTTCGATTCCCTGAAGGGCTCGTCGCTGCTCCACGTAGGCGGTGGCTCCGTTCAAGCCGGTCTCTTCATTGTTCCAGAGGGCGAACCGGATCGAGACATCCGTCTGCACATCGGGACTGCTGAAGATGCGGGCCAACTCCATTACCAGAGCGGTGCCCGAACCATCGTCGTTGACCGCCTCGTTGACCCCGTGCCCGTCCATATGGGCGCCGACGATGTACATCTCGTGGGGCCTCGTGGTGCCGACCTTGGTGCAGAAGACTTCGGTGCGCTCTCCATTGACGGGCTCCTCGCGGTTCAACTCGCGGATCCGCTCATCAGGCTGTGCGGCTAGGTCGCGGTTTACGCCGGTCCGACCCCGGTAGCCGTAGATCGAGCTCCCGCCGGGGCCGTTGCCGTTGCGCCCGACGAGCCCGCCGGTCGGGGTGGTCAGGTCCGGGGCTGCGGTGGGGCCACCTCGCCCCCCCCGACCGCCACCCGCGTTGGGCGGCGGGGGATTGAACTGATAGGTGACACGCTCCGTGTTCGTACAACCCACTGCTTGGAGTTGCGCCTCGATCCAGTCGACGGCGTCTCGATTGCGCTGCGTGCCCTGACGTCGATCGCCGAACTGGGTGAGGCCCTTCAGCGTCGTCTTATAGTTGTCGAGGGTCAGGCGGTTCACGAGCGTCTGAGTCGGATCGTCCTGAGACTGGGGTGCTACCGCGCCCACTGCGGGCGTAGCGAACACGCTCGTCGCGAATGCGACGGCCAGGCCGAAGGTCAGCGAGGTGGTGAGCGGTCGTGTCAGCGTGCGCATGGCGGTCTCCAGGGTGTGTTCGTCGTCCGCACGGAACTACGCGATCTAGCCGTCGTTCGCCAGTCCCTCATGCGCCGAGGCAAGGTGGGGAGGCCGAGCTTGTTCCTCGGAGCCGCGCTTGGCGTCGCTGCGGCCCTCCTGGTGATGCCCAACCTCTCCGAGTTCCTCGCGGGCGTGAGTCCGGCGGATCCGCTTACCTACCTGAGCGTGGTTGGATGTTTCGCGTTGGTGGCCGCGCTTGCGAGTTGGCTACCGGCTCGACGAGCATTGCGCATCGAGGCCACTGAGGCCCTTCGCGGCGACGGCTAGCGCGGGCACGCTTCCATCGGGGATCCCCATTCGGCTGAGCAGGTCACGCGAATCGATGTTGCCCGTAGCCAGTCGCTGATGCCGGGATGCGGGAGAAGCCCATCACCCGCCTGATACTCGAGGCCGGCCAAGACCTCGGCGTAGGGTCCGAAGCCGGCCAGGCGCATGGGAATGACGAGGACCCTCCTTCCCTCGGCGGTTTCGCCGCGAACGAAGGCCCTCATATCCGCTTCGGCGATCACGCGTTCTGCGGCCCAGTCCTCCCTGAGCGTCGCGATCTCGACTCGGGCGAACTCGCGCGTTCTGATCAGGTCCGCCGCGGATCGCATCGCGGCGAGGACTCGCTGATTCTCCCCTTCGTCCCCCATGCCGTGGGCGACGAGCAGCACACTCTCTTGCGCCGGGTCGGAGCTCAGTTCGGCCACCCGCTGGACGGAGATCATCCCGGCCTCGCCCGAGGTGAGCAGTCCGTCGAAATGGGTCGCGACCTCCATCCCGTGCAGGATCGGCGTCGTGGTCGTCTCGTGCACGCCTCCGCCGTGGCTCATGTGGATGAAGTGGTCAGGCGGCGTCTCGGACAGCCCGAGGTAGTACTGGGTCTGCTCCAGAAAGGACTCACCCGAGAGGAACATCCGGACGACGGCCACGCGTTGCACACCCCGCGCACGCAGGGAATCCAGCGCAGCGCGGAGCGTGGCGGGGTCGGCCATTCCGTAGGCGACCGCCGTGGGCACCTCTCGCGCCAACGGGGCCACCGCATCGGCCACGTGCCGATTCCATTCCGGGGTCCCCCCATGCGCCATGACCATGACCCCGATGTCGCCGCTTGGGGGCGGAGGGGGAGGGGTGGACGGCAAGGGTGGGGAGCACGCGGCGAGCACGAATACGAGTAACGGGAGTAGAATTCTGGGCATTTCTAGACGAGGATGAGAATCAATATCAAAGAGAGATATCTGATATCTCGATCCTAGTCAACGCGGGGGTCGGCCCGTTCGCGATGGCGGTGCTCTTCGGCTCGCACTTTTTGCCCTATGCGTGGCTCTACGAGAGTCGTGCCTACGCGTTCCTATCCATCTCGGTCGCGGTGGTCATGTCCGTGGGCGTCGTGGCGACCCGCAGCCCACTCTACCTGACCGTGCCGTTCATGGCGGCGGGCTGTTACGCGTCCGCTGACCCCGGTCGCTCGGTTCGGGCGGCACACCTACATTAAGCGGCCGTTTCACGACTGTGCGCCGGTCGCCGGCGCACAGTCAGGTTCCAGCCAGAGAGAGCCGACATGCCGAAGTATTCCCTGCGGGTCAACGGTGACACCCATGAAGTCGATGCGCCCGAGGACATGCCTCTGCTGTGGGTGCTTCGTGATCTGCTGGGACTGACCGGCACGAAGTTCGGGTGTGGGGAGAACCTCTGTGGGGCGTGCACGGTGTACGTGGACGGCTCCCCCGTGCGTTCGTGTTCGAGGGCCATCTCTGGCGTCGCGAATCGTAGCGTTACGACCATCGAGGGCCTGTCACCCGACGGGCTCAACGCCGTCCAAGAAGCGTGGATCGCCGAGGACGTACCGCAGTGCGGCTACTGCCAATCCGGCCAGATCATGGCCGCCACGGCCCTGTTGGCGGAGAACCCCGACCCGAGTGACGAGCAGATCGATCGGGCGATGCTACGAAACCTGTGCCGCTGCGGGACGTACCAGCGGATCCGAAAAGCGATTCACCGCGCCGCGCGGGAGGGCTGATCATGGCTACCACCAACTGTGCGGTAACCAACATCTCCCGGCGTGACGTGATCAAGACGCTGGGCCTCGCTACGGGGTTCGTACTGTCGTCGTCTGTCGTGCCCAAGAGTTTGAGGGCGCTCGCGGGGCGCGCGGTCGCGGATCCTTTTTCGCCCTCGGTTTACCTCGCGATCGACGAAGATGGCACGGTGCATGCGTACCTCCATCGGGTGGAAATGGGGCAGGGAGCCCGTACGGGCATGACCCAGATGCTCGCGGACGATCTCGAGGCGGACTGGGATCGGATCCACCTCATGGAGACGTTCGGCGACGTGAAATTCGGCAGTCAGAACACGGACGGGTCGACGTCGATCCGTATGTTCTATGACGCCTACCGCACCGCAGGTGCAACGGCACGTCACATGCTGGAGGATGCGGCTGCTGCGCACTGGCGCGTCGATCGAGGCCAGGTCGAGGCCCGCAACCATCGGATCACCAACAAGGTCTCGGGAGAGTCGCTCGACTACGGAGCCTTCGTGGCGGCGGCCGCCCTGCTCGAAGTTCCGGACCCCGCCTGGGTGACCCTGAAGACCCGGGCCCAGCATCGGTACATCGGGACCTCGGTGCAGAACCTCTATGCGGTGGACTTCGCGACGGGCCGAGCCATCTTCGGACAGGACGTTCGCCGAGAGGGCATGGTGTACGCGGTGGCGGCCCGGCCCCCGGTCGTGCGCGGAACCCTCGCCGGCTACGATCGAGCGGCCGCGTTGGCGGTCGCGGGTGTCCTCGACATCGTCGAACTGCCCGTAATGGAGGGAGCCTGGGGCTTTCAGCCTCTGGGCGGGGTCGCGGTGGTCGCGACCAACACATGGGCCGCGATCCGGGGGCGCGAAGCGCTCGCTGCCCGCTTCCATGCGGGCCCCAACGCCTCCCACGACACGACCGAATACGAGGCGTCGCTCTGGCGCGCGATCGACGGTGGCGGGGAGGAGACCTATTCCCGCGGCGATGTGGAGGGAGCCCTGGCTTCGTCGACCCGGCGGATCTCGGCCGACTACTTCGTCCCGTACCAGCACCACGCTCCCATGGAGCCTCCGGCTGCGACCGCAGATTGGAACGCGGGCGACCTGAAGATATGGACCTCGTGCCAGGACCCGCAGGCGGTACAAAACACGGTCGGGCCCTATGTCGGGCTGGAGCCGGCGGATATCTACGTGGAGGCGACACTCCTGGGCGGAGCCTTCGGCCGGAAGTCCAAGCCAGACTTCGCGGTTGAGGCGGCGGTCCTGTCGAAGCACGTGGGCCGGCCGGTCAAGATGATCTGGACCCGGGAAGACGACATGCGTCACGGCTTCTACCACGCGATTTCGGCTCAGCGCATCGAAGTCGGTCTCGATCCGGCAGGTCGCATACAAGCGTGGGATCATCGTGCGGCCTATCCGTCGTTGATGGAGGCCTACACGGGGCAAGTCGTCGACGCGGCGACTTCCTTCGAAGTCGCTCCTGTCATGGAACAGCCTTTGGCCGTGCCCCACATGAGGATCCGATCGGCCGAAGCGAAGGCGCATGTTCGAGTGGGATGGCTCCGTTCGGTTACAAGCATCCAACACGGCTTCGCCGTCGGGTCCATGGTGGACGAGATCGCCGAAGTGACGGGCCGACGCCCCGATCAGGTATGGTACGACTTGTTCGGCTCTGTCCTCTCCGGCGCTGACCTCACCGACCCGGATCGGCCTGAACCGAGACCGGTCGTGGCAGAGCGACTGAGTGCCGTCCTCCGCAGAGTGGCAGACATGTCAGGGTACGGCCGAGTCCTGCCAAACCGCACCGGGATCGGTCTGGCAGCCTTCACCAGCTTCGGGAGCTTCACGGCCGCTGCCTTGGAAGTGGAGGTGTCGGAGAGCGGCGAAGTCCGTGTGCCGCGGGCGTGGACGGCCATCGACTGTGGGCTGGCGGTCAGTCCCGATCGCGTTACTGCGCAGATGGAGGGTGCGGTGGTGTTTGGCTTGACGATCGCCTTGCACGGGCAGATCACGGTCAAGAATGGGTCCGTGGAGCAGGATAACTTCGACGGCTACGAAATCTGCCGGATCGACGAGGCACCGGTGGTCGAGGTCGCGATCTTCGAGAACGATCACCCGCTCGGTGGTGCCGGCGAGCCTGGTGTGCCGCCGGTCGCAGCAGCCCTGAGCAACGGCATCTTCGCGGCGGTCGGGAAGCGGATTCGCCGCCTCCCGATCGGAGATCAACTCAAGGCTTAAATGGGAATGGCCCTCGTGCCCCAACTGCGACCCCTGGTGCTCGCATTAGCCGTTGCGGCCGCCGCCTGCGCGGACGCCGAGCCGGACTTCGATCTCCTCATCGTCGGAGGCGACGTCATCGACGGCACCGGCGCGCCGGCGTACCGAGCCGACGTCGGTGTGCTCGCCGGAGTGATCGCCGAGATCGGTGATCTTTCAGGGCGCACTGCGGTCGATGTCGTGGACGCGTCCGGTCATGTAGTCGCCCCGGGCTTCATCGACCCGCACACACATTCTCGTGGCGCGATCTTCGAGATCCCTACTGCGGACAATCTCGTTCGGCAGGGCGTGACCACGATCGTCGAGGGCAACGACGGCAGTTCGCCTTTGGAACTCGGCGCCTTCTTCGATTCGCTCGTGACGATCGGTCGGACGGCGCCGAACTTCGCGATGTTCATCGGCCACGGATCCATTCGTTCCGAGGTCATCGGCAGCGAGGACCGCGCGCCCGATGCGGCCGAATTGGAGAGCATGCGGGCGCTCGTGGTACGGGGAATGCAGGAAGGCGCCTTGGGGCTTTCGACGGGGTTGTTCTACCTGCCCGGGAGCTTCGCGGAGACCGAGGAAGTGATCGAATTGTCCAAAGTCGTGGCGACGTTCGGCGGGATGTACATATCCCACATGCGGAACGAGGACGTGAACGTCCTCGAGTCGGTGCGCGAGACGATTCGCATCGGTCGTGAGGCCGGTCTTCCCGTTCAAATGACGCACCATAAGGTGGGCGGGCAGGTCAACTTTGGTCGCAGCGCGGAGTCGATCGAACTGATGCGCGCGGCGCGCGCCGAGGGCGTCGATGTCACCTTCGATCAATATCCTTACACGGCATCTTCGACTGGCCTGTCCGCGATCATTCCGACGTGGGCGCGTGCCGGGGGCGATCAGGCTCAGCGACAGCGGCTCTCGGATCCCGCCGTGCGTCGACGCGTGGTCGCTGACATGATGGCGTTCGTACAGATGCGATTCGGCGACGACCCGTCCAAGATCCAACTCGTGTCGTGCCGTTTCGATGACGGTTCGGCCGGCGCATTTCCCGAAGATCTCGCGGGCTGGACTCTGGCTGACGTCTTTGCCGAACGGAGGATCTCCGCCACGCCGGCCGGGATTGCCGACCTCATTTTGGAGATCGACTCCTCGGGCGGATGCTCGGCCATCTTTCACTCGTTCGATGAAGGCGACATCGAGCGTTTCATGCGGTCCGAGGGCGGGATGATCGGCTCTGATGGAACGCTGGTTCACTTCGGCGAGGCGAGCCCACATCCGCGCGGGTACGGGACCTTTCCACGGGTGCTCGGCGTGTACGTTCGCGAACGAGGTGTCCTCACGCTGGAAGACGCGGTCCGCCGTATGACTTCGGTTACGGCAGACCGACTCGGCTTCACGGGCCGCGGCCGCTTGGTGCTTGGTGGCGTGGCCGATATCACAGTATTCGACCCTGCCACGGTCATCGACCGGGCCACCTTCGACGAGCCGCACCAGTACCCGCTCGGCATTCCGCACGTCTTCGTGGCGGGTGTCGCGATCGTGCGTGACTCTGAAGTAACCGGTGCTCGGCCCGGGGTGGTATTGCGGGGACCTGGCTACGAGCCTCCGACCGGACAGTAGTAAAGATCGGGGGGAGGGTGTCGCCCTCCCCGTACCTTCGGGCGACGACCTGCCCTTCAGGAGATTCCATGTACAGACGTCGTTTTCTCGGCCTGGCTAGCGTAGGAGCCTTGGGGGCGGGAATCCCCCGTCCGATCCGAGCCGGAGCCGTGTTCGACGATCCGCCCCCCCAGGCCGACCCTCGCTTCGACGAGATCGGTCGACTGATCGAGGCGAAGATGGCGGAGTACCGCACGACCGGTGTCGCCGTCGGCCTCTCGAAGAGCGGTGCTTCGCAGCGACGTGGCTTCGGGATCACCAACATCGACAACCCGCAGCCGATCACGCCGGATACGGTCTTCCCGATCGCCTCCATCTCAAAGACGGTCGTGGCTACAGCGTTGATGCGCCTGCACGACCAGGGCAGGATCGACGTGGAGGCACCGGTCCGAGACTATCTCCCAGACTTCGCGCTGGCGGACGCATCCGCCGCTCGGGATGTGCGGGTCTGGCATCTCATGACGCATACGCCCGGATGGGAGGGGCAGCTCGGCACCCCCGACCGCGGTCCGGCAACACTCGCGAACTTCATCGAGACCCTGCGCGACCTGCCGCAACTCGCGCGGCCGGGGGAGGTCTGGAGCTACAACAACGCGGGGTGGGGGGTGGCGGGTCGCATCCTCGAGGTCGTGACCGACCGCACGATCCACCAAGCTCTCGACGAACTGGTATTCGACCCCCTCGGATTGGACCGCGCGTTTTCGCTGACGGGCGAGGCGATGACGTACCGCTTCGCGGCTCCCCACAGCGAGCGAGACGGCGCGACCGTCGTGAGCCGACCGTTCCAATTGTCCGCCAACGTACCGGCGGGCGGGTGTGCGATGAGCGTCGAGAACTTGCTTCGGTACGCCGAGTTCCACCTCGGCGAAGGGACCTTGGCCAGCGGCGAACGGCTCCTGAGCCGTGCATCTCTCGAATCCATGCGCACGGCCCGGATTCGCAAGAACACTTCAACGGACGAGATGGGACTCGGGTGGCATCTCCGGTCCCTGAACGGTGTGCTGACGGCTCAACACGGTGGGACCCTGGGCGGCCACTGTCTGCACGTCCAGCTCGTGCCCGAGCGGGATCTGTGCTTTGCCATTCTCACCAATCACTCCGATGGCTGGCGACTGAACGAGGACGTGGCGACGGCGATTCTCGATCGTTACGAAGGGCTCGCGCTCGCACCCGGCCAGTTGACGGGCGGCAATCGCGGTGGAAACGAACGGATGACGAGGCATGCCGAGCCGCTCGCGACTCAGCCCGCATCGGCAGAATACGTCGGACGATATGTTCGGCCCCCCGTGGGGGATGTGGAGGTCCGCGAGGAGGGCGGGCGACTCGTTGTCGGGGCCGGCGACAACCGGTACGGCCTCGTATTTTGGGGACCGGACGTCACCTATGCGACGGGTCCTGGCGCGTTTGCGGGGATGGCCGTCGAGTTCATTCGAGATGCCGGGGGCGTCGTGACCTGGGTGCGCGTGAACGGGCGGATCGCCAGGAAGGAAGGGCGCTAGCCGGGCGACAAAGGCCGCGTCGGTCGGGCGGATTCTCGCTCCCTCCTTTCGTCGAGAGTCGGCAGCCCGTCAATCGCGCGTTCGTTCCTTACAACTATGGAGGCTCCATGCGCATGATGCTTAGATGGACCGTGCCGGTGGACACCGGCAATGAGCTGGTGCAAGACGGGTCGATGCAATCCACGATCGAGACCCTCATGAATAAGCTCAAGCCCGAAGCCGCGTACTTTCTTGCGGACGGAGGGTAGCGCGGCGGCATGATCTTCTTCGACATGAAGAAGTCGTCCGATATCCCGGGGATTGCCGAGATCTTGTTTCAGAACGCCGAGGCGGCCGTCGAGTTCGTCCCAGTGATGAACGCGGACGATTTGAAGAAGGGTCTGAAATCACTCTGACCTGGTCGTGACCATCCTGCCGTAGAGAGACGACGGCGGGGTGTCCCAATGGCACCCCGCCCGACTCCTCAACCGATGACCTCGCGGTACAGTCGGTACTGATTCCGTCCCATGATCTTCTCGACGTCACCTTCCGAATAGCCTCGGGCCGCGACGCCATCCCAGACGACTTCCATGCGGCGGGGGCCGTTGAGTTCGTCGATGAAGTAAGGGAGTTCGCTGCTGGAGACCTGGCTGCCTTCCTCGGCGCGGAGTTCCGCCTCGTACTCGGGCGTCATCTCGATCACGCGGTGGTCACGATCCGAACCAATGCAGACGTGCTCGATGCCGCACACGTTCACGGCGTGTTCGATGTGGTCGAAGTAGGCATGGAGGTTGTCGCTCTTCTTCAGGGTGAGGAACGGTCGGAGTTGGCAGATCCCCACCACGCCACCTCGTTCGGCCGTTGCCCGCATGTTGGCATCCGACATGTTCCGAGCGTGGGGGTGCACCGCGTCGCATCCGGTGTGCGAATTGATGACCGGCATTCGTGAATGGGCGATGGTGTCGGCCATGGTGCGGGCGTTGGCGTGGGCCAGGTCCACGAGGATGCCCGCCGAATTCAGGCGATCGATGAGTTCCCGCCCGAAGGGCGTGAGGCCGCCGTTGTCACCCTCGGCCCGGCAGCCGACCCCGGCGAAATTCCGCTCGTTGTACGTGATCTGGCAGCTCGTGAGCCCCAGGCTCCGAAACATCTCGACCCGATCGAGGTCCTCGCCGAACTGAATCGAGTTCTGGTACAGGTAGAACACCGCCATCCGCCCCGACCGTCTCGCCTCGTCGACGTGAGCCACCGAGGTGGCCTTGATGAACAGCGCAGGATTGGCCGCTAGGTATCGGTCGTATTCCATCAGTCCGTCGATGGCGGCCTGCAGTCCCTCGGCGCCGACCGGCTTGGGATCACACAGGGTGACGGTGATTGCATCGGTGCCGCTGCCGAGCATCTCGCGCACTAGCGACGGCTCGTAGATCGGCCGCAGCTCGCCCATGGCGTCCATGATCAGGGCGCGTGGGTTCGGGACGGGGGCGGGGCGAGAGGTGGTGGCCAGCACTTCGTCCGCGGTCATGCTCACGGTGACGGCGGAAGCGGCGGCGGAGTGAAGAAAAGTTCGACGGTCCATGGTCTGCTCCGGGTCGGTGATTCCGACACCCTATGGAGTGAGGGTCCGTCGCGCCACGGTGTCGATTTTAGCGGACCTGCCAGTTGGCGCTACTGACTCAGCGAGCCTTGTCCATGCGCACCGTGACCTTCTTGCCCTTGATCTTGGCAGTCTTGAGCGCTTGCACGACCCGGTCCGCCACATCGCTCGAGACCTCCACGATCGTGAAACGTTCCGAAATCTGAATCGAGCCGATCTGACTACCCTGGATGCCGGCTTCCCCCGTAATCGCACCTACGAGGTCCTTGGGTCGAACCCCGCCCGAGCGACCCAGGCCGATGAAGAGGCGTGACACGCCACCACCGGTGCGCGATGCACCGTGCTTTCCCTTCGCGGGTCGATTCTCACCTCGGTTCTTCTCGCGGAACGGCTTCTCGATGGGGATCTCCTCTTCATCCCCTTCGGGACCGGTCAGCGTGGCCTCGTGTCCCATCTTCATGGCGCCGAGCGCGATGTCGAAGAGGTCGAATTCGTCGCTGAGCGTTTCTACGACCACTCGGAACCGGTCGAGACCACCTTCGAGGATGGACTCTCGCACGGAGGCCCTCGTCAGCTCCAGCCTGCGGGCGTGCAGATCGGCTACGGTCGGGATCGACGCGACGGCGATCTTCTGTTTCGTGAGCCGCTCGATGTTCATGAGCAGCGCGTGCTCCCGCGGCTCCGCCAATGTGATCGCTACCCCCTCCCGACCCGCGCGGCCCACCCGCCCGATGCGGTGCACATAGGACTTCGCTGCGGAAGGCACCTCGTAGTTGATCACGTGGCTGAGGTGGGAGATGTCCAGGCCACGCGCGGCGACATCCGTTGCGACGAGGAGGTCCACCGTACCTCCGCGCAGCTTCTTCATGACACGGTCCCGTTCCTCTTGGGACATGCCGCCGTGAAGCGCTTCGGCGCGGTAACCGAGACCGTTCAGCGACTCCGTGAGCTCGTCCACGTCGTTGCGGGTGCGGCAGAAGACGAGTGCGGCCTCGGGGCTTTCCAGATCGAGCACCCGGCCAAGGGCGGCGAGCTTGTGCGGCCGTCGGACCAGATAAGCGATTTGACGCACCATGGGGACATCGCCACCGCTGTCCCCGTCGACGTCGGTCGCGATGCGTACCTCGATGGGGTCACGGAGATACTTTCGTGCGATGCTCTCGATGCGGGGACCGAGGGTGGCCGAAAAGAGGAGCGTCTGGCGTCGCGCGGGAACCTCGGCGAGAATCGCCTCGAGGTCCTCCGCGAAGCCCATGTCCAGCATCTCGTCCGCCTCATCGAGAACCAAAACGGTGAGACCCTTGAGGTGCAGCGTGCCTCGTCGGAGGTGATCCAGCGCCCGGCCCGGGGTCGCGACGATCACGTCGACGCCGCGTTTCAGGACCTTGAGCTGCTGCTGGAAGGACTGTCCGCCGTAGATCGGCAGCACTTCGACGCCCAACTCCTTGCCGTAGCGGTGCACGGCCTGCGCGACCTGGACCGCCAACTCCCGTGTGGGCACCAGGATGAGCGCCGAGGGCACCTTCGCACCGATCTGTATCAGCTGGAGCAACGGCAACGCGAACGCGGCGGTCTTTCCTGTTCCGGTCGCGGCCAATCCCAGCAGGTCCCGACCTTCCAAGAGATGCGGGATCGCTTCTCGTTGGATCGGCGTCGGTTCCTCGTAGCCCAGAGAAGAAAGGGTCTGGAGGAGAGCAGGGCCGAGGCCGAGCTCTGCGAACTCCTGGTTCGCTGCAGGGGATGACGTAGGGCTCATGACGCCAAGATAACGGGACCGCCCCTCAAGCCGGTCCCCGGCCGCTGTCGGGGTGAACCGGCGGGCCGTATGATCGGGGTCGCCTTCGAGGCATCAACGATTCCAGGAGTGGTCATGAGGCGCTATCTGCTCACCCTAGCCGGATTTCTGGCCTTTGCGCCGGCGCCGGTAGCCGCGACGTGGTCGATCATCGCGATCGACCGGACGACCGGGCGCGTCGTCATCTCGTCTGCGACCTGTGCCGCGACGGCGCCCAATCAACTCAAGCTGCTCCAAGCGATCGTGGTACCGGGCGTGGCCGTCGCGGCGGCTCAGGCCGGAGTCGATCGGACGCACGAGAATCAGAAGCTGATCTTCAGGGAGCTCGAGCGCGGAACCCCTCCCGCGGACATCATCCGGATGTTGGAGGAAGACCCCAACATCGAACGCAGACAGTTCGGCATCATCGATCTTCAGGGTCGCGGCGCGGGGCGCTCAGGGTCCGGCAACGGTGCCGTGTCGATGGACCTGCGGGGCGAGTCCGACGATGGCATCATCTGGGGCGTGCAGGGCAACATCATCGCGACCGAGGAAGCGCTGACGGCGGCCGCGACGATCATGCAGCACGGGCCGGGGTCGATCATCGATCGGGTCATGCTCGCCATGGAAGTGGCCGATGCCCGTGGCGGCGATCGCCGCTGCACCTGTGATTCGGAGCCGCTCCCGGAAATGGCACCCTGCAACGGCAAGACCGCGCACGTCTCGTATCTGCTCGCCGCGGATCCCGATGATGCCCAGGGGGAATTCGCCGCGAACCATCCAGAGCAGATGGACGCTCCTTACAACACCGGCGACTACTACCTCTATCTGATGGTCGTCCCAACCAACACCACGCCCGAAGAAGACGCCAATCCCGTTCGAACGCTACGCATGCGCTACGATGCCTGGAAGGCCGCCAACGAGGTCAACGACTGATATGAACATGAATCGCTCCGCGCTCTTTTCCGCGCTCTTCCTGGCACTCACCGCGACGAGCGCACTCGCCCAATCGCCGCCCAACTCGGTGTTCATCGAGGCACTGACGTGGGAGGAGATCCGCGACCAGATCGCGGTGGGAAAGACCACGATCATCATCCCGACTGCGGGGACCGAGCAGAAGGGACCCCACATGGTGATGGGCGAGCACAAATTCGTCATGGAGTACACGATGGACGAAGTCGCTCGAACGCTCGGCAACGCCCTGGTCTCGCCCATCATGACGTATGTGCCCGAGGGCAGTTGGGGTGACGAACCCACCGGCCACATGCGGATGCCGGGAACGATCACGCTTCCGGAGGAGTGGTTCCGTGACCTCCTCACCCATACGGCCAAGAGCCATGCGGCCGGAGGCTTCACGGACATCGTCTTCATCGGAGATTCGGGCGGCAACCAGCGCGGCATGAGTGCGGTCACCGATCAGCTCAATGCGGAGTGGGCGGGATCAGGCATGCGCGCACACTTCATCGGCGACTACTACGCCAAGAGCAACGGAGACATCACGACGTACATGCACCAGCAGGGCTTCACCGACGCACAGATCGGGAGTCACGCAGGCATTCTCGACACCTCGCAGATGCTTTTCGTGAATCCGAACCACGTCCGTATGGACAAGGCCGCCCCGGGTGGCGGGTTCGAGGGTTCGGGTGTGAGCGGAGATCCTTCGCTCTCGACTCCCGCGCTCGGCGAAGTCCAGCTCCGCATCAAAATCGACAACGCGTTGGCTCAGATCCGAGCCAGCCTCGCCGCCAGGTAGACACATCATGAACAAGACACGAATCGCCCTGGCCTTCGCACCCGTCCTCTTCTTTGCCGGCGCGCTGAGTGCTCAGACCACGGGCGATCCGTTCATCGAGCAGATGACGTGGACCGAAATCCGAGACGCGATGGCCGCCGGAAAGACGACCGTGATCGTTCCGATCGGGGGCACCGAGCAGAACGGGCCACACATGGTCATGGGCAAGCACAACTATGTGATCACCTTCGCCGCGGGCCAGATGGCGAGGCAGCTCGGCAACGCACTCGTCGCCCCTACCATCGCGTGGGTACCGGAAGGGAGTTACGAGCGAGAGGGCTTCGGCGATAAGCCGGGGGTCATTACGAACCCGTCTCCCAGCTACAACAACCTCCTCGAAGCCACGGCCCGAAGCCTCGAATCCCACGGCTTCGCCCAGATCCTCTTCATCGGGGATAGCGGTGGTAATCAGGGAGGTATGAGTGAGGTCGCCGATCGCCTCGGCGCCGAGTGGGCGGGCGGCTCCACGAAGATCTTTGCGCTGACCGACTTCTACGCGAAGGGTCAGGAGTATTCCCGCGCATGGCTCATGGCGGCGTACGGCTACGACATGGAGACCATCGGGTCGCACGCCGGGATCACCGACACATCGGCCGTGATGTATGTCTTCGCGGACGGCGTGCGGAACGATCGCCGGTATCGGTTTGGTGGTCGCGAAGATGCCGGTGTGACCGGCGATCCTACGTTGGCTTCCCCCGAGATCGGGCGGATGGTCGTCCACTTCAAGATCGTGGGAGCACTCAACCAGCTCGAAGCGCTGACGGCTCCCCCGCGACGTGGTCGCGGCGGTGGCCCGGGGAGCTGATCGACCATGGATCGACGCGAACTTCTCCGGGCTCTGCTCACTCGCGGGACGCCCGTGTACGATCTGGTTCACCAAAGGGTCATCCGGGCCGGTCCCGAGCGACCGCTGGAGGTGCCGGAGAGCGCGGTGGTGGTTCCTGGCGCACGGGCCGTGACTTCGGAATGGGGGAAGGCTTCGGGCCTCTCCCTCTACACACCGGTGATCGTGAAGTATCGAGACGCACGAACGGATGCTGCGACGGCACTGGAAGAGTGGCTCCGGTGACGGGGAGCCCCGCTGGTCGCCGCTCCCGCCGACAGTGCGCCTTTGGCAGCCTTGCGGGCAGCAGACGCTGCGGGAGTCGGCTTGCGCTCACGCTACGCGGACAGCAAATTCGCGACTCGATCCCTCCCGACGATGGAGACCATGATATGAAGAACCTCATGCGAAGTGCCTGGATTGCGGTGATGCTCGCCGTGCCGGTGGCCGCCGCCGCCCAAGACATCCCGCCCCTCTTCCAGCAAGCCCCCGCGGTCCTCTACGAGACCTATCGCGGCGTCAACGCGCCCGTGTTCAACGAGTACTTCAGTATGCTCGCCGATCGATATGCCGATTCTGACGGGTACGGCTGGGGAGTCTACCGTGAAAACCCGACGGTGGCGTACCGCATTACCGCGCTCCCCGAGGGGCTCCAGAGTATGGTCGAGGTGCAGGCGGCCCGGATCGCCATCTTTGAGACCTTCGGCGAATCGGAAGTTGCGCTCTGGAACTCAGCGTGGGGTAGCCGCCACGTCGCGGTCTACGACGCGGCGCCCGGAATGAGCGTCGTCCCGGCCGGCTTCACGGTCGCCGACATTCAGGCGCTGCCGTACAACCGCGTGACCGTGTACCATCTCACCTGGGACAAGGCGCCAGAATTCCGCCGGGCGTTGGCGGCTCGGTCAGCTCTCGATCGGGCGGCGGGTATCGCCGGCTTCGTGATGACCGTCTGGAACGGTGGCATCGGTACTGAGGCCCCGACCGTCATGGTACGGGTGTCGGCGGCGAGCCAGGCGGCCGACATCGGCGCGAACGCGACGGCCCGCAGAGCCGCGAGGGCCGCGTACCAGGCAGAATTCGGTCGGCTGAGCGGCATCATGAACGCGGCGGCGCGCCACATCGAACGTCACGATCAGGTGCGCGTTCCGCGTCTCTCGCACGTCCCTGGCGCGTAGCCTGCTTCCGCTGTGACGTAGCGTTTAAGCCGAAGAACCACCAAATTAGTAGTCTTGGGCCGCTCCGAGCTCTCGGGGCGGCCCTCCGTGCTTTCACCGGAGTTGACAGACAACGTGCTACGCGGCCTGCTACGGACGGTCCGGTACGCCCACGGGTGGACGTCGGGAGCAGGGGTCCGCGTCGAGGAGACAGAGATCGAACGGGAGGGGGTACGAATCCCCGCGACGCTCCTGCTCCCGGCTCGGGGCAAGGGACCATTTCCAGGTTGGATCGCCATGGGTGGGATCACCCGGATGGGGCGCTTCCACCCTCAGCTCGTGCGGTTCGGCAACGCGCTCGCCTCGAGCGGTGCGGCCGTGCTGCTACCCGAAATCCCGGAATGGCAAAAGCTCGAGGTTCCGCCGAGTGTGACTGGGCCGACGCTCCGGGGTGCGATCCAGACGCTCGGGATTCACCCCGAGGTCTTGCCCGGGAAAGTCGGCCTGATCGGATTTTCGTTCGGGGCCCCTCAGGTGGCCATCGCGGCGGCCCGCGAAGAATTGGCCGACCACGTAGCGGGTATCGTTCTCTTCGGTGGTTATTGCTGCCTCGACCGAACCCTACTTTTCGGCCTGACGGGCGATCATGAGTGGGAGGGAGTCGACTACTCCCTTACTCCCGACCCCTACGGGCGATGGGTCGTCGCGAGCAACTACCTCGCCGACATCCCGGGCTGCGAAGACGCGCACGATGTGGCGGCGGCGCTCCGGTGCCTTGCCACCGCGACCAGCGACCAGAGGATCCCGGCATGGGAGCCGCATCACGACGCCATGATCCGAGACCTGCGGCTCGCCCTACCGAAGAGGCATCAGGCCCTATTCGACCTGTTCGCCACGCCTACCACGGGAACGAGGCCCGACCGTGATGAGTGCGCCGACATCGGCCTGAGGCTCGCGGACGCGTGTCGGCGCGTGGATCCTTTGCTCGAACCGGCCCCGGACCTCGCCAAGGTCCATCTTCCGACCCAGCTGATTCACGGGCGCGGGGATCGTCTCATTCCCTTCACGGAAGGGATGAGGATGGTAAATGGGCTCCCGAGCACCGCAGAGAAGAGCCTCACGGTGACCGGCATGTTCGCCCACAGCGCCACCCACTCGCCTCCCGGACTGTTCGATAAATTCCGGGAAGGCACGGCCCTCTTCGGTGCGGTTCGGAGCCTGATCAATACGGTCTGACCCGACGGTCTGACGCGCGCCGAAGAGGGCGCTTTTGACTAGGGTACCTCTGGCCTAGCCCTTGGCCTTCAGTAGGTCCCGGATTTCCCCGAGCAGGACTTCTTGCGCGGACGGTGCCGGAGGCGCCGCGGGTGCTGCGGCCTCTTCCTTTTTGAGCCTGTTGAAGGCCCGTACCACCATGAAGACCGAGAATGATACGATCAGGAACGAGATCAGCGCATTGGCGAAGACGCCGAAGTTGATCGTCACCGCGCCGGCTTCCTTGGCCGCAGCGAGTGTTGCATAGGGGCCGGCCGCAGCGGAGCCCTCCTGGAGGGTGAGGAAGAGGTCGCTGAAGTCGACGCCGCCCAGGAGCATTCCGATGGGTGGCATGAGAATATCCTTCACCAGCGACTGGATGATCGTGCCGAACGCCGCCCCGATGATGATACCCACCGCCATGTCCAGCATGTTGCCTTTGACTGCGAACTCCTTGAATTCCTTCAGCATTATCGTCCTCGTGTTTCGAGTCTAGCCGATCAATCTGATCGGCAGGGGGCCTGAATCGCTTCTGGAATGTATGGACGACCGGAAAGTCGGGTTCCCGGGAGGGGGTGACCTGTTGACAGTATGGACGGGCCGGTGAATGCTGACGGCTCGGCACGACGATTCCCACAGGAGGCACCGATGAAGCGATGGTCACTCGGACCGATGGCGCTGGCAGTCGCGCTTTGCATTACGTCGACGCCGGCCTTTGCCCAGGCAGGGCGAGGAGGTCGCGGCGGTCAGAGGCCGCCTCCACCCGAGGTCATCCGTCCGGCGGACCAGAGGGTCCCGGCGCCGTATAGCTACGACATGGTTCGCCCGATCGCGATGGCCGACAATGTTTGGATGTCGGAGCTGACGATCCTCGAAATGCGTGATCTCGTGCGGCGCTACGGATACACGACGGCCCTCGTGCTCAACGGGACGATGGAAGCGAACGGGCCGTACCTCACGACCGGAAAGCACAATCACGTCCTGAAGGTCACCGGGGAGGCCATCGCCCGGACGCTCGGCAACACGCTCGTCGCACCCATCATGATGCTCGACCAGGGCGACCCGACCGCGACGGACACGCCAGGACGACTCGTGGTGTCAGCGGCGACTTTGGAGGCCGTCCTCAAGGACATGGCGACCAGCCTCAAGGCCCAGGGATTCACGGAGATCTTCTTCCTCGGTGACAGTGGGAGCAATCAGGCGATGCTGGAGGGGGTCGCCACGGATCTCAGCACCGAATGGGCCGGCGGCGGAGTCCTCGTGGCGCACATCCGAGACTATTACAACTACGCAGATGTGCTGCGGTACCAGAACGAAGTGCTCGGTATGGTCGAACTCAACAAGGATCTCGACGGTTATCACGACGACTACTACATCTCGTCGTTGATCATGAATGACAGTCCGGACCACGTGCGCCTCCCCCAGCGACAGGCCGTAAACCTGGACCACATCAACAGCCTTCCTCTGTACCTGGATGAAGGGCTCGAAATCGGTAGAAAAATTGCCCAATTCCGTGCGGACGTGACCGTTGCCGCGATTCAGCGCGTCAGGGGCACAGGGTACCCCGCGCCGTCGCGGGAGTGAGCTAGCCTGAGGCGCATGCCGGAGAGTTGTACTTGAAGTCCCGGACAGTTTTCGAGCTGCCCGGGGCTTCTCATATGGTGCGTGTAGGCTCGGCCCAGAGGCGGATTTCCGTTAGCCTTCCCCAGACGTGAGCGTACCCGACCGAGGAGAAAGATGGCCAAGCAGGAAAAGATCGAAGTAGAGGGGCTCGTTACCGAAGTGCTCCCCGATCAGAAATTCCGCGTTCAGCTCCAGAACGACCATGTCGTTCTCGCGTACGCGGCCGGGAAGATGTCCAAGTTCCGAATTCGGGTGCTCGTTGGTGACCTCGTGACCGTCGAGCTGTCACCGTACGATCTGAACCGCGGGCGAATCACCTACCGGCACAAGACCGGTGCTCCGCCTCCGACCTCGACGCAACGCCGTAAGCGCTGACGTTCGGACCTGTCGCGAAACTCGATGGCTTCGGGTTCGCGTGTGTAGGGCCTTCCACCACACGAAGGAGCGGATCTTGCCCGCCTCAGCGGCTCTAACGGGCGGGGTAGCTTTCTTCCCGCGGTGTTCATCATCAACGTGGAGTTGTGGCGGAACGTGTGTCCTCTCGCCACGCTCAATCTGCTCTTTGAGGCCTCCGGTTCGCGACGACAACTGCCCAAGGACTGGCTGCGGATCGCGGGCATCGTCGGGATTATCCTGCTTGCCGTCATGGTGCCGGCCCGCCGCTTCCTCTTCAATGTCGATGCGACCGCCCTAGGTGTTACGGTCGTCGCGGTCTGCGTGCTGGCGCTGCTCGGTGGGCTGCTGTTCGACATGAAGGGCGGTTTCTGCAATGCGCTGTGCCCGGTACTCCCCGTCGAACGCCTATACGGCCAACGGCCGCTCTTGTCGGTACCGAACGCGCGGTGCCTTTCGTGCACGGCATGCACACGCGGCTGTCTCGATTTGATCCCCACGAAGTCGGCCGTCCTCTCGGTGGGAAACCATGCGGGGTCACCGCGGTGGACTGTTTCGGGCTATGGGATCTTCGCCCTGGCGTTCCCCGGCTTCGTCGTGGCGTATTATCTACTTCCTGATGGGGGCCTCGGTGACATGGCCTCGACCTACGGGACAGTTGGGCTCTGGTCGGTCGGGAGTTGGCTTGTGCTCGCGAGTTTGTTCACGGTGTCGCGGACCTCACCCGCCCACGCGCTGCTGTTGTGTGCGGGCCTTGCCATCGGGCTCTATTACTGGTTCGCGCCGCCTGGAATCGCTGCCCAATTCTGGCTTCCCGCCGCGTTCACCTGGGCCCTGCGAGCTGTGACCCTCGCGCTCGTCAGCCTATGGTTGATTCGCGGACGGAGGGTCTCCGGAAACGGCACTGCCCCGGCCACGACCTGACGCGTCGAGCTTCTTGGTCAGCTCAGTGGACAGCATCCACCAAGCGACGACCGCCTGCACGGCGACGGTAGCTACGGACGCGTACCAGAGGTAGCGAAGCTCGAACCAACTCTGGGTCGTAAGCCATACTGCGGGGATCACGAAGGTCACGAGGCGTGTCGCGCTCGCGAGGAGTGCGGGTACCGTGTTCCCAAGCGCCTGGAACATGCCCGAACAGGTGAAGATCACGCCGCTCGCGACGAAGTTCCACGAGATGATCCGAAGGAACTCGGAACCGGTGGCGATGACCTCAGGGTCGTCCGTGAAGAATCCGATGAGGGCGTCCGGGCGGTACTGACACAGGAGCGTCAGTGTGAGCATGATGGCGCTCAGCGCGGAAACGGCGGTGCGAAACGTCTCGCGCACCCGGTCGTGATGCCCGGCTCCCATGTTCTGGCCCGCGACCGGAGCCGTCGCGAACGCGATCGCCATCGCCGGCAAGAAGATGGCCTGCATGACGCGTGAGCCGACTCCAAAACCGGCCTGAGCCGTCGGCCCGAAATCTCGGATCGTCCAGTAGATGACACCCATGTAGACGAACATCAGGGCGAACTCCCCGCCGGGGGGCAGCCCCACGGCGAGGATGCGCTTCCATGCTCCGACGCGCGGCCGCATCATCGTCGGATCGAAGACGACGTACCGTTCGAGACGGACGAAGTATACGGACATCAGAACTACCCCGACCGCAACCGAGATCGTCGTGGATATCCCCGCGCCGGCGACTCCGAGCGGTCGCCCCGTCCCCCACCCAGCGACCATGATCGGTGACAGGATTGCGTTCAGGAGGACGGACAGGACCTGCACCACGATCGTCGGCGTTACGATGCCCGTGCCCCGGAGAGCGGAGCCCATCGAGATCATCGCGAACTGAAGGCCGAGGCCTGGCAGGAACCAGAAGAGGTACGTGGTCCCAGCGGCGACCGTATCCGCGTCCGCTCCGAGCGTGCTCATGTACCACCCCGTCAGGGTGTATCCACCCACGAGCGTGATGACCGCGCACACCGCCGCGAGCGCCAGGCTCTGGTTGAAGATCAGGTTGGCATCGATGCGGTCTTTCCTGCCGCTGGCCTGGGCGATCAGCGCCATCGTGCCCACGCCTAGAACCTGGGTGATGGCCATCACGAGGAATTGGACGTTGCCCGCCGACCCCAAGCCCGCGATCGCCGCGTCCCCGAGTTGGGCGACGAAGTAGAGGTCGACGAGGTAGTACATAGTCTGGAAGACCATGCCAATGGCGATCGGCACGGCCATTCGCATGATGTTGCCAGCGATTGGGCCCTCGGTGAGATCGCGCATCGGGTCAGCCGCCGCCCGTCGAGGCGGTCGGGTTGGCCCGCAGGACCCACGCTCGCGCCGCCAGCATCCGGCTGTGCTCTGCGAGGTCTCCCGGCCAGCCGGCGATCTGCTCCTCGAAGCGCTCTCGATCCGAGGCGAACAGCGCGCGGATCGCTTCTTCGAATCCGGGAAGGTCACCCGCCATGGCCGTCATGAACCGGTACGCGGCGTCTTGAGCGCGCCTTATGTGGTCACATCCTTCCTGGTTCTTGCGAGCCTGATCTACGAGTCGACGTAGCGTGGCGGAGGCGCCGCCGCGTTGTGTGCCGAGCCAGGCCCAGTGGCGAGGCAGCAGCGTCACTTCTTTCGAGACGACGCCGAGCTTCGGCCTGCCGGGGCCTCGGGGCTTGGCCTGCCGAAGACGCGCCACGACTTCTTGCTCGCTGCCGCGCAGGTCGATCTCGATCAGGCGGCTCGTATCGTCGTCGAAGATCAGCAGGGGAACGGTCGTCTCACGTTTCCATGCGGCTCTCGCGGCCAGCGCGACGGTGCGCACATCTCCGGACGCGATGCGTCTGTTGCCTAGGAAGGCCGTGCACCGGGTTGAAGATTCCTCAGTCACGTGTACATCCTATCCGCTCGTCGTTGGGTGAAATGACCCGGTAAATTACCCGGGTATAATGTGCTGTCAATATCACCCGGGTGTATTCACCGTCACGTTATGGGCCAGAGGAGTGGCCCTTCGGGGCTTGCCCCGCTCCACCAACGCGGCCTACCCTCTGGCGGGTTCGACCCGTCCGGGCCGTTGGAGCTCCGGGTCCTTGATCGTATTCCCGGGAGAGTTCATGTCCGATCGCACCACTGTGCCGAGGTACCTCCCAGCCCTGTTGGTCGTTTCGATCGTCGGGTCTGCGTGCGCGCCGACCGATACCCCCTCGGCCGTGGCCACGCACGACGAACTCGTGTCACTCTTCTCGGAGTGGCGGGCGTTCGAGGCGCCGGACTTCGCCGGCGGCGTGCCGGACTATTCGGAGCAGGCGATGGCTCGACAGCACGATGCCCTCGGTGCCTGGCAGGCCCGACTCGGGCCCACCGAGCCGGCGAACTGGCCCGTCGCCGAGCGCATCGATTGGCACCTCGTACGCGCGGAGATGAACGGTCTGGATTTCGATCATCGTGTACGTCGGCCCTGGGCCCGGGACCCTGCCTTCTACGTCACGATCTACTCGGCCGAGAGCGACGTGCCGGCGCACGAAGGGTCGGTGATCCACGGATGGATCGACCTGTGGACCTATACGTATCCCCTCTCTGACGCCGCCGCCGCTGAACTCGCGGACCGCATCGCCGCGATTCCCGCGTTGCTCGAGCAAGCGAGGGCCAACCTCGGAGCGAGCAACGCCCGCGACTTGTGGCTGGCTGGGTTGCGCTCGTTCCGAGGCCAGAGTGCTGAATTGGCCGCGTTGGGAGAGCGGGTGCGAGGGAGCAGCGCCAGCCTCGACGCGGCGATCGTCGCAGCTCGAGACGCGAGCGATGCGTTCCACGACTGGCTCGAGGTGGAGGCCGACTCGAAGACAGGGCCGTCGGGCGTCGGGAAGGACAACTACACGTGGTACATGCGGAACGTGCACCTCGTCCCCTACTCCTGGGAGGAACAGGTCACGCTCATGAGACGGGAGTTGGCTCGCGCGCATGCGGGGCTCCGGTTGGAGGAGAACCGGAATCGTGACCTACCAGAACTGGAGCGGATCGCGACCGAGGACGAGTACGATCGACGCCTGAACCAAGCGGTCTCTGACTACATGCGCTTCCTCGACCAAGAGGAGATCCATGAGATCCGCGACTGGATGGATCCTGCTCTGCGCGCGGTCAACGGCGCCTTCACGCCTGCGGAACCAGGCGAGATCCGCAACTTCTTCAACGAGGTGAACTATCGAGATCCGTTGGTCATGCGCACCCACATGCACCACTGGATCGAGCTGGCTCGCATGCGCGAGGATCCCCACGGGAGTCCCGTTCGACGCGTCCCGTCGCTCTACAACATCTGGGACGCTCGCTCCGAGGGCCTCGCGACGGGCGTCGAAGAGATGATGATGCATGCCGGCCTCTTCGACGCGCGTCCGCGATCCCGGGAGTTGGTCTGGATCATGTTGGCGCAGAGGGCTGCGCGCGCTCTGAGCGGCCTCTACCTGCACGGGGGCGAGTATGCCATGGAGGAGGCGGTGGAGCACGCCATGACCTGGACACCGCGCGGATGGCTGCCGGACGGCGATTTGGTCCGTAACGAACAACACCTGTACTTGCGTCAGCCCGGCTACGGTACGAGCTACCTCTCCGGGAAGATCCAGATCGAAGAGCTACTGGCGGAGCGCGCGCTCCTGGCCGGGGACTCATTCACGATCAAGGACTTCTTCGATGACTTCTTCGACGCCGGTGTGATTCCCGTCTCGCTGGTCCGGTGGGAAATGACCGGTACGCGCGACCCGATCCTGGACGGCTCGATCGCGCGGGACTGATACTACGACGAGCGCCTGCTGGATCGGGTGCCGGCCGCCGAGTAGACAGTCCTCCTGGGCGGAGCGAAGCCGGTAGCTGTGGCTCCGCCTGCCGTCAGCGGGCCGGGAAGCCGGCCACGGGCATCCGCGGAATGACGCGGAGCGCGTTGCCGTAGTACATCGCGCGCAGAACGTCATCCGGCAGGTCCATGCCGTACAATTTCCAGAAGGCGTGGTAGTCCCGGTAATAATCGAAGTACTCGTCGGCCGTTTCGAAGACCCGCCAGTAGTACGGGTACTCGTCGGGCTGGAACGAGTCCTTTCCGAAGAAGATCCGGTCCCGATACTTCTCGAAGAACGCCCGGGCGAAACGAGGTTGTCTGCCGAGGTCGTAGAGAACCGCCCCGACTTCGGCGTGCACGTTGGGGTGCTGGTCGAACAGCCTTCCGAGCGTCGCGAGATCGTGCGTGTGCCACCCCATGTGTGCAAGGATCCACGTCGTGTTCGGGTGCTTCGCGATCATGCGGTTCCGTTCGGCCATCAGATCGTCGAACGCGGGAAAACGCGCTGGATCGTTGAAGCGGCGGTTCTCGAAGAGCGCCATTTCGAGCCAACGCTCGTTCGAGTAGTCCAGCGGTTCGAAGAACTCGGGCGGATCCGCCGTGTGGACAAAAACCGGAATCCCGAGCCGGGCCGCCGTCTCCCACACGATGTCGAGTTCTGGGTCATCCATGGCAAGGCGGGATCCGTCGGCTTTCTGATTCGACAGGCCGAAGCCCTTGCCGATTTCGCCGATGCCGACGGCCCCGGCAGCCACGTCCGCCTCGAGCTGCGCGGCGATGCGCGCCCCTGAGCCTGGTCCGACGCGGTTGAAGTCGAGCGACGCGAAGAAGACGAAGCGATCCGCGTAACCTGCATCACGGACTGCTTCGATCTGCGACGTGAGTCTGTCCCCGGAACTGGGGCGCGCCTGGACCATGACCTGAATGTTGAGCTCGTCCATCGACGCGATCACCGCTTCGATCGCTTCACGTGAATTCAGGGTCGGCGGGTGACCGTGCAGGTCGACGACCGGAAACTTGGCTCGAGGAACCGCGTGCTCCGGCACCACCAGGGTGGACTGGGGCTTGTACTCCGTGATGCTCGGAGCCGGAAGGGTGGGTTCGCGGCCCTGGCCCGGTCGAGTCTGGGCATCACAGGCAACGGGCGCGGCGGCTGCCAAGAAGAGGACCGCGAGCTTGGTCGCTGGGCTGGTACAACGCATCAGACTTTCCCTGAGTAGTGGATGCCGGGAAGCTGCGCCTCGGTCAGCCTGCTGTACAGGGGGATGGGGTCAGGGTTCCGCCCCGGTTCATGCGGCGATGAGAAGGCCGCAGTGGGTTGGCTCTCGTACACGTCGGCAACGATCTTTGGGGCTGGTTGTCCGAATTCGGTTCCGCACAACTCCGAGAGAGCCGTCATGAGTGCACCCCTCGCTGGCATCCGCGTCTGTGACGTGACGCAGAACCTCGCGGGACCCTTCTGCAGCCAAATTCTGGCCGACCTCGGCGCCACGGTCTTCAAGGTTGAGCCGCCCGGTGGAGACCTGGGACGCGCTTGGGGACCGCCCTTCTGGGGTTCGGACAGCACGCTCTTCCTCTCGGCCAATCGAGCGAAGAAGAGCATCGTCCTCGACCTCAAGCAGCAGGACGGGCGTGACGTTCTGTCTCGGCTCGCGACCAGCTGCGACGTGTTCGTTCAGGCGTCTCGGCCGGGGGTGGCTGCACGTCTCGGCATGGACTATGACTCCATCCGTGCGCTGCGCGAGGACGTGATCTACCTGTCGGTCAGCGCCTATGGTCAGGATGGGCCCATGAGCGATCAACCCGGCTACGATCCGCTCATGCAGGCCTATACCGGGATGATGGCGCTGACGGGTCACGCCGACACGCCACCGACCCGCGTCGGCGGCTCGGTCGTCGACTACGGAACGGGAATGTGGGCGGCCATCGCGATACTCGCGGCCCTGCGCACACGCGAGACGACGGGGAAGGGTGCGGAGCTCGAGACCGCGCTCATGGACACGTCGCTCGCGTGGGTCTCCTACCACATGATGGGGTATCTCGCCACCGGCGAGGCTCCGGCTCGAGCCGGCTCGAGCCTCGGGGCCATCGCTCCCTATCGAGCGTTCCAAACCTCCGACGGTCACGTCATGATCGCTGCGGGGAATGACGCGATCTTCGGCCGGCTTTGTGAAACGCTCGGCCTCGGCCCCCTCTTGGATGACCCACGCTTCTCAAGCAACCGCGATCGCGTGTTGAATCGGACCGCGCTCGACGAACTCGTCGAGGACCGAACTTCCCGCTTGCCCACGTCGGAGCTACTCGACCTCACCCGGCGTCATGCGGTCCCAGCCTCTGCGATCCAGTCGATTCCGGAGGTCGTCGAAGACGCTCAGGTCGCGGCCTCCGGTATGCTCCTGCCGACCCACCATCCCGAGGTTCCGGAGTACCGGGACGTGTCCCTACCGTTGCGTGTGGACGGGGTCCGGCCGCGCGGAGAAGGCGCCCCACCCGCCGCGGGTGAGCACTCCCGAGCGGTGCTGTCCGAGTTGGGATACGAGGCTGCCGAAGTGGAGCGCCTACTCGCGTCCGATGCGGTGGGGCAATCGACTAGAAGCGGCTGAGCGCGATTCGAAAGCCGATGAAGGGTCGGCGGGCACCCGGGTCGGCGCCTCCTCGATTCGCGGCGCGCACGTGCTGCTCGCCATCTCCGAAAGATCCGCCTCGCATGACCCAGAGTGCCTCGGTGTCGAGGTCGAGCCGGTCGTCCGAATCGTCGTAGGGATACGGCTGATAGGGGCTCCGCGTCCACTCCCAGACGTTCCCACTCATGTCCGACAGTCCGTAGGCGCACGCGGGGCACGCAATGCTCCCCACCGCTACCGTCGCCCGGCTTCGATAGTTGGCTCGGTCGGGGTCCGGCGTGTCGCCCCACGGATAGATGCGCCCGTCGATCCCGCGGGCGGTCTTCTCCCATTCGGCCTCCGTCGGCAGCCGGACCCGCCAGCCATCTCGGATCAGCGCCGCGAGTTCCGGCAGAGATCCGGCGGTCCGTAGTTCACCGTCCAGCCAACGGGTGTACGCCACGGTGTCGGTCCACGACACCCATACGACGGGATGGTCGGGAGGGCCTCGCAAGGCGCGTTCGTCGACGGCACGGTACCCCGTGACGGAGACGAACGCTGCGAACTGGGCGACCGTAACCTCGAAGCGCCCCATGTAGAAGGCGGGGAGAAGGACACGCCCCTGCGTCTGCTCTTCGCCCCACGACTCGAGGTCGAAGGCGAGAGAGTCCACCGACGGGTCACTTCCCATGGTGAAGGGGCCGGCGGGTATCTCGACGAAGCCCAGGAGTTCGTCGTCGGGGAGGTACCAGAGATCCGGACGGAAGCCGGTCAGTGAGGTGGGGAGGACGACGGCAGCCGTCCGAGGGTTCGCCGCAGGCTGTGGGGTCAGCCAAGTCGACAGCTCCAGCGCGCCCCACACCGCAAGGACCAAGGCTCCGGCGCCTGCCATGACCCGCCGGCTCGTCACGTCTTCGGACTCGGTCAACTCGCCCTATCGGTCGAAGGGCAGGCGAAGTCCCAACCGTGCTCGCAGGCCCGTGCGTAGAGAACCGACTCTTCCATCTGCATGAGGTTCAGCCCGCCCTCTCGCAGCAGCAGGCGGAGATCCAATTCTCGAGGCTCCGCCCGTTGCCGATTTTCGGGGTCCAGCAGATTCAAGCAGGCCACTTGAAAACGAAGCTCACAGGCGCTTGAGAAATAGCCACTGGCCAGCTGCGGGTCGATCCCCACGATTCTGCCCTCGGCGTGGTGTAGTCCCAGCTCGTTGCAGGCCCAGGCCGAGTTGTCAGCACAATAATTGGCTTCGATCGCGATGAGCCGGTCGCACGACGTTCTTCGGTCTTCGGAACACGCCTGTTCCCAGAACGGGATGCGATCTCCTTCGTGTCTTCCGTCCGTTCTCCCTGTGGCGGTCATGACGCCGAAGAAGACGATCCATCCTGCCATATGGGCCAGATTCAGCCGGGTGGGATGTACGGGGCCGCGCGCGACACTCTGCACGCGTCGTTCGCCGAACTTCGTCACCGCGTGATCGATCCCACGCACTGCCAGGTTCAGGAGTGGAACGCAGAGCAACTTGTCGTAGAACGTCGGGGCCCCTGCCGCGCCGAGGATGGCGTACAAGGCGAAGACGCCCGTCCCGTAGAGGCCACCAAAGACGACCTTGCCTGTGGTTGATCGCGGGGAGGTCGACGGATCGGTTATCAGGAGGTGGAGCCCCAGGAAGACGGCGGCGGGAATCTCCGAGTCGACGAAATACGGCACGCCGGACCACGTGTAGTACAGCGCGCTCAGGACAAAGAGAACCGTGGCGGCCGCGCCAGCCAGGAGCGTGATGGAGAAGAAATACATCACGACCAGCCCGACGCCGAACAGAAACAGGTAGATGTTCGGAGCGAGCGTCAGCGTGGACGCGATGTCGGCGCCCCACGTCAGGTCGGTCGTCCCGGTAGCAATCAAGACGAGTGAGAAGAGACCGAGCGAGAATGCCGACGGGTTGAAGATGTGTACCTGGCGCCCATCCCGGTGCCAACGTACGAACTCCTTGCCCAAGAGTCCGACGGCGATCATGAGGAACTGCAGGTAGAACCAGTCGTCCCTGAACCACAGGAAGAGGTTGATGCTGAAGACGATGGGAAAGGGACCGAAGCCGAGTACGTAGCGCCGCCCTCGCGTCCACGACAGGAGCATTCCGAACGCGTAGGCGAAGATGAGTTGCGCCCCGATGAGGACTGCCATGTCGTACACGGGTCGCCAGTACCATCCCCAGTACGCGAAGACCGCGAGCTGGACCAGTGCCTGGACGTAGTGCTGAGGCCGGAACGCTGATTCGAGGCGGAGTGTGGGGCCACCGCGCCGGCTACGTACGAAGAGCGCCCCATGCCAAAGCAACAGGCCGATGCACGTCGCCAAGACGGAGCGCGACAGGACGACGTGCGACTCGACGCGCGGCGTCGTCGCCAAAGCTCCGAGGGCGACTACCGCGAGAAGCGGAGCCCAAGGCGCGGGTTTGGTCTCGCGAGCCGTGTCCGATGAGGGTCCTTTGCCTGGCATTGAATCTCGTCGGAGCGGTCGGGAGGGCTATCGTGGGCGGGAAGCTAGGGCGGCCTGCCGAACCGAGAAAGTCGCTCTCGCCTCGCCGTCGAGTCCGCCTGTGTGGCCCAGTATCCGATGCGGAACATCCGCCGTACCTTGCTGACGCCAACGCCCTGTCAGTTTCCTGAGGAGAGTCCGCCCGATGAAGGGATCCCGTTCGTTCTGCGCCATCGCGCTCGCGTTTGCCGCTCCGATCCTCCTGACCGGGTGCGACGCCAGCACGAGCGGTTCTTCCGCGAGTGTGGCATCCGGCAGTGTCCCGACGTTCTCTGTCGATCCGTCGTGGCCGCTCGAGATGCCGAACGACTGGATCATGGGTTCGGTAACCGCGGTATTCGTCGATGCGCGGGACCACGTCTGGGTCACCCATCTGCCCGAGACGCTGACTCCAGAAGAGATCTCGGCGGTGCAGGAACCCCCGCTCGGAGAATGCTGTCGTCCGGCTCCTGTCGTGATCGAGTTTGATCCGCAGGGAAATGTCGTACAAGGTTGGGGCGACCCGGCGACTCAAGACGTGGCCGAATTCCCGCGCAATGCCCACGGCCTGTTCGTCGATCACAACGACAACGTTTGGATCGGCACGTACCGGCATCACCGGGTCATGAAATTCACACGTGGGGGCGATCTGCTCATGCAGATTGGCGAGTACGATGTCACGGGGGGCAGCAACAATACCGAACTGCTCGGCGGCCCCGCAGGCATCTGGGTGGATCCTCAGACGAACGAGGTCTTCATCGCGGATGGCTACACCAACCGTCGTGTCGTCGTGTACAACGGCGACACGGGTGAGTACCTGCGGCATTGGGGCGCTTATGGTGAGGTGCCGCAAGACGAGTACCGATTCGAGTGGGGCAGTGAAGGGCACGCGGCTTCACCTCCCTCGGAGTTCTCCACGGTGCACGGACTCACCGGTTCGCGGGACGGACTCATCTATGTCGCGGACCGTCGAGGAAATCGGATTCAGGTCTTCCGCCAAGACGGAGAGTTTGTCGAGGAGAAGATCATCGCACCGCGGACGCTCGCGTCCGGCTCGGCCTTCGTGATCGCGTTGTCTCCGGATGCCGACCAGCGGTGGCTGTACCTCGCCGACGGCACGAACCACAAGGTATGGGTCCTGCGGCGCTCCGACCTCGAGGTCGTCGGGGAGTTCGGCCGAGGTGGCCGTCAGGTCGGTCAGTTCCTGCGTCCCCATGGCATGGGAATCGACTCGCAAGGCAACCTCTATGTCGGGGAAGCGTCGACGGGTCGCCGAGTTCAGAAATTCACGGTGACAGGTGGCTGACATGAGAGCACGAGTGGGTACCATCCGCCCGATGGTGGCGAGCGCGTTGGTCATGGGCCTCATGATCGCGCAGCCCGTCGCAGCACAAACCGCCAGTAGCATCGTCGAACGGATGCTGGGTGAGTACGAACGGCGCATTGCCTCGGTCGAGAACTACACCGTCGTCCAGAGCACGATGGGGTTCGAAACCGTGTCCTACTTCGAGAAGGAGATGTTGAACGGTCGCCCCGTGTTTCAGCTCCGGCGTAGCTCGACGGCAGGAATCGAGGCGAACACGGAAGGTGCAGGAGTCGATGACCTGTACCTCATGGGCGATGACTTCGGCCGCCTGTCTCAGTATATCGGCAGGGACAAGGTCGAAGGGTTCGACGTCTTGGTGCTCGACGTCCCGGACCTGAGTGAAGTCGGTTTTGGTCGCAATGTGACTCCCGACGCCGACTTCACTCCGAAGCGCGGACGCATCATGCTCGATGCCGAGAGCTACGTGCCGCGACGCTTCGAATTCGAAGGCGAGATGAAGACGGAGCAGGGTGTGCACGAGGTCACGACATCCGTCGTGCTCGGAGACTATCGGGAAGCCGAGGGATTGCTCCTGCCGTATCGTACGACCGTCAGCATCGAGGGGCTCGGAGCTGCGATCGATCCAGATATGCGGGCCCAGTTCGAAGAGATGCAGAGAGAACTCGCCAATATGCCCGAGGCCCAGCGCCGGATGGTCGAGTCGATGATGTCGGCCCAGATCGAGCAATTCAGGTCCATGATGGACGGCGGCGGCGAGGCGATGACCGTCGAACTGACCGTGAATGAGGTGCGCGTGAACGCTGGGCCTCCGAGGCGGTAGGCGCGGCCCCGTCCGGGCAACTAGCCGGCGAACTAGCGGTCCAATTCGACGACCAGATCCCGAAGGTCGGACTCCAGAGTGAGTACGGCGTGCCGAAGCTCTGGGTACTGAGCGCGTCCGTCCTCGATCGAGCCGTCTCTGCCGATGTGCTCCAGGCGCTCGGCGCGAGCTCGGGCCGGTTCCGCACCGAAAACTCCCAGTGCGCCCTTGATGGTATGGGCCGCGCGCTCGAGCGCTTCGGCGTCTCCGCCGTCGAGTGCCCCTTCGAGTTCTCCCAAGAGCTTGTCCCGGTCTGACGCGAAGACATCGACGAGGGCGCGGATCAGGTCCATGTCATGGTCCATGCGTTCCATCAGGATCGCTCGATCGTAAGAACGTTCCGCCTTGTCGGCCTCTGCGATTGCGTCCTCCGGCGGGGCGACTTCAGGGGGTGGTTGGGTGCGCCCGATCCCTCGGAGTACCTCCTGCAGTCGATCTCGGTTGATCGGCTTGGAGACGTAGTCGTTCATGCCAGCGTCCAGGAATCGATCTCGATCCCCGACCATGGCGTGCGCGGTCATCGCGACGATCGGGATGAACGTTCCGTCCTTCGCCTCGCGCTCGCGGATCTTGGCCGTCGCCTCCAGTCCGTCCATCTCGGGCATCTGGATGTCCATCAGGATCACATCGAAGGGCTCCTTTTCGAGAACTTCGAGTACCTCCCGCCCATTGGTGGCGAGGTGAACCCGGTGGCCAAAACGCTCGAGCATGTGGATCGCGAGCGCCTGATTCACCCGGTTGTCTTCGGCCAAGAGGATGTTGAGGCTGAGTCGAGCTTCGCGGAGCGAGTGCCGCGTTACCAGGCGACCCTTCTCCTTGGCTTTCGGTGCGTTCTCGAGCGTGAGCAGGATAGCGTCGCGCAACTCTGAGGGCGCGAGTGGCTTGAGCAGATACGAAGCGATCCCAAGTTCCTCGCAACGAGCGCCGTCGCCCGGCTGACCGGCGGCGGTGAGCGCGATCAGTACGAGGTCACGAAAGCGCGCATCATTACGGATCTTCTCTGCGAGTTGGAATCCGCCCATCTCCGGCATATGGCAATCGAGGAGCGCCAGGTCGATGGCAGTTCCATTTCGGTACGCGGCATCGAGCGCATCTAGAGCCTCCGCGCCGGACGCCGCCGAAACCACTTCCATCCCCATCCGCTTCGCGAATTCGACGAGAATCACCCGGTTCGCCGCGTGGTCGTCCACCGTGAGCACCTTCAGGCCACGCAGGTCTCCTTTGGGGCGCGCCGCCGGATGCGTTTCGATCGCACGGTCGAACGCTGCGGTGAATGAGAAGGTGCTGCCCGCTCCGGGATCGCTCGTCACGGAGACCTGGCCGCCCATCATCTTGACGATACCCGAGGTGATGGCCAGTCCGAGTCCGGTGCCACCGAAGCGACGGCTCATGCTGCCGTCGACCTGATTGAATGACAGGAAGATGTGATCGAGCTTGTCAGCCGGGATTCCGATTCCAGTGTCTTTGACGTCGAAGCGAAGTCGGACCTCGTCACCCTCAGAGTCCGCGCGATGCACGGTGAGGCGGACGGAGCCGGCCTGAGTGAACTTGACCGCATTACCGGCCAGGTTCACGAGCGCCTGCCGAAGTCGGCCAGGGTCGCCGCGCAAGCGCTCGGGAACGTCGGGTCCCTCATCGTAGAGCAACTCGACGCCCTTGTTCCTCGCGCTCAGCGCCAGCGGCTTCAGCGCGCCGGTCACCGTTTCCCAGAGCGTGAAGTCGATCTGCTCCAGCTCCATCTTGCCGGCTTCGATCTTCGAGAAATCGAGGATGCTGTTGATCGTATCGAGGAGCGCCCCAGCAGAGGCGTGTACCATCTGAAGGTACTCGCGTTGTTGATCCGTGAGGTTGGTCTCCAACGTGAGTTCGGTCATGCCGATGACGCCGTTCATCGGCGTCCGAATTTCATGACTCATGTTGGCGAGGAATTCGCTCTTCGCTCTGCTCGCCTCATCCGCCATCTTCTTCGCGCGGCGCAGTTCTTCGGCCCGCAGGAGGCTCTGGGTCACGTCTCGGGCGACCGCGTAAACCAGTCCGTCGACCTCGCTCGCGATCGCGGACCACGAGAACGTCCGGTAGGAGCCGTCAGAACAGCGCCAACGGTCGTCGAACGAGACCTTCGTTCCCCCCGAACCGAGCGACGCCAATAGCTGGTCCGTCGGTTCTACGTCATCCGGGTGCATGAAGTCGCGGATCGGCCGATCGAGCAGCTCCTGGTCGGGGTATCCCAATACCTCCCCGAACGCCGGGTTGATGCGCTTGAAGAAACCGTCGGTGCTTCGAATACACAGGAGGTCGAGACTCACCCGGAAGAATCGATCCACATCATCCGTGAGTCGCTTGGATTCGGTGCGGTCGATCCACTGACCCGCGATCGCGATGGGGTCACCGAGGTCATTCCTGACCAGCCGCTGTTCGCCGACCATCCAGCGGTAGTCGCCGTCGGCATGAAGGAAGCGATACTCGTGTCGGCTATCTCCGAACTCGAGAAGCCGCTTCAAGCCTTCGAGAACGTCTGCGCGATCGTCCGGGTGGATCTTGTCGATCCAAAACCCGCGTCGCTTGAAGTCGTCCTGCGAGTACCCTGTCTGCTGTACGACATTGGGGCTGATGTACGTCGTCAGGTAGTCAGGCTTCGCTTCACTGCTATAGGTCACGGCCGGACTGGCCGCCAGCACGCGATCGAGGTGGTCTCTCGCGGCGCGTAACTCGTTGTCGGATTCCACGAGCGCGGTGACGTCCTGGGCGTGGCCCAACACGAACTTCGAGCCGTCGTCACCGGTCACGACGACGTTGTGAAACTGGAGGTAGCGGGGTTCACCCTCTGCGGTAACCGCTCCGATCCAACCCTGGTCCTCGCTCGCCTCGATGATCTTTTGTAGGTAGGGCGTGAGAAAGGCCCGGTCGGCGATCAGGGCCCGGTGGGCGATCAGGGCCCGTTGGGCGACCAGGGCCCGGTGGGTGATCAAGGCCCGTTAGGCGATCAAGGCCCAGTAGGTGACCAGGGTGCGCAGGGGCTCCCCGGCCTTCAAGGCCCAGACGGCGACCAAGGCCCGGTAGGTGATCAGGGCCCAGTAGGCGATCAGGGCCCGGTGGGCGATCAAGGCCCAGTGGGTGACCAGGGTGCCCAGGGGCTCCCCGGCCTTCAAGGCCCAGACGGAAACCAAGGCCCGGTAGGCGACCAGGGCCCAGTGGGCGACCAAGGCCCCGTAGGCGACCAGGGCCCAGTAGGCGATCAGGGCCCGGTGGGTGATCAAGGCCCGTTGGGCGACCAGGGCCCGGTGGGTGATCAAGGCCCAGTGGGTGACCAGGGTGCCCAGGGGCTCCCCGGCCTTCAAGGCCCAGACGGAAACCAAGGCCCGGTAGGCGACCAGGGCCCAGTGGGCGACCAGGGCCCGGTGGGCGATCAGGGCCCGTTGGGCGACCAGGGCCCAGTAGGCGATCAGGGCCCGGTGGGTGATCAAGGCCCAGTAGGTGACCAGGGTGCGCAGGGGCTCCCCGGCCTTCAAGGCCCAGACGGCGACCAAGGCCCGGTAGGCGACCAGGGCCCGGTGGGCGATCAGGGCCCGTTGGGCGACCAGGGCCCAGTAGGCGACCAGGGCCCGGTGGGCGATCAAGGCCCAGTGGGTGACCAGGGTGCCCAGGGGCTCCCCGGCCTTCAAGGCCCAGACGGAAACCAAGGCCCGGTGGGCGACCAGGGCCCAGTAGGGAACCAAGGCCCAGAAGGCGACCAGGGCCCGGTAGGTGATCAGGGCCCAGTGGGCGATCAGGGCCCGGTGGGCGATCAAGGCCCAGTGGGCGACCAGGGCCCGGTGGGTGATCAAGGCCCAGTTGGTGACCAAGGCCCAGTTGGTGACCAGGGGGCCCAGGGGCTCCCCGGCCTTCAAGGCCCAGACGGAAACCAAGGCCCAGTAGGTGACCAAGGCCCAGTAGGCGACCAGGGCCCACAGGGTGAGCAAGGTGAGGCGGGCATCGGCGGGTCGATCAACTTCACGATCCTCAACGTGAACTCGGGTTGGGTCGAGGTCGGGGGTGAGAACAACGTCTATGAAATGACCGTGAGTTGCGGAGTCGGCGCCACGGCGATGAGTGTCGGCGTCAACGGAGTTGGAGCGATGAACAATGTCATCGCGATGGCCATCACCGGCGGCAGCAACAACCAGGGCTACTTCCGCGTGCGCATCACTGCGGGCAGCCAACCGTCGGAGGTATGGCGCAGCTTGCGTGCGGGACGTTCAACTAGCTGTCCTCGTCACACCGCGGCTTCCGGCGCCCGCTCCCCCTTGTGGGGGCGGGCGCTTTGTCGTTGGGAGCCGTTTCTGGCGTGATGGGCTGGTCTCTACACCCAAGGCACGCCCAGATTGGGCGGCCGGGACCCAGCAGCGGTCATTCCAAACGCGCTCCCACGAGAAGGCTGAAAGCCGATGACACGACGTATGGTTCGTTCGATTCCGTTCGCGATGGCGACCGTGCTCTTGATCGCCACGGGAGGCGCAGCCCAGTCCTCGAACGCTCCTGCGGTCCTCGGCGCTTGGACGGCCGAGCGCTATGAAATGGCCGGCGGAGGCGAGCACGAGGTGCAGGGGCGCATTTTTTTCACCGCGCGTGACTGGCAGGTCCTCTTCTTTGTGATCGGTGCGGACGGCACGGCCCGAAGAGGGTCGGCGGAAGGCGGGACCTATACGCTCGATGGGGAGCAGTTGGTATTCACCCACCTCTTCAATCTTTCCGTGGGAGAAGAAATGCGGGGCCTACCTGCGGCTGCCTTGCGGATGACCTCCCGCAGTCCCGAGGGTGCTCCACTCGAACCAACCGAGATCGACGTCGAGGGTGACGTGCTTACGTTCCACTTTCCGAGCGGCAATCGAATGATCTTTAGGAGACGCTGATGGTGACCGCGCCTACTTCACCCGAAGCTCCGAGAATTCGCATCTGGTCCGTCGTGGTGCTGAGCCTGTTGGCCTGGCTGCCCGCGCCCATCGCCGGCCAATCGGACGTCGCGTTCCCACCGGAGGTCTATGCCGCGCGTCGAGCGCGCCTCGTCCAACAACTCGACGCGCCGATCATCGTTCCATCCGAATACATGATCCGTCACGGCGGCGAGAAGAAGCAGGAGCCAAACTTCTTCTACCTCACGGGTGTCGAGTCGCCCTATGCGATCCTGTACATGGCGCCGGATGGCGCGGGTGGGGTTCGCGAAGTGCTCTTCCTCCCCGCGCATCGTGAATTCGCAGGGGCGCAGTACTCTCATCAGGACCCCCGCCTAATCGACGCCGCGTGGAATAGGCTGATCCGCCGACTCGAGCCAGGCGACGTCGCCGAGGCTGCGCTCGGAATCGAAGAGACGTATGCGCTCGACGAATTCACCAGAATGACGCAAGAGCTTACGCGCGAAGCCACGACCCTTTACTTCGCAAAAGAAGGGGAGAGGCTCTACGCCCCCCCTGGGCTGCCGGCTCCTGCAACCGTCCGCCAGCAGTTCGAATCAGCACTCTCGGACGCACTCGGCGGACGAGTCTTCGAGGACGCGACTCCGGCCATCGAGCGAATGCGGGTGATCAAGGACGAGTACGAAATCGATGCTCTCCGCCAGGCCGCACGGATCAGCGCCGACGGGCTCGTCGCGGCGATGCGCAGGATCGAACCCGGGATGAACGATCTCGAGGTCGCCGGCGTGATGGAGTGGGCCTGGAAGCAGGGTGGCTCACCGCGCACTGCTTTCCCGCCTATCGTCGCGTCAGGCCCGGATGCGGTATCCCTCTTTACGATCCGCTCGGAGAACTACAACTCCGTCGACCGCGTCATGCAGGACGGGGATCTAGTATTCATCGACTACGGGGCAGCTGAATGGGCCATGTACGGCTCGGATGTCTGTCGCACGTTTCCGGTGTCAGGCCGATTCTCGGCCGAACAGCGACGGCTCTACGAGATCGTCCTCGAGGCGCAGGAAGCGGCTATTGCGGTGGTGCGCCCGGGTGTGACGATGCTCGAGGTCATTCGGGCGGCAGCCGAGGTCTTTCAGGCCAGGGGGCTGGAGCCCAACGAAGATGTCGACCGGATGGGTGTGGATCGAGTCTGGGGGCTCATGCCGTCCCCGACACACTATCTCACTCAGGGTCGTGGCCTGACGCAGTACACGGCTGTGGCGGGGCTCGGGGTCCGTGATCTCGGCCATCACGTGGGGCTCGAGGCCACGGACGGTCGCGACTATTCGACCCCGCTGGAACCCGGCATGGTCTTTACGATCGAACCCAAGATCTACGCTCCGGAGTTCGACATCGCGATCATGATCGAAGACGTGATTCTCGTGACTGAAGACGGATTCGAGAACCTTTCTGCCAACGCTCCGCGTACGGTCGAGGACATCGAACGAACCATGGGAGGTAGGTGATGGGCCTCGAAATTCTGATTCCAATCTTCGGCATCATGATCGTGCTGGTTCCGGTCATTGGCCTTACGACAGTCTTCACGTTGCGGCTGGGCGGGAAGCCGTTCGTGGAGACGTTGGCCCGAGAACTTCGCGGCTCCGGGGGAGGGAGCTCGACGGAACTCCACTTCAAGGTGCAGGATCTGGCCGAGCAGGTTGAGGCGCTTTCTGCCGAAGTACACTTGTTGCGTTCAGGCCAGGACTTCGACAAGAAACTCCTCGAGCTGCATGAGTCTCCCACGCCTAACGCGTCTATTGGCGTTCGGTAGCCATGCCGTCTCGGTGAACGCCCTCGACGTTTGGAGGATGAGTGAGCCGCGTCACTTGACGGCTCTCTCCGACGCATGGGGCGTGTGACATGGCTGAGATCGACATCGTCGCCCTCCCCGGAGACGGGGTAGGTCCAGAGGTCACCGACGCGATGATCTCGGTGCTGACGGCCGTTTCGCATCGGTACGGACACTCGTTCACCGTGCGAAGTCATGACATCGGTTGGGCTGCGTTCGAGCGGCACGGGACTGTATTGCCGGACGAGACCCTCGCTGCGGCCCGCACCGGGCCGGCGGTTTTTCTTGGGGCCGTCGGAGATCCGAGAGCCGAGGGCCTGTCCCCGTCTCTGCGACCGGAGTCGGCGTTGCTCCGGTTGCGATCGGAATTGGGATGCTTCGCCAACCTTAGGCCGGCGCGGGTCGATGCGGCGCTCGCCGCCCTGTCACCGCTTCGCCCCGACCTTGCCGCGGGATGTGACCTTCTCATCGTCCGCGAGCTGACGGGCGGACTCTACTACGGTACGCCTCGACATTCGGACGGCGTCACCGCCGTGAATACGCTGCGGTATACGGACATGGAAGTCGAGCGGATCGCGCGGGTTGCGTTCGACGCTGCGCGCGCCCGGAGGTCTCATGTCACGTCGATCGACAAGGCGAACGTGCTGGAGGTGTCGCAGCTGTGGAGGGAAGTCGTCACGAGGGTCTCATCCGACTATCCCGACGTGACCCTCGCCCACATGCTTGTCGACAGAGCGGCGATGGAAATGGTCATGAATCCGAGCCAGTTCGACGTCATCCTCACGACGAACATGTTCGGGGACATTCTGAGCGACGAGGCGTCGGCGCTGACGGGGTCAGTGGGACTTCTGGCGTCGGCCAGCGTGGGAGGCTCGGTCGGGATCTACGAGCCCGTGCACGGCCCGGACCCCGATCTCGCGAGTAAGGGTGTCGCGAACCCGATCGGGGCGATCCGTACGGGGGCGCTCATGCTCTCCCATTCGTTCGCGCTGCATGGCGAGGCAGCCGCGATTGAGGAGGCGATTCAACGTGTCCTTGCCCGAGGCCTCCGCACGAGGGACATCGCGGCGGGCGGGCCCTCGGTCGGTACCACGGCCTTCGCCGCGGCGGTGACCGAGAAGCTGACGTGATCAGCCCTGCCGAGCCGGGCCTGCGAGGCGCGTAGCTGGCCCGCAAGTGCACCCTAACCTTCGAGCGTCGGTCCTTGCCGGTGGGCAGTCGCGTTCGCGATTGTTGGGTCTTCCGTGCGTTGGCCCGCGCGATCCTCATATCCGGAACACGCGAATCATGAATCGAACCGTTGCAGCTCTTCTGACCGTGGTTTTGCTCGCGGCCGTTCCTCTCGCCGCCCAAGACGTACACCTTGAGGCCGCGCGCCGGGTGTTGTCGGCGACCCCTCTGATCGATGGCCACAACGATCTGCCCTGGGCGATCCGCGGTAGCGCAGGGGCGCCACACGACGTGGAGGCGGTCGGACACGATCTGCGAACCACCACGCCGTTTCACACGGATATCGCGCGCCTTCGGGCAGGCATGGTGGGCGGTCAGTTCTGGTCCGTGTACACACCCTTCGAAGCCACGCAGGAAGGGGCCGCGAAGGTTCAACTCGAGCAGATCGACATCGCGCTCCAGGTCATCGCCAAGTACCCGGAGGCGTTCGAGCTCGCGCTCACGGCTTCGGACGTCGAGACCGCGTTCGGTCGTGGACGTATTGCTTCGATGCTCGGCATGGAAGGCGGGCACGCGATCGAGAATTCACTCGGTGCCCTACGAGCGTTCTTTTCGATGGGCGTCCGCTACATGACGTTGACGCACAACGGGACGCTCGACTGGGCCGACGCGGCAAACGATGAGGCCCGGCACGGGGGACTGACGGACTTCGGTCGTGAGGTCGTTCGGGAGATGAACCGCCTGGGTATGCTCGTCGATCTTTCCCACACCTCTCCCGAGACGATGAACGATGCGCTCGACGTGGCCGAGGCCCCGGTCATCTGGTCCCATGCCGCCGCTCGCGGGGTCGTGGATCATCCTCGCAACGTGCCCGATCAGGTCCTTCGCAGGCTGCCCGAGAACGGTGGCGTCGTGATGGTCACCTTCGTGCCCTCGTTCGTTACGGCGAATGAGCCCGCGACCATCGCGGACGTCGCGGACCATGTCGATCATGTGGCCAACCTCGCCGGCATCGATCACGTCGGAATCGGTTCGGACTTCGATGGCATCGATTCGACGCCGGTCGGTCTCGAGAACGTGTCGACCTTCCCGGCCCTGTTCGCGGAGCTCTCACGCCGCGGCTGGAGCGAAGAGGAACTTGCGAAACTCGCGGGTGAAAACGTGCTTCGCGCGATGCGGGAAGCGGAAGCGGTGGCGAGACGGCTTCAGCGCGAACGAGCCCCGTCCACGAGGACCATCGCGGAGCTGGACAGGCCGATTGGAGAACAGTGGTGAGTGCACTCCCCCGGCCAGCAGACGATGAATACGTGGAGTACTATCGTCGCTACGTCGCGATGGTCCCCGATGGTGACATCCTCGAAACGTTGCGTGATCAGTTGGGTGACACTCTCGAGCTGCTCAAGGCTGTGCCGTCCGAGAGAGAGACGTATCGGTACGCGGAAGGGAAGTGGAGCCTGCGCGAGGTGATCGGCCATCTGATCGACACCGAGCGCGTCTTCGCATTTCGCGCGCTGACCATGGCCAGGTCGAAGGACGTTGACCTTCCGGGCATGGATCAAGACGAATGGGTCGCGACGTCGAACGCGGCTGGCCGCTCGCTCGCCGACCTGACCGCGGAGTGGACTGCCCTGCGTCGCTCGAACGTCCACATGTTCGCCGGTATGGATGCGGCGGCGGGCGCGCGTAGCGGGGTCGCGAGTGGAAACCGGTTCTCCGTGCGCAGCTTCGCCTGGATCATGGCAGGCCACGAGTTGTGGCATCGACAGCTGATCAAGCGGGACTACCTCGGAGTCGGAGCGTGACCGACGAAAAGATCGGCGCCGACAACGCCGGACGTGACGACGAGCGGAGCTTGGTGCGTCGGCGCGACCGCGGGAAGGACGACGCCTGGGTCCGCGGGTTCATCCAGGAGGCTCCCTACGGCTTCATGGCGAGCGTGGATGGGGCGGGCCAACCCCATCTGAACTCGAACATCTTCGTCTACGTCGAGGCTCGTCACTGCATCTATCTGCACACGCATCGGACGGGTCGCACTCGGGATACGATGGATGCGGGTGACGACGTCGTGTTCAGCGCCGTTGCGATGGGACGCCTCCTGCCGGCGGCCGAGGCGCTCGAGTTCAGCGTCGAATACTCGGGGGTCACCGCGTTCGGAAGGGGCCGCGTGGTGGAGGAGACCGATGAGGCGAAGGAAGCGCTGCAGCTGCTGCTCGACAAATACGCTCCCCACCTGCGACCGGGTCGCGACTATCGGCCGACGACCGATGACGAGTTGAAGCGGACGGCGGTGTATCGCATCGACATCGAGACGTGGAGCGGAAAGCAGAAAGAGGTCGCGCCGGACTTCCCGGGCGCATACCGGCTTCCTCCGCTTTCCGTCCCGTTCCCTGGGCCGATCTAGCAGCGTAGCCTTCCCTAGGGGATACGGGCGTGTTTCGCGGCCAATGCCTCGAGACCGGCATCGATGTCGGCGCGACTGATCCACCGGCCCCTGACCATCACTCCCTCGCGATCCGTGAGGTTGGCGAGGTCGTCGAGTGGGTTCGAGCCGAGCAGGACCAGATCCGCCCGCTGTCCGGGAGCCACCGCTCCAAAGTGATGGTCGATGCCGAGATGCTCACGGACGTAGCGACCCACGGTGAGCGTTCCGCTTTCGAGGATTTGCTGATTGGTCATGCCGGCGTCGGACATGAAGTCGATTTCGCGGAAGAGTGCGAAGCCCGGCACGTTGAACATCTGCGGTGAGTCGGTTCCCATGAGAATGCCGGCTCCTGCGTCCGCGAGATCTTTCAAGATTCGGTTGCGCACATCCAGGAACGCCTCAACCACGTGGGGTGCTCCCCGTGGACCGGGCGCCGCCTGGCGCCTCCAGGCATCGCGCTGAGCGCTCGACACGTACTTCATTTCCGGTTGGCTCAAGAACGGCTCCGGGTCCGTCACACCGTACAGGTTGGCCCAGAGATACATCGTCGGAATCACGTAAACGTCGTGCTCGAGTGTGAGCTGCACGAGGTCGGCGATCTTTGCCTCGTCCACACCATTGACCAGTCCATCGAGGCTGATCTCCTGGCCGGTGTTCACCTGTGAAACGACGTCGTCCGAGGCAACGGCCTGCACATACCCGTCGAGGTGGTCGACGGTGGACATACCGGTCTCAATCGCGTGGACCAAGCCGACGTCGGACGGCACGTGTCCGCCGTAGGTGAGGCCCACTTCTCCCGCCACGGCGACCATGTGGTCCCACGTCTCCAGGGAGACTCCGGGGTGGATCTTCTGCAGGTCGTATCCCGCGGCCTTGTGATCTCGAATGAGGCGTTCGGCGTCGGCTGGGGTCGGTGCGGACGTGCCGTTGATGGAGGGGGCTCCGACATAGAAGGTCGGGCCGAGCAGGCTTCCTGATTCCAACTCGTCCGCGAGCGGGATCTGGTACTCCGACCCGAGCATTCCGCGGATGGTCGTTACGCCGTTGGCAATGTAGAGGAAAAGGATGTCCTCCACGGCCTCGCGGGAGGGATTCGCGCCCGAGGGCACGTGGGCGTGCATCTCGGCGAGGCCGGGCATCAAATACCGGCCGGCCCCGTCGATGATCGTCGCACCGGTCCCGACCGACACCGCGTTGCTGGAGCCAACTTGTGTCACGACCCCGTTCACGACGACGACAGTCTGGTTGGCCACCACGCCGGCCTGGTCCATGGGCAGGAGGTTCACGTTGACGAACGCGATCGTTCCCGGTTCGGCCTGGGCCTGCGCACATCCCGCGGACGCGACCAGGGCGGCGGCTAGGATGAGGAAACGATTCACGTTCATGGCCCGAATCCGCCCGCGAGCCACGCGCGTGCATCCGCGTGGGACTGGCATGCCTTCACTCCGACGCCGGCTTCGCGTCCGAAGTCACCATCATCAGCAAAGAGGCTATGCACTTCGGCGGACGCGACGACTCCGATCCCCGTTACCCGATCTCGGTACGCTCCGAAGATCGCTCCGCTTGCCTGAAGTTCTTCTTGCGTCTTGAGCGAGAGGCCCGCGGCTCCGCTCATGTCGAGGAGCACCGGAACGGAGGGTGGAGTCTCCTTGGCCTCAAACGCAGCGAACGCGACGCGTCGGAGCTCGTTGGGGGTGTAGTCCCCGTCCACTGTGAGGACGAGCACGCCGTCCTTAACTCGAGTGAACACAGGCATCTTCGGTCTCCCTGAGTGATCGATTCGAATCGCGTTACTGACCCGGACAGGTGCGAGGCGACTCGCGACGCCCGGTTGGGGCGGTACTGCCGTGGGGGAAGCCGGAAGATGATCGGCTGATTTGGGGCAGGCAAGGAAGGCCTCGCGCAGGGTCCCTCTCGCCGCGCTCGTGGAGTACATTGTGTCTTCTGATGCGGCTCCACGACCACCATGCCTGGTAGGACCCATGTCCGAGTCAGTCGGGAAGAAGGAACTCACTGGAATCGCTGGTTCCGTGCAGGCGCTCTTTTCGAGCGCCGCGCCCGTGGCGGTACCCTCAGAGGAGGCGAGCACCCCGACGGCGGTGGAGCCGACGGTTGTCGAAGTCCCGGCCTTCGAAGTCCCTCCCTCCGAACCCGAGGTCTCCGAAGCTCCGGTGGTGACCCCTCAGGAGGATCATGTGTCTCCTTCAGTCGGGGTACCGCCGGTGCCCAACGATGAGGAGCGGGGACCCCTCGACTTGGCCGTCGACGCGTACTTAGCCGGAGAGCTCGATGCCGTCGGGGCGATCAGGGCGCTGGCGGATTCATTTCTCGCCCAAAAGGCAGTCGATCCGATCGCGAAGGCCGTGGGTCGGCTGGCGGCAGCAGCCGGGATTCCACGTGATGAGTCGGTGTATGCTGTCGCCGAGTCGATCATGTCTCCTCCCGTGCTCGGTCGCCTCGCGCGTCGAATGGGATCCGAGCGCGACGAGACTCGCCGGAAGGAGAATTTTCTCGCGTGCCGCGTGATCGGCGAGAAGATGGCGGTAGCCATCCGAAATGACCTTGCAGACTCAACGGACCGCCTGGCTCGCCGCATTCATTACGACGCCCTCATCGGCATGGGGGATGCGAGCCGCTACGTGATCGAGGGGATGGTCGCGGACGAGAACCGCTTTCTCGTTCGTAACGGCGTCGCGATCCTCGGGGAGATCGGTGGAGACCGCGCCGTCGAACTGGTCACCTCTGCGCTCGCCAACCCTGACGCCCGGGTTCGGCGCGAGGCGCTGCTCGCCCTCGCGAAGTTGGGGGACGAGGAGTCGGGGCAGCTGGTGGTCGGCTTTCTGGACGACCCCTCGGACGAAGTGAAGCTCGCCGCCGCCGTCGCCTCAGGCGAACTGAAAGTGGAGCGCTCGCTCAAGGCGTTGATTGCGATGCTGGATGGCTCCAAAGATCCGGATACAAGCCTTCCCCTGATTCGGGCGCTCGGTCAAATCGGGGACCCCGGCGCGGTCGTTTCGATCGAGAAACATGCGGTACGTTCGTTCTTCTCGAAGCCGCGCATCGACGTGCGGATTGCCGCGTATCGCGCGCTCAACCTCATCGGTACCCCGCATGCTCGCCGCCTGCTGAATCAAGCGGTCAGTGACAAGGACCCCGAGGTCAAGGATGCGGTCAAGAGCATGCTGAACATGCGTTAGTTCCCTGGCCCGTCGTTACACGACTCCGAGCAAGCCCGACATCCCTCGGGCCAGTCGAGGGACCTCGCTGAGCGTTCGTGCGAACGGGAAGGGGTCCTGGCCGGAGTGTCCGAAGAGTCGTGTAATCGTGAGTTGGGTGCGTGTGGACCGGGGCATCGCAGAGTGAAGCCGATACCCTTCGGTGAACGGCATCAAACGATCGGTTCGACCGTGAAGAATGTGGACCGGTCGATCGACTGCACCGAGCGCTTCACGCGGGTCGATCATCGGATCGATTCGACGCCCCGCCTCGGAGAGGCCTTCCGCCACCGAGGGCGCGTCGGCTCCGACCTTCGTGCCGTTGGACCGGGTGGTCGACAGCGGGGCGAAGAGGTCGAAGAGGGTGCGGCGCGACTCCGCGACGCCTTCACGTAGCTTCACGATGATCACATCGTGGATGGCATGCCACGATGGGGAACCAGAGTTTCCCGCCTGGACCGCCAACTCTCGAAGTGCCGACGCGACGTCGCCTGCGTCCTCGTGGTCCGGAATCGCGGTGAGGTAGTTCGCGGCGGCGATCCAGCGTGCATAGGGGTCAGGCTCGAGCACGTGCTCCTCACCACGCCACGAGTGTCGCCCGGTCATCATGAAGCGAAACATGCTCTCGAGGTGGCAGTATCCACCGAAGCCTGCCGTCCCCGCGATGTCGTCCCGCAGGGTGGGGTCGCCCGACGACGCGATCGCATGGGGCGCGCCGAACGAGAATCCGATCACGCCGACGCGCTCGTCGCGCGCGGCGCCCGAGGAACGCAGGCCGGCGATCGCGGCCTTGATCGTGGGGGCGGAGAGGTGAGGTGCCAAGTCGAGGGCTCGCCATTCCGGTACCTCGGGCACGATCGTCACCGTACCCGTCGCCGCGACGGACCGGGTAAAGCGCACGAGTTGATCGTGCGCTCGTCCCTGTCGGGTGATGCCGTGCATGACGATCCAGGCCGGGAGTGGCCCGGAGGATTTCCGCGGCCGGACGAGCGTCGCAGGTACGGTGGTGCCGTCCCGATCGAGGAGGATCTCATCCTGCACCACCTCCGCGCTTTCGGAGAGCCACGCCCGCGCGTACCGAAGTGTGCGAAGGGTTACGAGGGTCATGCGGAAAGCTAGTGAAGCTGGGTCGACCAGTGCATGGTCCAATTGACGTAGGCGTAGGGTGCTCGGAGCACATCCTTGCCGGACGAGGCGGGGTCGGGCATGATCCGGCTGCATCCACGCCCTTTCCAGGAGAACCACCGTGAAGCGTCTCGCACTTGTCCTCGGCCTGGTCGCGCTGAGCGCACATCCGGTCGTCGCGCAGGATCAGACGCGCATCGTACATCAGCCCTCGACGCGATCGCCCCTCAGCGCGGCGGTCCAGGTCGGCGACGTGTACTGGCTCTCTGGCAAGCTCGGGGCGACTGCCGAGACTCGCGCCATGACCGAAGGGCGCGTCGCGGCCGAGACGCACAACATCATGCGGTCGTTCGGTGCTCTGCTCGAGGAGCTTGGTTTGGACTTCCAGGACGTCGTAAGAGGCACGGTCTACCTTGCGGACATCGATACCTTCGCAGAAATGAACCAGGTGTACGCCGAGTACTTCGAGAGCGGCGCCGCCCCCTCGCGGGTCACCGTTGCCGTCGCCGGGCTCGTCGGTGGAGGTGCGATCGAGATCGCGTTCGAGGCGGTGAGAACCGGAGGGTGACCGCCTAGGGAAGCGGGGCCGTCATATGACCATGGATCGTCGGGGTTTCCTGAGCGTCGTCGGTGGCGCGTCCTTGGCTTGGCCCCGGTCGATCGAGGCGCTTGCGCGCGAATTGCAGGAAGGCGGGGCCCAGGACGACGAAGCGTTCTGGTCGCTGGTCCGCCAGCAATTCCTCGTTCCAGCGGATCGGATCTACCTCAACAACGGAACGCTCGGCCCTTCACCCAGGATTGTGGTCGACGCGGTCGCCGAACATGTCAGACGGGTGGCGCAGACCTACCCGCCCGGTGTGGCCTGGATGGACCTCAAGGCCGCGGCTGCCCACCTGCTCGGCGGAGATCCGGCGGGATTCGTTTTCCCACGGAACACGACGGAGGCGATGAACTTCGTCGCCAATGGAATCGAGATCAGTCCGGGGGATGATGTCGTTTCGACGGACCACGAGCACATCGGTGGGCTCGAACCATGGAGACTGATCACGAGCCGCCGTGGCGCGTCGCTAACGATTGCGTCCCTCCCCGTCCCGGCCAGAAGCAGCGATGAGCTTGCGGACGCGGTTTGGGCCACCGTGACGCCCGCGACCCGCGTTCTGTGTGTCTCCCACATGACCTTTACGACCGGGACCGTTCTTCCGGTTCGGGAGCTGGCGGACCGCTGCCGCGAACGGGGCGTGATCTTCGTCGTCGACGGCGCGCACCCGCCGGGAATGCTGTCGATGGACGTGGGCGCGCTCGGCGCCGATTTCTATGCCACGTCACCCCATAAGTGGCTGCTCGCGGCCCAAGGGACAGGGCTTCTCTATCTCGATGAGTCGTGGTGGGAGAGGCTTTGGCCCACGCTCGCGTCGGGGGGATGGGACGACCTTTCCTTGGGAGCCCACCGTTTCAACCATCTCGGCACCATGGATGAGTCCCGCTTGGCCGGACTGCTTGCCAGCCTGGACTTTGTGCAGGCCCTCGACCCTCACCGTATCGAGGCGAGAATCCGGCACCTTCGCGGCCTTCTGGAGGCCGGCCTGAGGGAGATCCCGGGGATCGCGATCGCGACGCCGGTAGCTGAGGTGCTCAAGGGTGGGATGGTCTCGTTCGCGATCGACGGGGTGGAGTCGGCCGCGCTTCAGCGTCACCTTTCCCGGGTCGCGAACGTCCGAACGCGGGTGATCGGCGAGTATGGCTACGGGTGGATGAGGCTTTCGACCCACGTCTACAACGCCCCGAGCGAGATCGAGCACGTGCTCACCCTTCTGGACGACGTCGCACGCAACGGGATTCCGGCGTAGACGAGTCGAATGACCCGTGAGCAACGCACCAAGCGTGGAGAGCAGGGATCGATGAAGAGAGTGTCGGTGGTGCGAGTCGGCTTGCTGGTCGGTGTGTTGGGGTTCGCGGTCTGGTCCCTCGCCGGGGCTCAGAATCTCGAAGTCCCCGCGGGCTTCGACATCTCCGTCTTCGCCGAGGGCCTTGGGGGTGTGCGCACTCTGGAGGTCGGACCGGACGGTCTGTTGTACGCGGTGCGGTCGCGCGACGGGACGATCCACCGCCTCGATCCTGCCGGGAACGGCGGATCGGAGGAAATCGTCGACGGGCTCAACCGACCGTACGGCTTGGCGTTCTCCGATGGCTGGATGTACGTGGGCGAGCGACATCGGATCGTTCGGTTCCGGGCGCCCGCGTATTCGACACCCGAAGTTGTGGTTCCGGACTTGCCGACCGGCGGGAGCCACTGGACTCGTGAGATCGAATTCGGCTCCGATGGAATGCTCTATGTGTCCGTTGGATCGAGCTGCAATATCTGCGAGGAGCGGGATCCGAGGAGGGCTGCGGTGACGCGCTATCGTCCCGACGGATCGGACGAAACCATTGTGGCCGAGGGACTTCGCAACTCAGCCGGACTCGCCGTCCATCCGGCGACAGGAACTCTGTGGGTGTCCCAGAATGAACGCGACATGCTCGGGGACGATCTGCCCGTGGAGGAGATCAACATCCTGTCCGATGGCACGCACTTCGGATGGCCGTACTGCCATGGGCAGGGCGAGACGAATCCTGAGTACCGTGATCGGGCCGCGTACTGCCGTGACACGACCCCTCCCGCACTCTCGATCCAGGCCCATTCGGCCCCGTTAGGGATGGCGTTTTACACCGGGGAGCAGTTTCCGGCCGAGTACCGTGGAGACCTCTTCGTCGCGTTGCATGGGTCGTGGAACCGCTCGGAACGAACGGGCTACAAGTTGATTCGGGTCCGGGTGGAGAACGACCGTCCGGTCTCCTACGAGGACTTCGCGACGGGATGGCTGTCCGGGCGCCGCGTGACGGGTCGCCCCGTGTACCCGGTCGTTGGTCCGGATGGGAGCCTCTTTCTTTCCGACGATGAGGGTGGCCGCATCTATCGAATTCGGTGGACGGGTCCGGGAGAGTGATCGACGAAGTGCAGGATCACGAAACGGCGAAACCTCCTTTTGCGACGGCTCTCGGGGTGAGCCTTGGGGTCTTCGCGCTCTACGTGGCAACGCTTGCCCCGACGACGGCCTTTTGGGACACGAGCGAGTACATCGCGACGGCTCACACCCTTGGGATTCCCCATCCGCCCGGTAACTCGTTCTTCGTCGTGCTGGCCAAGGCGTGGAGCCTCCTGCTCGCGCCGACGGGTTTGTCCGTGGCGGTCCGCATCAATCTGTTCGCGGCGGCCACGAGTGCGGGTGCGACCGGATTCCTTTACCTGATCGCCCACCGGGTCCTGCGCGACGTCTTCCAGAGCGACGCGTTCGCCCGTTACGGTGCCATCGCTTCGGCGATCATCGGCGCCACTGCGTTCACGGTGTGGAACCAGTCGAACGTCAACGAAAAGGTCTATACGCTCAGCGTCTTCATCATCGCCGCCGTGAGCTGGCTTGCGATTCGATGGCGCGATCGCAGGGACGAAGCCGGGTCCGAGCGATACCTGTTGTGGGCCGTCTTCCTCATGGCGATCGGCTCCACCAGTCACATGATGTCCGTACTCCCGGCTCCGGCCTTGGGCGTACTGGTCCTCCTGTCTGGTCCCGGGCGACTCCTGAAGGTCCGCTTCCTCGCCCGCGCCTTTGCGCTGGTTGCGCTCGGGCTCTCGTTCAACTTCGTGTTGCCCATCCGCGCCTCACTCGATCCGGTCATCAATGAGGGGGACCCCGCCTGTGCCTCGGTCGCGGACGCTGCCGTGGCGATCTACTCGAACGGCCGGGCGGGCTGTCGGGCGCTGGGAGCGAACCTCCGGCGGGAGCAGTATCAAACGCCTCCTGTTACGCAGCGAAAGGCGCCGTTCGCCGCTCAAATGGCGATGTACACGCAGTACTTCGAGTGGCAGTGGTCCCGCGGACTGAATCCATCGGAGCTACCGCGCACGGATCGGGTCCCCTTTACCCTGTTGTTCCTCGTGCTCGGCCTGGTCGGGTTGGGCGCCGCGGCGAAGGCCGACCGGGTGGTATTCTCGTATCTCGGGGTTCTCGCCGCGACACTCACGGTTGGCCTGGTGATCTATCTGAACTTCAAGTACGGATACTCCCTGTCGCCAGAGATCACGGATCCGAATCAGCACGAGGTCCGCGAGCGAGACTACTTCTTCGTCGCCGGGTTCCTGTTGTGGGGCTCACTCGCTGGCATCGGTCTCGCTTGGACGTGGGGTACTCTGGCGGGTGCCCTGGGAGGTGGGGTTCAGAAGATGCGTGTGACGGCCCCGATTCTCCTCGTCGCGCTCATACCTCTGGTTCTGAACTGGAGTTGGGCGAGCCGGGCCGGCGACTACGCTGCGCGTGATTGGGCTTACGATCTGCTCATGAGCGTGGAGCCCTACGGAGTCCTCTTCACCAACGGTGACAATGACACATTTCCGCTCTGGTACCTGCAGGAGGTCGAGGAGATTCGGAAGGATGTCACCGTCATCGTAGGACAGTACTTATTCACGACGTGGTATCCGAAACAGCTCCAGGCGCTCACGACTCCCGAGAAGCAACGCACCTTCGATGCGGGCCTGGTTCCTGGTCTGCATGAGGATCGCGCCGCGCCCAGGGGCCCCATTGTCGATCTCGCGCACGAGATGCTGGACGAGGTCGGCACCGCACGCCTCGCGGAAGATCTGACGATCTCATTTCCGAAACTCGCCGTGACCTATCCGGCGGGAATGGTGCTCGATCGCGGTCAACAACTCGCCCTCTCGATCATTCACGACTCGGGAGATGAGCGGCCGATCTTCTTTTCCGCTTCCGGGGGCATGCTGACCGAACTGGGACTCGAGCGGTGGGGGGTACGGCACGGCTTGGCTACGAAGCTCGTGTTGAGAAATATTGAGACGGATCCCAACGAGGGACTCGTGAAGGGAACGGCAGAGTACGGAGGTAGCTGGTTCGACCTGGACCAGTCGCTCGTTCTGTACCAGGAGGTCTACGGCTTCCGGGGGATCAAGGATCGACGCATCTGGCAGGATCGCTCGACTCTGAACATCCCTTGGCAGTATTACGTGATGGCACGCCAGCTCGGGGACGCTTCGGCGGTGGATGGACGCGACGCAGCGCTCGTACAGCAACTCCGAGACGACGGGATCGCCTTCCAGTTGGTCGCGCAGGGTGGACTGTTCGGCACACCCGGCCTCCTCGACCGATGACTGATCCCTCGCTCGAGCGCGGCGAACTCTATCGGTACGCCCGACATCTTGCTCTCCCCGAGGTAGGAGTCGCGGGTCAGGAGAAGTTGAAAGCCGCGCGGGTGCTGTGCGTCGGGGCGGGGGGGCTGGGATCTCCGCTTGCGCTCTATCTGGCGGCGGCGGGCGTCGGCACCATCGGGATCGTCGACTTCGACACCGTCGATGAGAGCAACCTCCAGCGGCAACTGCTTCACGGCACCAAGGATGTCGGTCGCGACAAGCTCGACAGCGCGGTCGAACGTCTAGCGGATGTGAACCCGCACGTCCGGGTCGTCCCCCACCATACGAGGCTGTCGGCCGAGAACGCGCTCGAGATCCTCGCGAACTACGACGTCATCGTGGACGGGACGGACAACTTCCCGACGCGTTATCTGGTGAACGACGCCTGCGTCTTGTTAGGAAAGCCGAATGTCTACGGATCGGTGTTCCGCTGGGAAGGGCAGGTCTCTCTCTTCGCGACGGAGGGTGGCCCCTGTTATCGCTGCCTGTTTCGTGAGCCGCCGCCCCCGGGGCTTGTACCGAACTGCGCAGAGGGCGGTGTGCTCGGCGTGCTCCCCGGCATCATCGGATCTGCACAGGCTATGGAGACGATCAAGCTGATCCTCGGGGTTGGCCGAAGCTTGGCGGGTCGGCTCCTGCTCTTCGACGCGCTCGAGATGACGTGGCGGGAGGTCGCTCTCCGGCGAAATCCGAAGTGTCCGGTGTGCGGTGACGCCCCCTCCCAGCCCGGCTTGATCGACTACGAGATCTTTTGCGGGATCAAGCCTGCTCCGGGCTCTGAGATTCCCGGCGACTCACCTGAGGTCCCCGAGGACCGGCCGGTCGAAGAAGTCGAACCGCGCGAGGCAGCCAAGCGCCTCGCGTCTGAGGCACCTCCCTTCCTTCTCGACGTTCGAGAGTCGTGGGAATGGGCGGTCAGCAATCTGGCGAACCATGGGGCCCGGCTCATTCCCCTCTCCGAAGTGGGAGACAGAGTGTCGGAAGTCCCGTTGGACCGCCCCATCGTGGTGTATTGCCGGTCGGGCCAGAGGAGTCGGGTGGCCGCGCGTCGACTCCTGTCGGCCGGACGTACCGAGGTCTTGAGTCTACGGGGGGGGATTTCCGCGTGGGCTGCGGACGTCGATCCCGATCTCCGCGTGGGATAGCGTCCATGCCGCGGCCCCATGTCGTCATCGTTGGCGCGGGCTTCGGTGGTGTATGGGCGGCGCGGACGTTGGCCAACAAGGCGGTCGACGTGACGCTGATCGACCGGAACAACTACCACACCTTCTTTCCGCTTCTCTATCAGGTCGCGGCCGCTTTCGGCCTCGTTCGGGTATTCCTCTGCTGGCCTGCTGAGTTTCTCGACGGGGTCATCGGAGTATCGCTACACTGCGTTTATTGTCGGGCTCGACTGGGTCTTCTAGCTCGGATCCGTTGCAGTGAAGACCCGCCGAGTGCGAGCTTCATTTCGTTCGATCCCCTGATTCGGAATTCTGCCATGCGTGCTCTTCTTGTGATCGCTCTCGCGTCCGCCGTGCTCCTCCCGACAGGTGTCGAAGCGCAGCCGCGTCTCATGCTCGGGGGAGGTATCTCCAGCCCGAACGGCGACTTCTCGGCTTCGGCCGAGGCAGGATACCACCTACAGGTCGGCCTTCAAGTTGGAATCCCTACGTTGCCCGTCGGATTTCGGGCGGATGGCGGAATCCACCGGATGGGCCAAGGGAACGCTGCGCTGGTACGGACCCAGATTCTGGTCGGGTCCTTGAGCGGCGTTCTTACGCTGCCGGGGATTGGCTTGTCCCCGTACCTGCTCGCGGGCGTGGGGAGCTATCAGACGGAAGCCGGTCTCATCGGTGCTTCAGAGAAGATGACCGAGACGGGGTATCATGGCGGATTCGGCGTCAATATCGGGGCCGGCGGCCTGGGCGCCTTCGCCGAGATCCGATTCGTTCAGATCAAGTCAGATACCCAGACGACACGCTTCATTCCAATGACCTTCGGGATCAGGCTCTAGGGCACTCCCGAGAGGGCGCCGAGCGACCGCTAATACGCGGCCAGCTCGACGATCGCATCGACGACATCGGGGGTCTGCGGCAGAATCACGTTCTCGATCTGGGGCGCGTAGGCCACCCAGGTGTCCATTGAAGCAACTCGCTTTACTGGACCGTCGAGGTACTCGAAGAGTTCGTCCGCGATGCGTGCCGCGATCTCCGAGCCGATGCCCCAGGACAGGCTGTCCTCGTGCACGATGACCACCTTGTTCGTCTTCTTCACCGAGGTGGCGATGCGATCCATGTCGAAGGGCTGGACGGTCCGTAGGTCGATGACTTCGGTTTCGATCCCATGTTGCTCGGAGACGATCTTCGCAGCATCGAGGCTCCGCTTCACCAGCGCACCGCACGTGACGAGTGTCACGTCCGAACCCTCGCGGCACACCTTGGCCTTTCCGAAGGGGATCATGTACTCGGGACCGGGATCGCGGCCCTTGTTGTACACCTGCCGATAGAGGTGCTTGTGCTCGAGGAAGATCACAGGATCGTCGCACCGGATCGCGGTACGGAGCAGCCCCGCGGCATCCTCCGCCGTCGCCGGCATGCACACCCGCAGCCCCGGTGTGTGCGTGAAGAGCGTTTCACCGGTCTGAGAGTGATAGATGCCACCACCCTTGAGATATCCACCGTACGTGACTCGCACGACCGCGGGAGAGGAAAAATGGCCGTTCGATCGATAGCGCATCGTCGCCATTTCGTTCCGGATCTGCATCATGGCTGGCCAGATGTAGTCGAAGAACTGGATCTCCACGACCGGCTTCAAGCCCCTTGTGGCCATTCCCACCGCACGTCCCGCGATGTTGGCCTCCGCGAGCGGTGAATTGTAGACCCGGTCCGAGCCAAAGCGCTGCTGCAGGCCTTGTGTGACCTTGAAGACGCCCCCTTTTCCTTTCACTTCGGCGAGAATGTCTTCGCGCGACGCGTCGGCTACGTCCTCTCCGAACACCACGATTCGTGGATCACGCTCCATCTCGCTGCTCAGGCAGGAGTTGAGCAAGTCGACCATGGTCAGGAGCTTGTCGTCCGCGTACTGCGGTGCGTCTTCGGTGTCGAACTCTGACGAGGTAGGATCGACGTCGGCCGAGTAGAGGTGGTGCATCGCCGTGGAAGGGTCGGGCTGTGGCGATGCCAGCGCCTGGTCCCCCGCCTCCGCTACGCTCTTCTCTACTTCGCTCTCCAGCGAGTCCAAGTCGTCGGCCGTCGCTACCCCCAACTCGATCAACAATGCTCGGGCGAGTACCAGCGGATCCCGTGCGTCCTGAGCATCTCGCTCGGCCGACGTGCGATACGCCCGCTCGTCGTCCGACATCGAGTGCGAGTACGGACGGGTCGTGTGCGCGTGCAGCATGGCCGGCCCATGTCGATTCCGGGCGTAGGAGATGGCTTCGCCCGCGGCCCGATAGCTGTCTACGAGGTCGGTCCCATCACAATGCACGATGTGCAGGTGAGGGAACGAAGACGCGAGGCGTGAGATACTGCCACCCGCGGTCTGTACCTCGATGGGAACGCTGATCGCATACCCGTTGTCCTGTACCACGTAGACGACCGGCAGACGGAGGTTGCACGCGGTGTTGAGCGACTCCCAGAACTCGCCCTCGGATGTCGCCCCATCTCCGGTACAGACGATGACGACCTCGTCGTCTTGGAAGTTGGTGATCCGGTCGCGCAGGCCCTCGACGTTGGGGACTTTGGTCCCGGCTTCCGCTGCCCCGACGGCCTGAAGGAACTGCGTGCCCGTGGGAGATGAGGAGGTCGGGATGTTGAACCGCACATCCCCGAAGTGGGCCGGCATCTGACGGCCCCCGGAGGCCGGGTCAGCCTCGGCGCCGACCGCTTGAAGGAGATGATCGAGCGGCGTTTGTCCGAGCGCCAGCATCATCGCCCGGTCCCGATAATACGGATAGAACCAATCGTGGGCCGACGTACAATGTTCGGCCACCGCGACGCCGATCGCCTCGTGTCCTGCACCGGATATCTGAAAGAAGACCTTGTTCTGGCGCTTGAGGCTCATCTCGCGATCGTCGATGCGGCGCGAGGTCACCATGGTGCGGTAAAACCTCAGGAGTTGTTCGTGCGTCAAGCCGGCCAGATCCGTGGAATCCACGATCTCCTTCGCTTGCGTCGCCATGTAGTCCGGTGTGGGAGTCTCGATACGGCTTCAAAGATACTGTCCTGGAAGGCAGGGCGAAGGGGTTGAGCGTCAGGTCGAGTTCGAGAGGCGAATCTCACGACCGATGTGCTGCGGGTCCGTAACGGGGAGTCGACAGGTGTGGCCGCGACCCCCACGGGGGCAAGGAACATTTGAATTCGTCGCCCGAGCGCCTGCCTGCTACATTATTCTCGATTTTCTGCCTCGGGAGACGAAGTCCTGACGGAAGCTTTCGATCCGAAGGAGATCTGCCGCTGTACCTGAGAATCGCCGGAATGGCGCTCCGCCGCCCGCGGATGATTCCGTACCTGCTACGCGCTGGCTGGGCGTTCCGGGCCCGCGATTGGTATCGTCGACCCCCGTTCGTGCCGGTGCCTCCACGCTCCTATATGGAGTGGCGACTGGAAACGGCGTACGGCGATCCGCATGCGACCCCGACCATCGACGAGTTGGAGCGGTACCTCATGTGGACGGCGCGCATGCGCGAGCAGATGACCAGGCCAGGTCATGACTAGGCTTCTGCTTCTCCTCGGCCTGGCGCTCGCGACCTGGTACTACTTTCCGGAGACACGGGCGATGTTGCTCGATGTGGCGGAGCCCGTCATCGTGCCCGTTATTCGGTTGGGAACGGAAGAGGAGATGGGTCAAGTGGGTCGACACGTCATGGATCATGAGCGACTGACGGGGCAGCTGCCCGCGGCGTCGGGCTGGCTGGCCTGGCTCGACTACCGCTATCCATCAGCGACCTTGAAGGAGGATCCCTGGGGCTCCATCTATCAACTCGAGGTATTCAAGGACTCCATCGCGGTCGTGTCATTCGGCCCCGACCGTACCCGCGGGACGGACGACGACTTCTGGGTCGTCACCTCCCGAGAGTAGCGAGCTTCTCGCGTGGATCTTCTCAACCCCCTTGTCGACCTCCTGCCGGTCTATGGTCCAGGGTTTCTCTTCGTTCTGGCCATCCTCGAGACTTGTTTCGTAACTGGGCTGGCTGTTCCCTCCGGAGTGATGACTTCGGCCGCCACGGTGTTGGCGCTCGAAGGGCGTCTCGAGCTACCGGCGGTCGTGGCTGCGGCAGCCGCGGGTGGTTTCCTGGGCGACAGCCTGGGATTCTGGATCGGGCGGGCATGGGGTCGACACGTCATGCTGGGTGGAGGCAGGTGGGCCAGGATTCTCGGAGCCCGTCAGGGGAAGGTCGATGAGCTGTTTGGGAGACATCCTTTCTACTCAGTCACTTTCGCCCGGCTGATCTCGTTCGTACGAACCGTCATGCCGATCTCGGCCGGCATGAGTGGACTGAGCTACCGTCGTTATCTCCTGTACGAGGTGCCCGGACTCGGGATGTGGGTCGCGATCTATGTCTCGATCGGCATCCTTGCGAACGAGAGTTGGGGGCTTGCGACCCAATTGCTGGGCGTGGGCGGGACGCTGGCGTTCGCGGCGGCGACGGTCGTCGTGTGGACCGCTCTGCGACGGAGCGGCACCTCTCGTCGAACACGGCGGACCCGACCCTCCGACGGGCCTACGGAATCAGCGGAAGTTTCCAGCGGAGCACCCTAGGTGTTGAGCGTTGCGCTCACCGGGAACGTGGCCGCCGGGAAATCCGCTGTGGCCGCCCGTTGGGCCGAAGTCGGAGTACCAGTCATCAGCGCGGATCAGCTCGCGCGGGAGGCGGTCGTTCCGGGGAGCACGGGCCTCAGGGCCGTCACGGAGGCGTTCGGACCGGATGTGCTCGCGGTCGACGGATCCCTCGATCGAGGCCGCTTGCGCGACGTAGTGTTCAACGATCCGACGGCGCGACAGCGCCTAGAGGACATCCTGCACCCCATGATCTGGCAACTGCGGGATCGCTGGCTAAACGAGCGCCGCGCCGAAGGTGCGTCGCTCGTCGTCTCGGAGATCCCGCTCCTGTTCGAGACGGGTCGCACGGCGGACTTCGACGCCGTGGTGCTCATCGACGCGCCCGTCTCCCTTCGCCGGGCCAGGCTCGTATCGGACCGTGGCATCGGCGGCGAGGAGGCCGATCGTATGATCGCCGCGCAGCTGGACCCAGAGGCGAAACGGTCGGCCTCGGACTTCGTCGTCGACAACGACGGCAGTCGCGAAGATTTGATCGAAGAGGCGGACGCGGTCCTCGCTGTACTCCGCGAGCGAGCAGGGCAGTCTACGATGAGAATCGACATGCATCTCCACACGGCCGGTTCGTGGGACTGCCTGTCCGACCCAGAGTTCGTCCTCGCCGCAGCGATGGAGCGGGGGTACGGACGCATCGCCATCACCGATCACAACCGACTCGAAGTCGCGCTTCGTATGGCGGAGGCCCATCCCGATCGAATCATTCCGGGGGAGGAGGTGAAGACCGCCGAAGGGATCGATGTGATCGGACTCTATCTGACGGCGGAGATCCCCAAGGGCACCCCGGCCGAGGAGACCATCGGTCAGATCAGGGCTCAGGGTGGCATCCCCTATTTGCCCCACCCTTTTGCCGGGGGGAAGGGTGGGGGTGGCAAGTACGCGGAAACGCTTGGTCCGTTGTGTGATGTGATCGAGGTCTTCAACGCACGGCTGCATTCGGTGAACGCCAATCGGAGAGCACAGGAGCTTGCCGCGCGACTCGGCAAGCTTGGTGGTGCGGGCTCGGACGCCCACACGATCGGAGAGGTTGGGAACGCCTTCGTCGACCTTCCGCCCCACCCGAATCGACCCGAGGCGTTGAGGGCTGCCCTGCGGACCGCACGTGTGGGAGGCAGCGAAGCTTCGAGGGCGGTCCACCTGGCGTCCACGTGGGCGAAGCTGAGGAAGCGGCTTCCGGGTGGCTAAGGAGTCTGGGGAACCAAGGTCGGTAGCGGGCCGACCCCTGACCGCGGTAGCTTTGCCGTACCGGTCGACACCGAGCGACCGGACTCCACGCCTCCAGGGTCAGGAACGTTTCTTGAGCTATCGAACGCCTTCGCACCGTGCGGCGGCGGTCAACGAAACCCGGAATGCACTTCTGGCATCCCGGTGCGCGATTCTGACCACCCACCTGAACGCCGACGGCGATGGCGCCGGCTCCCAAGCGGCGATCGCTTCGTGGCTCCGCGCCAACGGGACCGAAGCCTGGATCATCAATCCGACCGCCTTTCCGGACGGCTTGCGCTTCCTCGTCGAGAGGAATGAGTGGATCGTCCCGGTGGGCTCCAGGCGAGCGCGCGAGCTGTGTGAGACCGCCGATCTGGCGGTGGTGCTCGATACCGGCGAGGTGCCGCGCATCGGACGGGTGCATGAGATGATTCGCGATGTGTCCACCGTGGTCATCGATCACCACCCGGTCGGCGACCACGCCATCGGCGGAGTCTCGCTGCGAGACACGACCGCCTGTGCCACTGGCGAGCTCGTCTACGATGTGATTCTGGCGGCGAACGGCCCTTGGACGGACCAAGTGGCCCAGGGCATCTATGTCGGGATCCTCACCGACACCGGTGGCTTTCGGTTCGAGAACGCGACGGCTGGCTGCCACCGCGTCGTCGCAGAGGTCATCGAGCGCGGGGTCGAACCGGAGGCGATGCACGAGCGGATCTACGGTTCGTCGCCCCTGCGCCGGTACCAGGTGCTTCGCTTCGCGCTCGAATCGCTCGAGCACGATTCCGACTCCGGTGTGTCGTGGATGGTGATTCCCCGGGAGCGGTACGAGGAGTTCGGCGCGACGGCGGAAGACCTTGAGGGCATCGTCGACATTCCGCGTTCGATTTCCGGCACCGAAGTCGGCCTTCTGTTCCGGAGCACCACGGGCGGTGATGTGAAGATCTCCTTTCGCTCCAATGGGCTGGTCGACGTCAACGCGCTTGCCCGTCGGTTCAACGGAGGTGGGCACGTGAAGGCATCGGGGGCAATGGTCCCCGGGCCGATGGAACGGGCGATGGGCGAAGTGCTGGAGGCGACCCGGGCCGCAGTGGCCAAAGTAAGAGTCAAGGGAGCCGGTCGTTGAGCACGTCGGGACCCCACAAGGACGTCGACCCGGGCGTGCCCGAGGCCCTTCCGCGGATGTTGATCCGCCTACGGGATCGGCTCGGGGTCGAGACCATCGATCGGCTCTGGATCTTTCCTCCGGTTCGGCGAGGGAGGCGTGAACAAGGGCTCGTCGCCGTCAGCACGTTTCAGGTCGGCGAGGAACGCAGGAGCATGGTTACCGTCGCCTACAATGCGGAGCACACGGGGACGGGCATCACCGTAGAGCCTTCGTTTACACGTGAGGGGGAAGCACCTGCGGAACTCTTCCCGGGAGTCATGGAAGGGGTCGTGCGACGTGGCGGTGAAGAAAAAGGGGAACCGCGAGAGGTCGAGATCGATGCGTCAGCGGAACGCTTTGAAGAGTTGATTGCAGAGTACGACGACGTATTCCTGGCGAGAGAATTGTGACCACGGAACAAGCGTCGTCTCCGTTCATACGGCTGTTCTCACGTTACCTCCGGGACCTCGGTCTTCCCGTAACTCACCAGCGGGAGGCTGTTGCACAGGTGGTCATCGCATCCGACGGGCACCTTTCAGTCGATGACATCGAGGGAGCGCTTCGGGCCGGTGGTGAACGAATCGGCAAGGCGACGATCTACCGAACGCTGGATCTTCTGGTCCGCAGCCGGCTCGTAGAGGAACACGACTTCGGAGAGGGTTTCAAACGCTACGAGCATCGGCTCTCGAACAACCCCATCCACGAACACATGATCTGTGTGGAATGCGGGACCGTGACCGAATTCGAGAGCAACGAGTTGTACCGTGTCGAGAATCGGGTGCGAACGGAGCATGGCTTCCTGCCCGTTCGGAGACGCCTGGAGATCTATGGCCTCTGCAAGGACTGCCAGGACGCGGGGGTCGAGTTGACCAAAGAAGGCCTCATCTGTCCCATTGAAATCGCGTAGAGATCGAGTTTCGCATGCCCAACCGTCACGACCCCGACGCAGCAGGCCGAGGATCGGAAAAGGTGCGCCCGCATAGTGTCCCAAGTGGGCTAGGCGACCTCCCGTGGGAGCTGCCGCATACCTTCCTCGGTCTGGATGAGCCTGCGGACAGCTTTGAACGGGCAGACGCCATCCTCCTCCCCGTTCCCTACGAGTCCACCACCTCATGGGGAGGTGGCACCCGCCGAGGTCCGGCGGGCATCCTGTCCGCGTCACGGTATGTCGAGTTGTACGACCAGGAGTTCGACTGCGAGCCTGGTGCCCGACTTTCGATCCATACGCTCCCGGCCATCGAGTTGACCCGAGCCGGCGCGACTCCTGCCATGCAGGAGTTGCAGGAGGTATATGGCCGCGTGGCCGATGCCGCGGGAGATCGATTCGTGCTCATGCTGGGAGGAGAACATTCGGTGTCGTCTCCAGCGATTCTGGCGCAGGCCGAGCGGCACTCCGATCGGATCTCGGTGCTGCAGATGGACGCGCACGCGGATCTGAGGGGCGAATACGAAGGCACAGCGAACTCCCACGCATCGGCGATGGCGCGGGTACTGGACCGGGCCGATGTGGTCGGCGTCGGTCTACGTGCCGTGAGTCAGGAGGAGGTGGACGTTTCGCGCGCTTCCACAGCGTCGACACTCATCTGGGCCGACGAAATGTGGGAGAATGACGCGTGGATGGATCGAGCGCTCGAGGCGTTGGGCCCCAAGGTCTATCTCACGTTCGACGTGGACTACTTCGATTCGTCGCTCGTTCCCTCCACCGGGACTCCTGAGCCCGGAGGCGGTGATTGGTATCGGACGTTGCGCTTCCTGAAGCGGGTCTTCGCCGAGCGAGAGGTCATCGCCGCGGACATCGTGGAACTGGCGCCCGTTCCGGGGCTGAACGCACCGGACTTCCTCGTCGCCAAGCTGGCATACAAGCTGATTTCCTACCGCTTTCAAGCCCGGCTCACCTGACCGGGAAGGTTGGGTTCGTTCAAGACGTCCCATTCGGACGGACATAGGTTCATGAGGGTCAGGGCGTTCGCAGGGGCGAACGTCTCGTTCGCAAACAGGGGAGGGAGGGTGCCATGATGAGAACCGTGCGACTTACGGTACGGAGTCTGCTTAGGACTCCTGGATATACGGTTGCATTCGTTCTGACCCTGGGTCTGGGAATCGGTCTGAACACGGCGATTTTCAGCGTCATCAACGGTGTGTTACTGTCACCGCTCCCGTATCCCGACGCGGATCGCATCGTGTATCTCAAGCAGCCCCTGCTGGCGGCTGGCGTGGACAACACTCGGTTCTCCTTCGAAGAAGTCCAGGACTACCGCGAGCAGTCGCAGACACTCGATCAGTTCGTAGAGTACGGCGACTGGACCTTCACCGTCGTCGGTGATGAGGATCCGCACCGAGCGGTCGGTGGGCTGGTCACGGCGAACTACTTCGAGGTGCTCGCGATCAACCCGGCGGTGGGTCGTTCCCTCGGTCGTCAGGACGACGGTCAGGGGGCAGAACCGGTCATGGTTCTCACGCACGACTACTGGACTCGCGTGTTCGGCGCGGACCCGGACGTCATCGGTACAACCGTCCGACTCTATGCGTTCTCCGCGCCGAAAGTCACGCGTATCGTCGGGGTCCTCGAGCCCGGGACGCACTACACGGAAACTCGGAAGCAGGACTTCTTCGTCAACTACGCGACGAACGACCACTATATCAGTGCGACGATGCAGGACGCTCGGAACCATCGCATGACGGACGTCTTCGCTCGCCTCAAGCCGGGCCAGTCGCCGGCGGCTGCGCAGGCCGAACTCGAGTCCCTGCACGGCGCGATGCGCGCGGCGTACGCAGGTGCCTATCCTCCGCACCTGGAGATGCGGATCCAAGCCACGCTGTGGCAGGACGAACTCACCAGCGAGGCTCGTCCGACGCTCATCGTCTTGATGGGAACCGTGGCGCTCGTCCTTCTTCTCGCGTGCGCGAATGTCGCGAATCTCACGCTCACGAGGATCGTGCGGCGGGAGCGCGAGCTCACCGTGCGAGCGGCGCTTGGGGCCGGTCGAACCGCCCTGCGGAATCAACTCCTGACCGAGAACCTGATCCTCTCGCTAGCTGGGGCAGGGTTGGGACTCGTGCTCGCCGTCTTCGGCATGGAGCTTCTGGTCGAGTATGCGAACCGCTTCACGGTTCGGACCGGCGAGATCGGCATTGACCTTCCCGTACTCGGCTTCACCATAGTCGTGGCCGTCGTCGTGGCCGTCCTACTCGCCTGGGCTCCGTCACTCCCGAGTGTCCACAGCCTCGGCAACGCCGCCGGCGCGGCCGGAGGAGCGCGAGGCGGGGTAGGACTCTCTCGAAAGTACGTCCAGAACGGACTCGTCGTGAGCCAGCTGGTCCTTTCGTTCACCTTGCTGATCGGCGCAGGGCTGATGGTGCGCAGCCTCATCAATCTGACGCAGGTGGATACCGGGCTCGCCTACGAGAACGTGGTCACCATGCAGGCGCCGAACATCACCGGACTCGATGCCGCGGAGGACCTGATCCTGATGGACCGCGTGGTTGAGGAGATCGGAAGCTTCCCGGGAGTCAGGGCCGCAGCGTACGCGTCCCGGGCCCCGTTCGAGGTCGTTACCCTGCAACAGCGCAACTTCCGGGTCGAGGATCTCGCGGAAGAGGGCCTCGCGTCGCCGATGATGCAGGTCAACACGGTTTCTCCCGACTACTTCGGTACCGTTGGGGTGCCCATGGTTCAGGGACGAGTCTTCCTCTCAACGGACGTTGCGGGAGACGAACCCGTAGCCATCATCAACGAACGCATGGCGATGGACCTCTTCGGGAATGAGAGCCCGATCAATCGCCGGATCTCGGGGCAGCAGTTCAATGGTGAATGGGGCGAGTGGAACCGGATTGTGGGGGTTGCCGCGAACACACGTGAATACGGTCTGGCAGTAGAGGGCGCACATACGATCTATCTACCCGCAGCACAGGGCTTCCCGGGCCCCGCGATCATAGTAGCTACGGCCGGCGAGCCGGGACCGGTGGCGCGCCGCGTGAGCGAGATCGTGAAGGGACTGGATGCCGACCGGCCTGTCGACAACGTTGCGACGCTCACCGAGTTGCGGACCGAGGACATCGCTGCGAACCGTCTGAACGCAGCGCTCTTCTCTGCCTTCGCGGTACTCGCCCTCCTGATTGCGGCGATCGGTGTACTCGGCGTCCTCGCCTTCGCCGTCAGCCAGCGTACACGAGAGTTCGGAGTCCGGATGGCGCTCGGAGCGCAGCAGCGACAAGTGCTCGGAATGGTCTTGCGCGAGGGTGCCATCCTGGCAGGTGCGGCGCTCGTCATCGGTGTTTTGGCCGCTCGCGCTCTGTCCGGCTTCCTCGTGGAACTCCTGTACGAAGTGAACGGGACAGACCCGGCAACCTATGCGGGTGTCGGCTTGGTGTTGGCCACGGTGGCGATCGTCGCCTCGTATGTGCCGGCAAGGCGGGCCACGAGGGTGGAACCGATCGCGGCGCTCCGTTCGGAATAGCCTCGGGCCTAGCAGCTTGCCCCTGAGTGGGCGTCTCTCGACCTTCAGGGGGACGCCCACCTTTTTATTGACACCGCCCTCACCGCGGTGCGCGCCGGACGGACCCGTTGATGGAACGCACCGAACCGCCGCCCCGCCCCCTGGTGCCTCGTCGCCTCCCACCCGAAGAGGCGGAAGCCCGGTTCCCTTGGAGTGAGCTTTCTCGCGCCACCGGCGGGGAGACGATCTGCGGAAACGAAATTTCGCTTCACTTCGACGGCCCCAGCACTTTCTCGTCCTGGCTCGAGTCCATCCAGGCGGCGAAGCGTTTCGTCTACTTCGAAAACTACCTCGTCCGAGACGACGCGGTCGGTCGTGAGTTCCGCGAGGTACTCGTTCAAAAGGCCCAAGAGGGGGTCGCCGTCTACCTCATCTACGATTGGTTCGGATGTTGGGCCACGCCCCGGTCGTTTTGGAAACCCCTCCGTAGGGCAGGCGTTCAGGTACGCGCCTTCAACCCGCCCACCGTCGCGTTGGGCAATCCGTTCGGGGCTCTCCAACGCGACCACCGCAAGCTGATCGTGGTAGACGGGGACGTCGCACACCTCGGGGGCCTGTGCATCGGCGTCGAGTGGGCCGGCACCGCGACCGAATCGCCATGGCGGGATACCGGACTCGAGATTCGGGGCCCCGCCGCGCACGCGGCAGCGCGTGCATTCGAGGCGGTCTGGGCGTCGATCGGTGCACCGATTGGGTCGCCGGCTCCACCCCCAGAGAACCCGGCGCCGGACGGCGGCGTCCCCGTATGGCTCATTGAGGGCGAGCCGGGGAGGGCCCGGGTATACCGGACCCTCCATCTCTCCGCGGGTCGAGCGCAGAGGTCGATCTGGATCACGGATGCCTACTTCGTGGCGCCGCTCGCTCTGTCGGAAGCGCTGGCGGCCGCGGCCCAACAAGGCGTCGACGTCCGAATCCTGGTGCCGGCGCACAACAACTGGCCGATCGTGGGCTCGATGTCACGGGGCGGCTATCGCACGCTGCTGGAGGCCGGCGTTCGAATCTTCGAGTGGCAGGGATCCATGATCCACGCCAAGACGTCGGTCGTCGATGGGGTGTGGTGTCGGGTCGGCTCGAGCAATCTCAACCGAGCGAGCCTGCTCGGGAACTGGGAAATCGACGTGGGTGTTCTGGATGGAGGTTTGGGGCAACAGCTCGAGGGTCTGTTTCTCGCGGATCTCGCGTCCTCGGTTGAAATCGTCTTGCCGGGTGGTCCGATCATCGGAGGTCGACCGGTGTCCACCGCGGTAGGCATGTCGATCGAACCGCTCGATCCTCATGGCACACTTCCGGAACGGATCGAGCGGGAACTGCGCGCATGGCGGGCCACCCCACGACGTCTCACGATGGCGTCGGTCGTGAGGGCCAGCGAGGTTCTGGGCGACGCACTGGCAGGAAACCGGACGCTCGGCCGTGAGGACCGAACGGTGCTCGGCTTTCTGTCGATCGGGGTGTTGGTGATCGCGGGGATGGCGGCCCTCGCACCCGCGGCGATGGGGTGGGCGGTGGCAGTGGTCGCCGGATGGATCGGGATCACCACGGGCGTCCGGGCGTATGTGCAGGCTCGGCGTGCCCGGTTCGAAGAACGGGAGGCAGAGAGGCATGCCAATAATTCAGAGAAGGCGACACAGTGAATGAAGTCGAAGTAGGAATCCTGATCGCGTTTACGGCGGGTGTGTTCTCCTTCCTGTCTCCGTGCGTTCTGCCCCTCGTCCCCAGCTATCTCACCTTCATCACAGGGATGAGTCTCGAAGATCTGGAAGGAGGGGTGAACCGAAAGGCTACGATGGTTCACGCGAGCCTTTTCGTGATCGGATTCAGTTCGATCTTCATCCTGCTCGGTGCCTCGGCCTCGTTTCTAGGTCAGTTCTTTCGCCTCTACGAAGTATGGATCGCCCGGATCGGCGGTTTGATCATCGTCGTCTTGGGCCTTCACCTCTCCGGCGTGTTTCGATTGACACCCCTCATGCAGGAGAAGAGGATCCATCTCGCCAACAAGCCTGCGGGCTATCTGGGGACGCTCGGCGTCGGGATGGCATTCGGCGCAGGGTGGACTCCGTGCATCGGACCGATCCTCGGGGCCATTCTGACGTACGGGTTTTCGCAGGATACCATGTGGGCTGGCGTCGGCCTTTTGAGCGTGTATTCGCTCGGCCTCGCGGTGCCCTTCCTGATCGCTGCCCTCGCTCTCGACTCCTTCCTTCAGACGTTCCGGAAGTTCCGGCACTGGATCCCCGTCATTGAGAAGGCGTCGGGCGTGCTGCTCATATTCCTGGGAATTCTGCTACTGACCGGGAAGTTCACGGTGCTGAGCACATGGCTTACGCGCTTCACGCCGAACTTCATTCTCGAGCGGATCTAGTCGCGAGAGCTTGAGGTACCGGGCGACAGGCTACGCCCGATCCGTCGCCAGATCTTCTTCGAGTAGCTGACGTCTCAAGAGGCGGGCATAGGTGCCTTCCTCCGTTATCAGGACGGCGTGCCGACCCTCTTGAACGATGCGGCCTCCCTCAAGGACGAGGATCTTGTCCGCGTTCATGACCGCGCTCACTCGGTGGCTGATGATGAAGGCCGTTCGCCCACCGGTCACGTTTCGCAGGTCGGCCAGGATCGCGGACTCTGTGTGCGTATCGACGGCGCTCAGCGCATCGTCCAGCACCAGAATGACGGGGTCCCGAGCGAGTGCACGGGCCAGTGTGGCGCGCTGCTTCTGGCCCCCCGACAGATTGATGCCGCGCTCACCGAGCATGGTGGCGTATTCGTTGGGGAAGTCGAGAATCTGGCCGTGTAGCTGCGCGATTCCCGCTGCGGTTCGGATGGCGGTGTCGATTGATGGCTCGTCCGCATCCTCTCCCCGACCGAGTCCCAATCCGATGTTGCCCTCGATCGTGTCGGAAAAGAGGAAGCTGTCTTGGGGCACCATCCCGATCTGACGCCGGAGGTCGGCCGGGTCGATCTCCGTCAGGGGCACGCCGTCGAGCAGCACCTGCCCCTCCATCGGATCGTACAGACGGGCAAGAAGCCCGATCAACGTGCTCTTTCCCGAGCCTGTGGGTCCCACGATCGCGACGGTCTGGCCTGGCTCGACCGTGAAGTCGATCTGGTCGAGCACGCGGCGTTCCGTCCCGGGGTATACGAACGACACACTTCTGAACTCGACTCCACCCAGAGCTCCCTGGAGAGACTTCGGTTCTGAGGGCACGACGACGGCGGGAACCGCTTCGAAGATGCGGTTGAGTCGTCCCATCGACGCCGCTCCTCGCTGGTACAGATTGACGACCCATCCCAGCGCGATCATTGGCCACACCAGTAAGGCCAGATAAAACCCGAACGCCACGAAGTCGCCGATCGTCATCGTGCCGGCCATCACCTCGAGTGCCCCCAGCCACGTAACTAGTACCGTGGCCGCCCCCGCGATCAACATGAGGAATGGGTGGAAGGCCCCGGCCGTCAGGACCAGCTTCATGTTGCGGACGCGGTACTCGTCGTTGAACGCGTCGAACTGGCGGGCCTGCTCGGATTCCTGGGTGTACGCCCGCACGATTCGTACGCCCGTGAGACTCTCTTGCACGAAGGTCGAGAGCGCCGAGAACTGCTCCTGGATCTCCTCGAAGCGCTTGTGGATGATCTTGCCGAACGAGAGCACGATGGCCGGGAGCACGATCATCGGAATCATCGCGTAGAGCGTGAGCCGAGGGCTGATCCAGATCATGAGGGCCAGCGCGAACACGAAACTCGCGACGGTGTTGGCCGTGTACATGATCGCGGGCCCGGCGGCCATGCGGACCGACATCGTATCGTTCGTGGCCCGGCTCATCAGATCGCCCGTTCTAGTACTTCCGTAGAAGGTGGCGTCGAGCCGGAGCAGGTGGCGAAAGAAGTCATTCCGTATGTCGGCTTCGATCCTGCGACTGATGCCGTTCAGCAGCTCTCTCATGCCGTAGCGGAACGCTCCGCCCACGACAGACGCCACCACGATCAACGAGGCGAGTGCTAGAATGCGACGAGGGGTCACGTTCGGGTCGCCGAGCCCATCGATGGCGAGCTTCATCAGCCACGGGCCGACCACCTGGAATACGTTTGCGAACAGGACACAGACCAGTCCCAATACCAGGGGTCGCCGGTACGGACGGAAGTAGGGGATGAGCGATCGCAGTTCACGCATTGCGGCACATACCCCTCATGGGCGTTGCGGATCGGTAGGTCGGCGTTTGGTCCCGATGAGGGCGGTCCGCGTCGATCAATACCCGATCGCCGCGCCTCCCCGTCGTGGATCGGACCAGGCCGTGAGCCGCCCGCCGTCGACCAGGATCATCTGAACGTCCCCGGATACTCCCGAACGCTCGACCATCGTGTGCCCGAGCGCCTCGAGGGCGCGGACCGTCGCCGCGTCGAGGGCACCGGGTTCATAGTAGATCTGGTCCGGCAGGTGCTGGTGGTGCACGCGCGGGGCGTTCACCGCCTGCACCGCGTTCATCCCGTAGTCGAGTACGTTCGATATCGTCTGGAAGACCGTAGTGATGATCGTCGCTCCACCCGGCGTACCGGTGACCATGCGGACCGCGCCGGTCGAGTCGAGCACGATCGAAGGCGTCATGGCGGACAGCATGCGCTTCCCCGGACCGACCGAGTTGTTCTCACCCTGCACGAGGCCGTATTGGTTGGGTGTGCCGGGCTTGGAAGTAAAGTCGTCCATCTCGTTGTTGAGAACGAAACCGGCTCCCTCCACGGTCACTTTGCTGCCGTACCACGAGTTGATCGTAGTAGTGACCGCCACGGCGTTTCCTTCGGCATCGACGATCGAGAAGTGCGTCGTATTCTGACTCTCATCAGCGCCTCCCTCCATTCCCGGACCGACATCGGCCGAGGAGGTCGCCGACGTCGTGGAAATCGTTCCTGCCCGTTCGATCGCATAATCCGGCGAGGTCATGCGTTGCAGCGGGATGTCTATGAAGTCGGGGTCGGCGAGGTAGTGGTTCCTGTCCGCATATGCACGTCGCCAGGCTTCGGCGTACAAGTGGACCATCTCCGCCGAGTGCCAGGGCAGCGACCCCAGTTCGAAGGTGCTCAGGATATTCGCGATTTCTGCCATCGTTGCGCCGCCCGACGACGAGGGCGGCATCGAAATCACGGTGTGTCCTCGATAGGAGAACGAGATCGGATCGCGCCACAGCGCTTCATAGGATGCGAGGTCCTCATGGGTCATGATGCCCTTGCCTCGCTTCATTTCGTCTACGATCAGATCGGCGGTGACCCCTCGATAGAATCCGTCTGGCCCCTGATCACGAATCCGTCGTAGCGTTGCGGCGAGGTCCGGCTGGCGGAGCGTATCGCCCACTTCTGGAGGTTGCCCTTCGCGAGGGAGGAATTGTGCCGCCGACGCAGGATAGGCGGAGAGCGCCTCGATCATCTCCGGGCTCAGCGAGCCGAGGAATCGCGGCAGGACCTCGAAGCCATCGGCCAGAGCGATCGCGGGCGCGACGAGCTCGGTCCAGGAGCGTGACCCGAATCGCTCGTGCGCCTTCCACATGCCTGAGACTGTTCCAGGTACGCCCGCGGCCAGGTGGCCCACGACCGAGGCATTCGTGACGTTGCCGGCGGCGTCGAGGAACATGTCGCGGCTGGCCGCCAAGGGCGCTTTCTCACGAAAGTCGAGAGAAGCCGTCTGGCCGTCGGCTGTGTGGAGGACCATGAATCCTCCGCCTCCGATGTTCCCCGCTTCGGGATTCACCACCGCGAGCGCGAACTGAACCGCGATGGCAGCGTCGATCGCGTTCCCTCCGGCCCGGAGGATGTCGATGCCGACCTGACTCGCGTAGGCGTCGGTCGTCACCACCATGCCCTCGGAGGCCGTGATCGGAGGGACTACCGACGAATACGCCCACCCCTCGGGAAAGGCCCATGTGCCCTGGGCCGACTCTGCCGAAGTGCAGGCGGACGCACCCACGACGAGGAGGCCTGTGCCGAGTACGTGGCGAACGAGAGAGGTGACAGACTTGGTCATCGGAGAACGTGCCTCGAGAGTGCGCGCGTTGCCGCGGTTGGCCGCAGCCGAGTAGCTTCGAATGCCGCTGAAGATCAGCCTGCCTCACCCCGGATACAAGCATTCATGCGGGATCACCGCCTCACCGAACAGCGTAATCCGGCTTCCGCGCGGATCGACGAACTCGACGCGCTCGGGATCGTCGACCTCATCAACGCGCAAGACGAGCTCGTGGCTTCCGCGGTTCGCGAGGCGCGCACCGCAATCGCGCGGGCTCTCGAACTCGCAGAGGCCGCGTTTCGGGCGGGTGGGAGGCTCATCTACGTCGGCGCAGGCACGTCGGGCCGACTCGGCGTCCTCGACGCCGCCGAGATGCCCCCGACGTTCGGAACCGACCCGAGCATGGTGCGAGGCGTCATTGCGGGTGGTGTCGAGGCGCTGGTGCGTGCCCAGGAGGGAGCCGAGGATCGCCCAGCGGATGGAGGTACCGCGATTGACGCTCTCGGGGTGAATTCGAACGACTTCGTGCTCGGGATCGCCACCTCAGGCACGACGCCCTACGTGCACGGGGCACTGGATCGGGCACGCGAATTGGGCGCGCGGACCGGCTTCCTGATGTGCACCACTCCCTCGCCTGAGGTCGTCGAGAAACACGATGTGGTGATCGCAGTGCTTGTTGGCCCAGAAGTCATCACTGGGTCCACACGCATGAAGGCGGGCACCGCGACCAAGCTCGTCCTGAACACGATCACGACGGGTGCGATGGTGCGCCTCGGGAAGGTGCACGGGAACCTGATGGTCGATCTCCAGGTCACGTGCGCCAAGCTCCAGGACCGCGGTGAACGCATTCTCGAGGAGGTCCTCAATGTCGAACGCACGATCGCGCGTGATCTTCTGAACCGGGCCGACGGACAGGTGAAGACCGCGCTGGTGATGGGTCGGCTGGGCACCGATGCCGACGAGGCGCGGCGGCGGCTCCGTGAGGCAGCCGGAGTGATCTCCGCGGTGGTCGGAGAACTCGAGGAGTGACCTCAGCCCGCCTTCACTGGAGCCTCTTTGCGGTCGCCGTCACGGTGAGCACCGTGGTGGTCGCCGCGGCGTTCAACCCCGTGCCGCATACGGGCGGTGACAACGCCGGCTACATCAGTTTGGCACACGGGCTATTGACTACCGGGAGCTATACCGACGTCTTCGACCCGGAAGGGCTGCCCCACACCAAGTATCCGCCCGTCTTTCCGGGGATTCTGGCTGTTCTGATCGGCTTCGGCGCCCGGTCCTGGGTCGCGTTGAAGCTGACTGCGGTGGTCTCGACCATTACAGCAGTCGGGTTGACGTACTTGTTGGCGGCGCGCTCCCTCGGTGCCGTCGCGGGCCTGGCAGTCGCACTCGTGTTCGCGCTCTCCTCCGCGGTCGTGTACTACAGTCACTGGATCTTGTCCGATCCTGTCTTCATGGCTCTGACGCTCGCTGGCCTTCTCGCCCTCCGGAGAGCCGACGAGGATGGCGCGCGAGGGGTGTGGCTCGTGGTCGGCGTCGCCGCGGCGGGTATGGCCTTCTTCACGCGCTCCGCGGGTCTTCCCCTCGTGTTGGCGCTCCTCGGATGGCTTGCCTTTCGCCGGAGATGGGGTGCGCTCGGGACCGCCTCCGCCCTGGTCGGCCTCCCGATGCTTCTGTGGTGGTTACGTGGGAGGGCACCCGGCGTGGCCCAGTACGGGGCCGAGTTCTGGATGGTCGATCCGTACCAGCCCGCGTTAGGGAGTGTGGGGGTGCTCGGCCTGATTCCGCGCCTCGCGGCGAATGCCGGGGCGTACGTCTTGAATCACGGTCCGGCCGGCGTCTTCGGGGCGGACGGTCCGTTCCTGGCGCCCCTCGGCATCGTTCTAGGGCTTGCCGCGCTCGCGGGTTGGGGCCTGCTCGTGCGGGAGAGGCTCGGTCCTGTGGAGATCTTCCTTCCTCTCTACACCGGGCTGATTCTGCTGTGGCCGGAAGTCTGGAGCGGCGATCGCTTCGCGCTCCCCCTCTATCCCTTGGTCTTCCTATATGGTGCGGTTGCGCTCCGCGAAGCCAGGGGCCGCCTCCCGGAGTTCGCTGGCAACGCCGTGGCGGCGATAGTCTTTCTCTCGCTCTTTCTGCCCGCCGCTACGAACTGGGTCGACGGTGTCCGCACGGCGTCGACGTGTGCGTCGATTTCCGAGGAGCGCGGGTCTTGGGCCTGCTACGGACCCCAGGTCGGATACTTCGTGAGTGCGGCAGCCTGGACGGCGCGAGGCCTCCCGGATGGATCTGCGGTACTCTCGCGTAAGCCCCGGCATTTCTACCTCTTGAGCGGACATCCCAGCCGAGCGTTTCCGTTCAACGAAGACCCGGTGGCCCACCTCGCTCTCGCCGACTCGTTGGGAGCCCGTTACGTGCTGCTCGATCGGTGGGATGGACTCGCCGGACGGTATGTAGGCGCGGCAGTTCGTGGAAATCCCGGAGCCTTCTGCTACGTAGGTGGCTTCGGTCCCGCAGAGGAGGGTGGGTCTCAACTATTGGGCATCCTTCCCCTCGAAGCCCGGCGCGCGCAGGGCCCCGGCGATGGGGGAGGCATCCAGCTCGCTCCGTGCCCGTCGGGTTATTCCCTCAGCACAGCGGTCAACGCGGGCTACACGCCGTCGGGCAGGATTCCCTTGCTCGAGACACTGGATTCGTAAATCAAGGCGAGCGCGATGCCGAAGACCACATGCTCCAGGTAGGCCCGATCGTGGCGGTCGAGCCCGTCGACAACGGCCCCGATGACCGGAAGGCCTCCGTGCGGGGTGTGCGACCCCAGCAGACCTGCCAGTCCACCCATGGGGTCCATCGCATACTCTGCCGAGCCGTACAGAGCGCCCTTCACCGCCGCTGGGCCGGGGACGCGCGGTTCGACGATCGAGGCGTATACGAGACCCTGTCCGACGCCGGCTACGAGCCGGCTCGCTGTTTCCCGGTCGATGACCGGCAGTTCGGCCTGCCCCCTGAGCAGGGGTCGGACAAGATCGACGACCAACGCGGCGGCCGCCCCGGCCATGCCCGCGCGGGCCAGTCTCGTGAATCCGGGTTCGCTTCGTTTCCCCCATCCGGCGAGGGCCCGGTCGACCAGCATGGCGATTCCGGCCGCCATGAGGTCATCGGCGGACGGGAGCCCTGCCCGCGCCTCCACGTCGTGCCGGTCGCGCCGGGTCGGACCGCGTTCGCTACGTCCGCGCTCGGCCAGCGCAGCAATGGATCGCTTGGGAGGCGTGCCGAGGCGAGCCCTCTCGAAGGCGTGACCGAGGTGGAACCAGATGCTTCTCTTGGAGGCCATTACCGATGATTCCGAAGGGTGGGGGGAGAAGGTTGGCGCGGGGGGCGGGGCTTTTCAAGCTCGGCAGCGTGGTGCGCGGCGTAGTCGGCGCTTGCGGCTGTGCGCTCATCCTCTCTCCTTCGGCGGCCTGGGCGCAGGCGCCGGACGAGGCCTGGCGAACGATTTCCACCGAACACTTCCGCGTGACCTTCCCCGCGCGCCTGGAATCGTTGGGTCGGAAGGCGGCCGACCGAGCGGAGCATGCTTGGACAGAGCTGTCCGACTTCTTCATCGAGCCACCCCGCGATGTCATTGACGTGGTGGTGACGGACCACACCGACGTGTCGAACGGCTTCGCGCAGGTCACGCCTTCCAATCGCATCACGATCTTTGCCCGCCCGCCCGCCGATGCGCTCTCGCTAGGGCACATGGACGAATGGATGGACCTCGTCATCACGCACGAACTCGCGCACATCGTTCACCTCGATCCGGTCCGGAATCCTATCGGACGGGTCGCGCGCGGGGTGTTCGGCCGCATCTCGTCGGAATGGCCCTTCTTTCCCGGCTTGGGCACGCCACGCTGGATCCGCGAAGGTCTCGCTACCTGGTACGAGTCACGACTTAGCCAGGCGGGCAGGGTGCGGGGAACGTTCAACGAGATGCAACTCCGGACGGCGGTGCTCGAGGGTCGCTTCGAGAATATCGGCCAGGCCGCGGGGGAGTCGCCGCTATGGCCGGGGGGGAACCGCCCCTACGCATACGGCTCGCTCTTCTTTGACTTCCTGCTGGAACGCCACGGGGAGGATCGCATGGGAGCCCTCGTCGAGGCGATCGCGGGTCAGTGGATTCCCTATCGGCTCGATGCGGCCGGAGAGAGTGCGCTAGGTGTGTCGTTGTCGTCCGAGTGGCGCGCCTGGGAGGCGCAGCTCGAACTCGAACTGACCGATCTGGATGCGCGCCTTGCTGAGCGAGGCCCGGTGTCGGAGCCGGAGCAATTGACGTCAGGAGCGCGTTGGGGGCTGCACCCCAGAGTGTCTCCTGACGGCCGTTGGTTGGTCTACACACGCTCGGACGGCCGTTCCGATCTCCAGTTGCACCTTCGAGAGCTTGGCACCGGCCTGGTCCGGCCCCTGGGCCGAACGAACGGACTCAGCACGTTCGATTGGCTTCCGGATGGACGCCTTTTGGTTGCGCAGCTGGAGCTGGAGGATCCGTATCGGACGTATAGCGATCTCTACATCTTCGACCTGACCGGTGGTCAGCATCGGTTGACCCGGAGCGCGCGCCTGACGCAGCCCTCGGTTTCGCCCATGGGCGAGCACGCCGTGGCCGTTCAAGAAGGCGACGGCACGAATTCCCTCGTCAGGGTCGATCTCGAGACGGGGGTGGTAACGGTTCTCGTCGCGTCGGATCCGAACGTTCATTGGGCCTTTCCGAGTCACTCCCCCGACGGACGATGGATCGCGGCGACGCGGTGGCTCCCCGATGCCCACCACGATGTTGTGATCCTGGACGGGCGGAGCGGCGCACTGGTGGATCAGGTTACGGATGACCGCGCCCTCGATATGGGTCCGATGTGGAGCGCGGATGGGCGCTGGCTCGTGTGGGCATCGGACCGTAGTGGGATCCTCAACATCCTCGGGGCCGGTGTCGATGGCGCGACGGGTGCCGCTGCGGCGCCGGTCATGTTGACTAACGTGCGGACCGGGGCCGCGTATCCCTCCGTCGATCCGTCCGGGTCGTGGCTCTACTTCAGCGGGTATCACGTAGACGGTTGGGAGGTCGAACGGATCCCCTTCGAACCGGACGCAGGAGCCGGCGCAGTCCGCGCCGTCGCTCGCTTCGATGCCGCGCTTCCGCCCACGGTGCGGGGAGCTTCCACGGCTCCGGTCGAAGACTACTCGCCCCTGCCAACGCTGGCGCCGACCTACTGGGAAATCTCGTCGCGGTCGGCCGTTGCCACGCCAGCGATCTCGCGGACGGACGAGGATCTATTCCTGCGGAGGAGGGAGCTGCTCGGCTTCGCGCTCGGTGCCCAGACCTCCGGACGGGATCTTGTGGGCCGCCACTCCTATTCGGCGGCGGCACGTGTCTTCACATCGGGCGGGAAGGCGGAGGGTGGGGCTTCCTACGCGTTCTTCGGTCTCGCGAACCCGATCCTATCGCTATCGGTGCGGCAACGGTACGACGGCGACGGGCAACAGGTTCAGGGACCGGCTCTCGACACTTTGCTGACGCTCGAACGCGAGCGGGGGATCGACGGGGCGGTCACCTTCAGCGCCCCGACGTGGAGACGCAACGTCGCGGTCACGGTAACCGGCGGGTTGGTCTGGGAGCACAGGGAATTGCTCGGGAACGACTTGATGCCGTCGACCTTGTATGCCCTCGCGCGACCCAACAGCCGTCTGTCCAATTTCAGTGTCGCCGCCAACTACAATTCATCGCGGTCCCATTCGTTTCAAATGGGCACGGCGCGAGGCATCAACGCCTTCATCCAGGGCCGGATGCGTACCGAATTGAGTCTTCCCGACTCATTGAACGGAGTCGCGGGAGCGGATCGGTCGGTCCATGAAGTGATCGGGCGGCTGCGCGGCTCGATTCCTCTCGGAGGAGGTGGCCGAGCTGCCCACATCCTCGCGCTTCAAGCGAGCGGCGGAGTGGCGTCGGGACCCGGTGGCGGTGCGCTTCACTATCGGGTAGGGGGTGCATCGGGCAGCAGGGAGGACCTCACGGGCCTGGATCTGTTTGGTGGTGATTTCATTTTCTTCCCTGTCCGCGGCTACGAGACCTCCAGCCGCTTCGGGCGATACGCGTGGAGTGCTTCCGCGGAGTATCGCATTCCGCTCTGGCTCATCAATCGGGGCCTGCGGGCGTGGCCGATCCATCTGGATCGGGCCATGGGCACGCTCTTCCTGGACGCCGGGAACGCGTGGGGCCCCGATGTAACACCCACTGGCTTTCCCAACACGCTCCAGCTCGCGCTCGCGTCGGTCGGTGCCGAGATAACGACTGAGTTCCTGGGCCTGTACAACGTCGAGGTCCGTCTACGCACGGGTGTTGCCGTCCCTCTGGTCCAAAGCGATGGGGTTCGCGGTTATGTGAGGGTCGGGCTGCCGTTCTGAGGGCCTGTTTTCGAGACGTCTGACCCCTTGCCGGCGACGGCACGATCACCGAAGATAACCCGAAGATAGCGCTGCGAAGCGGGATTTCGCGACAAACATTTGTCGCCCGTCTCGGCAAGCTTGACCCCAAGATATTGGGTCCGTACAATGCCTTTGCCCAACATCTGGTAGGTGCCTGAGGGGGTTATCCACAGGTGAATCGCCGGCGGGAGTGCGCTCCCGCCGTTTTTCAACTCCTAGATCCGGCGTTTTCCACCCGCTTTTCCACACGGAGCAAGAGTCGAGATGACGCGCGTTCACCAGCCCCGCCCCCGTAGAGAGTCGATCATTTTCGACGATGTTCTCCCCGATGACCTTCCCCGGGCGGAGTTGACCGAAAACGCTCGCATCGTCCTCGGCAAGCGGTACCTGAAGAAGGATGCCGAGGGTATGCCCACGGAAGATCCGGAAGTCATGTTCTGGCGCGTGGGGCGCACCATCGCAGCGGTCGACGGAGACTACGGAGCCTCGGAGTCTGCGGTCGACGAGGTCGCGCGGCAGTTCTATGACCTCATGATCAACGGCACGTTCGAGCCGAATTCGCCGACGTTGATGAACGCCGGTCGGCCGCTCGGGCAGCTTTCTGCGTGTTTCGTACTTCCGGTCGATGATGCGCTCTCCAATGGCCAGAGCGGTATCTACGACACGCTGAAGTCGATGGCACTGGTGCATCAGTCCGGTGGTGGGACCGGCTTCTCCTTCTCGCGTCTCCGGTCCGAGGGGGAGATGGTTCGCTCGACCATGGGAGTCGCGTCGGGCCCGGTCTCGTTCATGAAACTCTACGACGCAAGCACGGACGTGGTGAAGCAGGGAGGGACGCGCCGGGGGGCCAATATGGGCATCCTCCGCGTCGATCACCCCGACATCCGCTCTTTCATCGCCTGCAAGAACGACACGAGCCAGGTGACGAACTTCAACATTTCCGTAGCGATCACCGACGCGTTCATGGCGGCCGTGCAGAATGGCGAGTCCTATGACCTCGTGAATCCGCGAGACCAGGAAGTGGTCGGGCAGGAAGACGCGCGTGAGATCTTCGACATGATCATTCATGGTGCCTGGCTCACGGGTGAGCCCGGTACCTTCTTCATCGATCGCGCCAACGAGTACAATCCGGTTCCGGCGCTCGGTAGCTACGAGGCTACGAATCCGTGCGGCGAGCAGCCGCTGTTGCCCTACGACGTTTGCAATCTCGGGAGCATCAACCTCGGCAAGTTCGTTCGCGACGAGGCGCGTCCTGGCACCGATCCGGAAGATGGCATCGACTGGGAGGCGCTGCGGCAGGTCGTGCACCTCTCGACGCATTTTCTCGACAACGTGATTGATGCGAACGTCTATCCGCTCCAGGAAATTCACGACCTGGCGCAGAATATTCGGCGCATAGGGTTGGGAGTCATGGGATGGGCGGACATGCTGGTCCGTTTGGGCATCCCGTACGACTCGGAAGAGGGTGTGGCACTCGGACGCCGCGTGATGGAGTTCGTGAACGAGGAGTCGCGCAACGCTTCGGAGAAGCTGGCCGAGATCCGGGGTGTCTTCCCCGCGTGGCCGGCGTCGATCTGGGGCCCCGACGGCAAGGCGGCCGTTCAGGAAAGTGGCGAGCGGATCCGACCGGAGCGAAGGCTGAGGAATTGCAACCTCACGACGGTCGCTCCGACCGGGACGATCTCGATCTTTGCCGGGTGCTCGGGAGGCATCGAGCCTCTCTTCGCCGTAGCGTTCATGCGTAACCAGGCCGGCTCCTTGATGCCGGATGTGAACCCCGACTTCGTCCGACTAGCGGAGGAGGGCGGCTGGTACTCCACGGATCTCATGGAGCGGATCGCGCAGGAAGGGCATATCCATTTCGATGAGGTGCCCGAAGAGGTCCAGCGGACCTTCCGAACCGCCCACGATATCACGCCGGAGTGGCACGTGCGGATGCAGGCCGGGTTCCAGGAGCACACGGACTCGGCCATCTCCAAGACGACCAACTTCCCACGGGAAGCGACCGAGGCGGACGTACGCGAGATCTACGAACTCGCGTTCAGCCTGGGGTGCAAGGGCGTGACCGTCTACCGCGACGGGGCTCGGGAGGGCCAAGTGCTTTCCACGGGCGCCACCACGAAGAGTGAGTCGACGGACGCTTCGAACGAGCTGTCGCAACTTCAGCACCAGGTCGCGGACGCTCGCGAGGAGGCGCACAACCTGCGCATCGAGATCGAGCGCCTGAAGGCGGAGCTACAGGATCAGGACCTCAACGCCGGGGCATCCCGCCACAAGCGCCAACGACCGGCGGCGCTGCGCGGCTACACCATGAAGATGATGTCACCCTTGGGGGACCTGTACGTCACCATTAACGAGGACATCGGAGGTCGCCCGTTTGAGGTATTCTGCACGCTCGGAAAGGCGGGTGGGGCCGCCAATGCGGACGCCGAGGCGATCGGACGATTGATGTCGCTGGCTTTACGCTCCGGCATCTCGATCCGACAGGTCAAAGACCAGCTCCGAGGCATCTCCTGCGATCGCGCGGTGGGGTTCGGACCGAACAAAGTACTTTCGGCGCCCGATGCGATCGGTCAGGCGATCGAGCGATACCTCGAAGAGAAGGAGGGTGTGCAGGAGGCTCTTCCTCTCATTCTCTCTGCTACTCAGGGCGGGACGCAAGTTCAGGCGTCGTCCACAGGTTCAGAGTCGTTCGACATGGGAACGTGCCCGGATTGCGGAACTGGCCACCTCGCCTTCGAGGAAGGGTGCAAGAAGTGCCACGTGTGCGGATACTCGGAATGCGGGTGAGCCTAGGGGTCGGGTGAGCCTCAGCGTGCAGAGGAATCGAAGCCGCGGGAGCGAGCGGGGTGGCGTGATGCGCCACCCCGCTCTTCCTTAAGGAGCCTGCCCCACACTTTCCCGGCCGAACGCATGCGCATTCCGCTTCTGCTCGCCCTGGCCCTGCTCGGGGGGTCCTCGACTGGCTCGGCCCAGACGGCCGTTCCGAGCCGTGCGATGCAGGAGTCGGACGAGCTGTACTTCGCAGGGCAGGTCGGGTCGGCGTTCGAGACTCTGAATCGCCATCTGACCTCCGACTCGACGGACTATGACGCGTTGTGGCGTGCCGCACGTGCAGCGGTGGTCCTGGGCGTGGCGGAGGAGCGCACGGGCTCTCAGAACGAATGGCTCGACCCGGCGATCGTGCTGTCGGAGCGTGCCCTCGCATTACGTCCGCACGGCGTCGACGGTCTCTACTGGCACGGCGTTGCCGCGGGTCGTCGCGCGCTCAACGCGAAGTCGGACTACGCGGCCCGGCTCGTCCAGGTCGTGTACGACGATGCCCACGCGATCCTCGCGCTCGATTCCCTTCACGGGGGTGCCCACAACATGCTGGGCAAGCTGAACTACGAAGTGATGAGCTTGTCCCGCGTGAAGCGCGCGATGGCTCGACTCTTCATGGGGAACCAGGCCCTCAGTGACGCAAGTTGGGAGAACGCGCGGCACCACCTGACACGGGCCGCCGAACTTTGGCCCGACTACGTGCTCTTTCACTTCGATCTCGCGCAGTTCTACCGAAAGCGAGGGCCCGAAGAGGAGGCGATCCGCTCATTCCGTCGCGCGATCGATCTGCCGACCGTGCACCCGATCGACGTCGGGCTCAGGGCGGACGCCCAAGCGAGGCTGGACGGGATGACTTCTCGGTAGAGCTCGTTAGGAGGCCCCGGCTTGAGCCCACCACGGCCCCGTGATCGCCAGCGTCCATCCGTTGAGCTGCATGTTGACGAAGAACGTCGAGCCGTCCGGTGAGAAGCACGCTCCGGCGAACTCTCCGTCCCCATTCAGGTTGTGGGCGAGTTTGTAGATCTCTCCCTCCGGCGTGACACCGACCAGATAGTCATCACCGGTCCCGTCCTCGCACACGATCAGGTCTCCCCAGGGTGCGACCGTGAGATTGTCGGCGTTCTCGATCATCGTCCCGTCATTGGGTTCGATGAAGAGTTCGAGCGTGCCCGGGTCGGAGCGCTCCCCCACGCTGCCTTCGTGCGGGCTCGGTCGGTACTTCCAGATCTGCCCCTTGCCGGCCTCGCCACCGTTGGTACACGCGATGAAGACCTCGCCGTCGCCGTGGAAGATCCCTTCCCCCCGCGCAAAGAGGGCGGCCCCTGCGGCGTGACCTCGATGGCGAAGGTCGTTGTCCGGGGATTCGACGTTCTCGAGGTCGATCCAGTCCACGTCCATCACCACGCCGGGTTCGACTCCGCGACCCTCGAAGTTGCGGGTGTCCAGCCCCGGTTGGTCTCGAACGGACAGTGCCTGCAGGCGGCCGCCGCGAACGAGTTCACCCGGGACATCGGGAATGAAACGGTAGAGCAGGCTATCGCTCGTGTCCTCAGTCTGGTACACGACTCCGCTGGCCGGGTGAACCGCGATCGCCTCATGTTTGAAGCGGCCCATCGCCCGGAGGGGAACGGGACGAACCGGGAGGCTGGTGAGACGGGCGGGGACCTCAAAGGTGTAGCCGTGGTCACGGGCGTACGGGCCGCCGGCTCGGTGCGTAATCTCCTCGCAACTGATCCAGGATCCCCACGGGGTCGGGCCGCCGGCGCAGTTCCAAAGGGTGCCCGCCAGGCTCAGGTGATGAGATACGAGCCTCTGGTTGACCGTATCGAACAGGAGCGTCGTGGTCCCCCCCAGCGGCGGAACGCCGTCCGTTCCCGTGTCGTACAGCAGCGAGCGGTCAAGGCGACCGAGCAACTCCAAATCCGCTCCGAACGCACTGGTCTCCGCACCGGCCGACTCTGTCTGCTCGTGGTTCCGAACGAGAAGCGTCATTCCACTCGGGCCCCGAAAGGTCGCCATGCCGTCGTGTCGAGCAGGAACGAAGAAGCCATCGCTCATCCGCTCACCCGCTTGCGAGATGATGCGGTAGCTGAATCCCTCCGGGAGCGCGATGATACCGTTCGGATCGTCGAGAAGCGGTCCTGTCGGTCGCCGCGGAACCAAGCCCTGAGCGGTCGGCCGCTGACTACACGCCAACCCTGAGAAACCGAGAGAGATGGCTGCAGCGGAACCGAGAAAGCTACGGCGCGAAAGGGTCATGTATCGTTGGCTAGGGGCACGTATGCCCGATTGGGTCGAGAAATGTGTCCCTCGTGGTCGGCCGCCCTGGCGCTCCTTCCTTCCACTCGTGCTGGTCATGGCGGCCTGCTCGGCGGACCCGGCGATCGGTCCCACGCCGGGTCGACCCGTATTCGACGGGGAAGTGGCCATGGAACTGGTTCAGCGTCAAGTCGCGTTCGGCCCGCGAGTGCCGGGGACTGACGGACATGCTCGCCAGCTGGCCTGGATGCTGGCGCGACTCGACTCCCTCGCGCCGGTGATGGTCGCCGACACGTTCGACCATGTAGCTGTCTCCGGCGACTCGCTGCGCTTGGTCAACGTGCTGGCGCGATACAATCCCGACGCCTCGAGGCGGATCGTCCTGCTCGCCCATTGGGACACTCGCCCCCGATCCGACGAGGCGCTGGACGTTGCTCTGCACGACATACCGGTTCCGGGGGCGAACGACGGAGCTTCGGGTACAGCGGTCCTCCTCACCCTTTCCAGCATCCTCTCCGAAAACCCGCCTCCGCTGGGCGTCGACCTGCTTTGGGTCGACGGTGAAGACTATGGGCCGGGCGTCGAAGACATGCTGTTGGGTGCGCGTCACTACGCGGCGACTGTTGCGGACGACGGCCGGCCGGTATACGGGCTGTTGCTCGACATGGTCGGCGACGCCGACCCGAGCTTCCCGGTAGAAGGAATCTCCGCGCAGTATGCGAACGTCGTGGTCCAGAAAGTGTGGCGCGCAGCGGAGCGGCTCGGGTACCGCGCGTTCTTTCCAACAGCGGTTGGAAGGACGCTCACGGATGACCATGTTCCTCTCATCGAGGCCGGCATTCCGACCGCGAACCTCGTCGACTTCACCTATGGTCCCGGCAACTCGTATTGGCACACTCCTCAGGACGTGCCCGAGAATGTGAGTGCCACGACGTTGGGGATGGTCGGTGAGGTCGTGACCGAGTTGATCTACTCGGGCGGATAGCGCCCGGGCCCACCCGAGAAGGAGCCACAGTGTCCGAACGTCCGAGCGCCAGGGTCGCCGTCGTGCAGGCCGCCGCCGTCCCCTTCGATAGCGAAGCAGCTGTGGACACGGTCTGCGCCATGACAGCGACGGCTGCAGCCGATGGAGCGGAGTTGGTCCTGTTCCCAGAGGCCTATGTCGGTGGTTACCCCTGGGGCCTGGCGTTTGGCACCGCCGTCGGCGGCCGGTCGGACGCGGGTCGGAGGGTGTGGGAGCGGTACTGGTCCGCGTCGATCACCGTTCCTGGCCCCGAAGTCGCCCGGATGGGTGAAGCTGCGCGCGCGGCTGGGGTGTACCTCTGCGTTGGGGTCATCGAGCGCGACAGCACGTATGGCGGCGGCACCCTTTTCTGCACGCTCCTGTACATCGGACCCGACGGAGCCTTGCTCGGCAAGCATCGCAAGCTCAAGCCGACTGCGGCGGAGCGACTGATCTGGGGTGAGGGAGATGGAAGCACACTCACCGCCATCGATACCCCGCTCGGCAAGGTCGGCGGCCTCATCTGTTGGGAGAACTATATGCCCTTGGCCCGGATGGCCATGTACGGCAAGGGCGTGCAGATCTACCTCGCTCCCACGGCCGACGCCCGCGAGCGTTGGCAGGCCACACTACGGCACATCGCGCTTGAAGGTCGGTGCTTCGTGCTCGGCTGTAACCAATACGTTCATCGCGATATGTACCCCGCCGACCTCGAGACTAGGGACGAGCTCGAGGCGTGGCCGGAGACGCTCAGTGCGGGAGGGTCGTCCATCTACGGACCATTGGGCGAGTTGTTGGCAGGGCCACTCTGGAACGAAGAGGGCATCGTGTTCGCGGATCTGGACATGACCGCGATCCCGCGGGCGAAGTTCGACTTCGACGTCATGGGGCACTACGCGCGCCCTGATGTATTTCGCCTTTCGGTGGACGAATCAGCACACAAGCCGATCGACTAACACGGGCGGGTATTGGCGGGTTGGCGCCGGCCGAGAGAGGCATTATAATGAGCGTCCACTGCATAAACATTCATCGTCGCCCGTTACGACGAGGACTCCCATGACCCAAGCTACTGTCTCCAAGACACAGGACTTCCTCACCGAAGCCGACCGGTACAGCGCACACAATTACCATCCGCTCCCGGTCGTCATCGAGCGAGGTGAGGGTTCTTGGGTGTGGGATGTCGACGGAAACCGCTACATCGATATGCTGTCGGCTTATTCGGCCGTCAACCAGGGCCATCGGCATCCTGCCGTCATCGCGGCCGCGAAGGCCCAGCTCGACACGTTGACGCTGACCTCGCGTGCGTTCCACAACGACCAGATGGGACCCTTCCTCAAGATGCTCTGTGAGGTAACGGGCTTCGATCGGGCGCTCCCGATGAACACCGGGGCCGAAGCGGTCGAAACCGCCATCAAGATGGTCCGGAAGTGGGGCTACAAGGTGAAGGGCGTGCCAGCGGGCAAGGCCGAGATCATCGTCTGCGAGAACAACTTCCACGGGCGGACGACGACCATCGTCGGATTCTCGACCGAGGATCAGTACAAGGACGGTTTCGGTCCTTTCACGCCGGGTTTCAAGGTGATCCCGTACGGAGATTCCGACGCCCTCGAAGCCGCGATCACCGAGAACACGGTGGGCTTCCTGGTCGAGCCGTTGCAGGGCGAGGGTGGCGTCGTGGTACCGCCGGAGGGTTTCCTCACCCGCGTCCGCGAGATCTGCACCGCGAACCGCGTCGCCTTCATTGCCGACGAAATCCAGACGGGCCTGGGCCGCACCGGCCGCATGTTCTGTTACGACTGGGATGGAGTCCGACCGGACATCCTCATCGTCGGAAAAGCCCTGGGTGGAGGTGTATACCCGGTATCAGCGGCCATCGCCGATACAGAGTTCATGGATGTGTATCAGCCCGGTGACCACGGTTCAACGTTCGGTGGGAACCCCCTTGCTGCGGCTATCGGTCTCGCCGCGCTCGGCGTGATCATCGACGAGAAGCTCCCGGAGCGTTCCGATGAACTCGGCACATGGTTCATGGACCAATTGCGTGCGATCGGGTCGCCGCACGTTGAGGAAGTCCGTGGGAAGGGACTGATGATCGGAGTAGTGATCAAGCAGTCGAGTGGGCCGGCCCGTCCGTTCTGTAAAGCGCTCCAGGCGCGGGGTGTATTGGCCAAGGAGACGCATCACCAGGTCATACGGTTTGCTCCGCCTCTCACCATCACGACGGATGAGTTGGAGTTCGCCCTCGACCACGCCCGCGCGGTGCTGAGCGAATAGAGTCCACGCGTTCGTCCGAGAAAACCGAAGCCCCCGCCGGTTCCATCCGGCGGGGGCTTCGTGTTGGAGTTGGTCGACGACGGCAGGCTCAGGCGGGTCTTATCACCACTCGACCGAACCCTGCTTCGTGGTATCGATCTCCTTGCCCCCCCCACCATCCAGCAGGACCGTCTCGATCTGCTCGTAGAGGAACTCACGGGACTTCGGTTCCCTGGGATCGAGCCCATAGTGATTGATGAGCGAGGTCTGGTGTGTGAGCCAGTCCTTCCAGCACGAGGCGCAGATCGTGAGCGCGATCCGTTCGCCTAGCTCGTTGCGGAAGGGGGGCTTCGCGAGAGGCTGACCTCCGGCACCACAGCGGCGGCATTGGATTGTTTCGTCGCTCATTTCGTATCTTGGCCGAGAGGCGAGGGGTGGGGTCACGGTGTACACATCGCCGAGTCGCTAGATCCCTCGCGCTCTTTCCTCTTTATGGAGAAGGTTGTGCCCGTAACCGTATTCGCTGGCACCGGATATTACGTCCCGGACAGGGTCGTGACCAACGAGGAACTCACGCAGTACATGGATACGTCCGATGAGTGGATCGTCGAACGGACCGGGATCACGGAGCGCCGATGGGTGAGCGATGGGATGAGCGGCGCGGAGATGGCGCGCCGCGCATCGGTCATGGCGCTCGAGGCGGCCGAGATGCGAGCGGACGAGATCGACGCGATCGTTCTGGCGACGCTGAGCCCGGACCACTTCTTCCCCGGAACCGGCGTCTTTCTTCAACGCGAACTGGGACTCGGGACGGTTCCGGCTCTCGACATCCGGGCGCAGTGCTCGGGCTTCGTGTACGGTCTTTCCGTCGCCGACGCCTGGATCCGGTCGGGCCAGTTCCGAAACGTCTTGTTGGTGGGTGTCGAAATCCAGTCGACGGGTATCGATGTATCGACGCGCGGGCGGGACATCGCTGTCCTTTTCGGCGACGGTGCCGGGGCGGCCGTCCTCACGGCGACAGAGGACGCGGACCGAGGAGTGCTCTCGACCCGGATCCACTCCGATGGGCGCCACGCCGAGGTCCTGTGGGCGGAAGCGGCCTCCTCTCGCAAGAACCCGAGAATATCCAAAGAGGACATCGAGGCCGGGCGGCACTACCCCACGATGGAGGGTCGGGACGTATTCAAGCATGCGGTAACACGTATGCCAGAAGCGGTTTTGGAGGTCCTGTCGGCGCACGGCCTAGAGCCGTCGGACATCGACCTCCTCATCCCACATCAAGCGAATCTCCGGATCTCGCAAATGGTACAACGGCGGCTGGGATTGCCGGACGAGAAGGTCTTCAACAACATCCAGAGCTACGGAAACACGACGGCGGCTACGATTCCCATCGCGCTTGCCGAAGCGGTTCGGGCGGGTCGCCTGGGGCGGGGGGATTTGTTAGCTCTGGTGGCGTTCGGATCCGGCTTCACGTGGGGTGCATCTCTGATCCGCTGGTAGTCTGATTCGGCGGAAAAGACCGTCGGGGCGTGGACGCCCGGAAAGGGCGTGATTAATTTCACCGGCTACGATACTTGGGTTCGCGAGGCATGCATGGCTTTGACGAAGAAACAGCTGGAGCATCTCGAGAAGCGGTTGCTCGACGAGCGCGCGCGCGCGCTGAAGGCGTTGGGCCTCTTCGATCAACAGACCCAGGAAGACCGCGAGTCGACGGATTCCGACTTCTCGGCCTATACCGATCACATGGCTGATCAGGGCACTGAGGCGCAGGAAAGGGAGAAGGCGGCGGCGTTCGCTACAAAAGAGGGCCGCTACCTCTACCGCCTCGAAGAGGCGTTACGTCGGATGTACTCGGATCCGAAGAACTTCGGGAAATGCCACACGTGTTCCGCTGACGTCGGCTTCCAGCGACTCGACGCGCTCCCGCACGCACGGTACTGCATCGACTGCAAGCGCAAGGAAGAGTCAGCCGCCTGATCCCGAAGGCTCGTTAGGCGTGAAGCGCTCGCAGCAGCGCTTCGCCCGCGACCTCGGCCTTCCAGCGGCGCATCCCCTCGATCGCGAGTAGTTCTGCCCCGTCGGTCGGTGCGGCCCTGGCGATCTCGATAATGACTGCGTTCGCGAGAAGTGTCCCGGGCGGAAGACCCAGCTCGTCGGCGACCCGATTACGGACGTGCTTGAGCCTGTCGACCATCGCTTCCAGTTCGGGCGGGGGACGCCCTGGCCCCCGGCGCACACCTCTCGGATAGCCGATCAGCTCATTCTCGGGCATGTCCGCGACGGCCTGCAGGCGTTGAAGGAGCTTATGGCCTTGGTCCCGCGCCAGGCCACGAGGGAAGCTCTTGATTTCCATGAGCTCCTCGACGCGATTCGGCTTCTGGGCCACGGCCTCGATGAGGGGCGGATCGCCGATCACTCGAAATGGCGCGCGATCGAGGCTCCTCGCCACTTCGTCTCGCCAAGTGAGTGCCTCACGCAGCGCGGTGACGTGTCGGGGCGACAGGTCCCGAGCTCCCTTGACCCTGAGTACGGGGTCATCGGGCTCGGTCGCTTCCGTGGGACCGTCGGCGACGGTCTCGAGCGCCCGACACTCTTCCTCTGCCCACGCGCGCCGACCCATCGCGTCGAGTTCGGCGTTCAGGAGGTTCACGAGAGCGTTGAGGTGTCGCGTATCGCTGGCGGCGTAGTCGAGCATGCCCTCGGACAGGGGCCGCTCCGCCCAATCCGCCCGTTGATACTTCTTCGAAACGTGCACGCCGAGTCGAGTCTCCAGCAGCGAAGCGAGGCCGAGCGATTTTTCTCCCACCAGCGACGCCGAGATCTGTGTGTCGACGAGGCCTGTAATCCGAATGCCAAGATCTCGGCTGAGGAGCCGAAGGTCGAAGTCGGCGCCATGCATCATCACCGGGACGTCCGGGTTCTCGATCGTCGGACGCAGCAGTTCAGACGGGTCGAACGAGAGCGGGTCGACCACATACGTCCGATCCTCGATGGACACTTGCACGAGGCAGAGGCGGTCGGAGTATCGGTGAAAGCCTGCCGCTTCGCAGTCGAGAGCGATACGATCGGCGGTAGCCAGGTCCTCTTTCAACGCCCCCGCTTCTGCGAGGGATTGTACGTGGATGTGACTCATGGTCTCGGCTTTCGGCTCGCCAACTCGGGAAGGGGTGCGGCGCGAGAAAGAAAACGGAAGCCTGACGAGACGCCACCCCCCGCGGGTGTTGCCCCGTCTCGTACCGGTGGCGACAATTCCCCTCCGACGTGAGGTGAAGGCCTCCTTCCTCGACCCACTCATCCATGCTCCGAATCAAGGTCGTCTGTACGCTCGGACCGGCTACTTCCGATCCGGCGACCGTACTCGCGATGGTGCGCGGCGGAATGAACCTCGCCCGGGTCAACATGTCGCACGGTTCGCGGGACGATCATCGACGGTCGATCGAGGCTGTCCGCGCCGCTGCCGAAGAGGTCGGACGCCCCGTCGCGATTCTGGTGGATCTCGCCGGCCCCAAGATTCGGGTAGGGGAGCTGGCCGAGCCGCGGGTGCTGAACCGCGGTGATCAAGTCATTATGGCTCCCGAGGAGAGCGCCACAGGCGACGAAATCCCCACGACCTACGCGGCGCTTTCTGAAGAGATCAAGGCGAACGACGTCGTACTTCTCGATGACGGCCTGCTCGAGCTCCGGTGCAAGGGGACGACCGGGGATCGCACTCGCCTCGAAGTCGTGCGCGGGGGTGTGCTGAAGAGCCGCAAGGGGATCAACCTCCCGACCGTCAACGTCAAGGCGCCGTCGCTCACGGAGAAGGACCTCTCGGATCTCGACTTCGCGCTCGAGCAGCAGGTCGAGTACATCGGGCTTTCCTTCGTCCGGCGCCCAGAAGACGTGATCGACCTCAAACTACGGGTAGCCAAACGTGCGCTCGTAGTGGCGAAAATCGAGAAGGTTCATGCCCTGCGGGCGATCGAAGAAATCCTGGCCGAGACCGATGCGGTGATGGTCGCCCGCGGGGACCTCGGCGTGGAGTTGCCCTTTGAGCGTGTCCCGCTCGCGCAAAAACGCATCATCCAGCTCGCGAACTACTACGGTCGACCGGTCATTACCGCGACGCAGATGCTCGAGTCGATGATCGAGCACGCGAGACCGACCCGGGCCGAAGTATCGGATGTCGCCAATGCGATTCTCGACGGGTCGGATGCCGTCATGTTGTCGGGCGAGACCGCGGTCGGGAAGTATCCCCTCCAGGCTCTCGATGCCCTCGTCCGGATCGGGACCGAGATTGAGCGAAGCGGATTCCTCGAGAGGGGCCCCCGCTATCTCACACGTCCAGGGCTACGGACTCGGGGTGGCGCGTCCCGACGCGAGCACGCGATCGCGGCTGCAACCGTTGACTCTGCTCGGCAGATCGGCGCACCGGCGGTCATCGTCATTACCCGTTCCGGATTCTCGGCACGCCTTGTTTCCTCGTACCGGCCTGCGGTGCCCGTCTTCGCCGTGACCACGGAGTTGGCGACGTATCGTCAGTTGGCGGCGGTGTGGGGCGTCCGACCGGTTCTCGCCGAGGGCGTCGATGTGACGTACGAGGCGCTTTCGGCCTACGGTATTCGTATGGTCAAGGAGACGGGAGTCGGCGAGGCAGGAGCGTCCGTGGCGATCACGGCCGGGTTCCCGTTCCACGAGCCCGGGTCGACAAACAACATGCGACTCGACCGGCTGTAGCGGAGCGGTGAAGCTCACCTTCCTCGGCACGGGCACGTCGTTTGGGGTGCCGATTGTGGGTTGCGACTGCTCGACGTGCACATCGTCAGACCCACGCGACCAACGAACCCGACATGGGGCGCTCGTCGACCTCGACGGGGGTCGCCTTCTGGTCGACACACCCCCCGAGCTACGGCTCCAGCTCCTCGCCGCCGGCGTGGACTCGATCGACGCGTTGTGGTTCACGCACGTACACGCGGACCATATCCACGGTATCGACGACGTCCGGGTGTTTACGGTTCGCAACGGTGACATGTCGGCCTTTGTAGCTCACGAGTACATGTCGACCATGCAGGCGCACTTCCAGTACATCTTCGACGATGAAGTGCTTCCTCCCGTGGGTAGTTCCAAGCCGAAGATCCGGCTGCAAGGGGTCGAGGCCCTGCGCTCGCTCGATATCCTGGGGCATTCCTTTACTCCGGTGCGTGTGCCCCACGGAGATTGTTCCGTGTATGGCTTTCGCGTGGGTGGGCTAGGGTACATCACGGACGGGAAAGCACTCCCGACCGAGACGCTGGATGTCCTGCGAGGGGTCGATGTGTTGGTGCTCAACGCGCTCTGGTTCGGTCGACCGCACGCGTCCCACTTCAATGTGGAAGAGGCTGTGGCCGCTGCGCGTGAGGTAGGGGCCGCGAGGACATATCTCACGCACCTCACCCATCGAGTCTCGCACCAGGAGCTCCTGGACAGGCTGCCCGAGGGCGTGTTCCCGGCCTACGACGGCCTAACCGTGGAGGTCGATGCATGAATACGATCCGGTTCGACTACGGGAATCTGTTGTCGTCGCGAGTCGAAGGTGGCATCGACGAGCGCCAACTGGCGACGTCGCTGGCGGATCGCTTCCGCGCAGCCCATGCGGCTGTCGAGGCACGACGAGCTCAGGGTGATCTCGGCTTCCTCGATCTCCCTTATGCCACCGAATCGGTGGACCGCGTCACCGAACTCGCCGACGGCTTTGCCCAGTGGTTTCAGGACGTCGTGGTTCTCGGAATCGGAGGGTCGGGCCTCGGTGCGACCGCGCTCAAGGAGGCTTTGCTCGGGCCATTTTGGAACGCCCGCGACGAAGAGGGGCGCGAGCATTTTCCACGGTTGCATGTCGTAGACAACCCCGATCCCCACACGTTCCAGCGTCTCCTGGAGCTGCTGGACCCCGCGGGGACGATGTTCAACGTCATTAGCAAGTCCGGGACAACCGCCGAGACGATGGCGCAGTACCTCGTTGCCCGTGATTGGATGGAATCTGCGGTAGGTCAGGACAAGGCGCGTGGACACTTCCTGTTCACGACCGACCCGACCCGAGGTGCCCTGCGGCAGATCGGGGAGGCCGAGGACATCCCGATGCTCTCAGTTCCGGAGAACGTGGGGGGGCGATTCTCTGTACTCTCGGCCGTCGGCCTGCTTCCGGCTGCGGTGTGCGGGGTCGATCCGCGCGCTCTCTTGGCTGGAGCCGCGGCCATGGAAGAGCGCTGCAGGTCTGACCAGCTCGCCGAGAATCCGGCTGGGCTCGTCGCAGTTCTTCTTCACCAGGCCGATCAGGAATTGGGGCGCCCGATCCATGTCCTCATGCCCTATGCGGATCGGCTCCGGCCGGTCGCGCTCTGGTTCCAACAACTCTGGGCCGAGAGCCTCGGGAAAGCCGATTCGGGTCCCACTCCTCTCGCTGCCCTCGGTGCTACGGATCAGCACTCCTTGCTGCAGCTCCTCATGGAAGGACCCCACGACAAGGTGGTGCTCTTCATCCATGTCGAGAATCCCGAAGCGGAGGTGGCCATTCCCCAGCGACACCCGGAAATACCGTCGTTGGCCTATCTTGGCGGACACTCGATGGGCGAGCTGCTCTCCGTCGAGCGTGCGGCGACGGCCGAGGCGCTTCGCGGCGCCGGGAGACCGAATTGCACCTTGATCATGCCGCGGATCGGCGGTGAAGAGCTCGGGCAGCTCCTCATGCTCTTTCAGATCGCGACCGTCTACGCGGGTGCGTTGTACGGCGTCGATCCGCTCGACCAACCGGGGGTCGAGGTTGGCAAGCAACTAACGTACGGCTTGATGGGTCGTGTGGGCGTGACTCGTCCCGAAATGCTCGATCCTGACTCCCGCTGGATCGTTTAGCTACGCCCTGGCACTGGTGGTTCGCGTGCCTACCGCTCGTTACCTTCAGGTAGGCGTGCCCGTGCCGGGCACCAGTGGTCGAGGGAGAGATCGATGAAAGATCACGACGAGGTCCCCTATATCGTCATCGAGCGCGACAGCGGCGGTGGCGTCGGTTCTTTTCTCCTCGGAGCGTTGGTGGGTGCGGGCTTGGCACTGCTGTTCGCTCCGAAGAGTGGCGCGGAAACGCAGGAGGAGCTCAAGGAACAAGCTCGTAAGCTGCGCGTCGTCGCAGAAGAGCGAGTCCGTGAGGCTCAGCGTCAGCTCGAGGATCGACTGGAAGAGGCCCGCGAGGGTGTTCAGACCCGTTACGACGAGGTCCGCGAAGCGGTAAGCGCGGGCCGAGAGGCTGCGGTCGATGCACGAGGCGAACTCGAAGGAAAGCTGAACCGCTCGAAGGCCGCCTACCGAGCAGGCATGGCTGCGGCGCGCGAGGCCGTTGTCGCCGGGACGGACGACGCCGAGGACTGATCCGCTCCGGGGAGCGCCGACCGACCCCGCGAGGCCGCGGGTGGGGACCCCCAGGCATCACAGGCTCCGTCATCGCCTGAGAGAGTCGTCCCGTCGTATGATCGAGAAGTGCGACGATGACGACGTATTTTTCATGGCCGGCGCAATCGCGTTCAACCTGGTACTAGCTCTTTTTCCCTTGCTCGTACTCGGCATCGGCATCGCGGGCTTTGCGCTCACGCGACTCGGTGATCCTACCCAGGCGGTCCTGACGCTCGTCACGGACAACCTGCCTCAGGCGTCGGGAGTGGATCTCACTCGCTTCGTTGAAACGGTCACGGAGGGGCTTGTGGCTCGGCGCGCGGGCTACACGATCGTCGGGGCGATCTTCTTTCTGTGGATTGCGACTCGACTATCGGCATCCGTGCGCGTCGCACTCCGCGAGATTTTCGACATCGGTGCGAAGCGGGGTCCGCTCGAGGGGAAGCTCTTCGATATCAGCGCCGTGGTGGTGGCTGTATTGCTTCTGACCTTGAATCTCGGCGTCACCGTGCTGATCGAGGGCGCGGTCGACTACGGGGTAGACTTCTTTCCGATTGTGGGGTCGACGCTTTCCCTCGCCGAGAGGCTCGTCGGATACGTCATCTCGTTCGGGTCGATTTGGGTGCTGCTGCTCCTCATGTATCGGTACATGCCGGCGCGTCCCATCGGCTACCGCACCGCGGTCATCGCGGCCACCTTCGCCGCCGTGTCACACGAGTCGCTGAAGTTTGGCTTCTCCTGGTATGCGACGGAGGTCGCGAACTACGGCTCCGCGCTGGGGAATCTGGCGACCGCGGCCATCCTGTTCTTCTGGATCTATTACGAGGCCCTAGTGTTTATCCTGGGCGGCGAAGTGGCCCAGGTATACACGATGAGAAAGGCGAGTCGGGTGGGTGTCGTGACCTTCAAGGACAACGTGTGACCCGGATCGGTCGGTGACAGAGGGCCCAGCGCGAAAGGTCGTTGCCCGTAACCGGAAGGCGAGGCACGAATTCGAGATCCTCGAGACCGTCGAGGCGGGCATGGAGTTGAGAGGCCCGGAGGTCAAGTCGATGCGCGCGGGTGGAGTCTCTTTTCAGGACTCCTTTGCCCGGGTCGACGGAGGTCAGGTCTGGCTTCACAGCCTCCACATCAGCCCCTACGAACAGGCCAATCGGGCTAATGTCGACCCGGTGCGAACTCGACGGTTGCTCCTCAATCGAGGGGAGATCCGCAAGCTCGCCGTGAAGACCGACGAGAAGGGTCTGACGCTCGTCCCACTGGAGATCTACTTTTCCCGAGGATATGCCAAGGTCACGCTGGGCGTGGCGCGCGGCAAGAAGCTGTACGACAAGCGCGAGGACCTAAAGCGGCGCCAGCAGGACCGAGACGCGCGCCGGGCCATGGAGAACCATTGAAGCGTATGCGACTCACCCTTTTGCTGCTGTTCACGGGATTCCTTCCCGCCTGGGGCGAGGCACAAGACCGCCCCAGCCTGGAGATCGAACGCGCGGAAGGAGTGTCGACGCGCACCGCCGTAGATCTCGCTCGCGGGTACGCGGCCGTTCGCCTTTCGCTCCTACAAGAGCTCGGGTGGGCCGTCTCGGAAGAAGAGGGGGCGATCGTGCTGTCCGCGGCCAGGGAAATCACCATCACCATGCGCCTCGACTCCCCTTTCTTCCGCTGGGACGGAGTCGTTCTCCAGATGGCGGACGTGCCCTACCGAGCCGGAAACCAGACGTTCATCCCGCTTCAATTCCTGACGGACTTTCTGCCGCGCCGTCTTCCGGGTCTCTACGAGTTCGTGGGAGAGCGCTCATTGCTTCGGGCGGGCGATTTGGACCTGCTCCGGGAGATGATGATCGAGGATCAAACGCCTGAGATCGCTCGAATCCGAGCCTCGACCGCAGGGCCCATCGCCACGGAGCCTTCGAGCCCGGCCCCACCCGCTACAGGTTCGGTCAACGTTGAGAGCGCGGCGCCATCCACCTACGATGGGGTGCGACTCGTGGTCATCGATCCCGGGCACGGGGGAGCCGACCCCGGTGCGTTGGGCCCGGATGGTATTCGCGAAAAGACGGTGGCCTTGGCGATCGGCTTGAAGCTCGCCGAGAGGCTTCGGGGGTTGCCGAAACTGGAAGTCCTGCTGCTGCGAGACGACGACACGTTCGTGGACGTTTGGGCGCGCGGCCAGATTGCTACGGATGCGAAAGGTGAGCGACCCGGGATCTTCGTCTCGATCCACGCCAACTCCTTCCCGGCGCGGCGAGAGGCGAGCGGCTTCGAGACCTACTTTCTGTCGGATGCGCGCACAGAACATGAGCGACGTGTCTCGGCGATCGAGAACGCGTCCCTGAGCATGTCGGGCCAGAACGTCAATCCGGAGCAGATGCAGGATATCGACTTTATTCTGCGCGACCTGAAAAACTATGAGCACGCGCACTGGTCGGAGAACCTCGCCAGCCTGATTCAAGACGAGATCGCGGACTTCCACCCGGGCCCCAACCGGGGCGTGAAGCAAGGAGTACTCGCTGTGTTGACCAACGCGTTGATGCCGTCGGTGCTCGTGGAGGTCGGGTATCTCTCCAATACCGAAGAGGGCCGGCTCCTAGGTGAGGAGGCGTTCCATCAGGACACCGCTGATGCGATCTCCGAGGCGATCGTCCGCTTCTTCGATCGTTATCCGCCGGGCGCCGGGGGCGGAGGATCACGGGAGGACCGTTGAGATCAGTCGGCGTCACGATCGCCGGTTGCCTGCTCGTTCTTTCGGGCTGTTCCTATCACAACGTGGTCCACAACGCGGCGGGCCTCTACGCTGAAGCGGAGGCGCACCGCCGCGCCGGACGTGACTCTGTTGCTCATGTCCAGTATTCACTCGTCATCGAAAAGACGGGGCAGGCCTTCCGGGCTCGGCCGGACAGCGAGTGGGCAGGGGAGGCCCTCTTCCTGCTCGCTCGTTCTCGACTGCGAGTGGGAGACCTTCGAGCAGCGGATGCGGCACTCTCGGAAGCACGCCACCGAACGCAACATCCTGCCCTCCGAGCGGAGATTCTCGTCTATCAGGCGATTGTACAGTTCGAGGCCGGTGACAGGAACGGTGCCTTGGAGCGGGCCAATGAAGCCCTCGAGGGTCCCATCAAGGGTGAAGCTCTAGCCGAGGCGCACCTGCTCCGGGGTCGCCTGCTCCTCGGGCGCCGACTGACGGATCAGGGTTGGTGGGACCTCGATCGAGCGAGCGAAGCGTACGAGCCGCTTCGGGTCGAGGCCGACCTGGATCGCCTGAGGTTCGGCGTGCGCCATGACGATCGATCGAGGGCGCGATGGGCGCTCGAGGGGCTGCTTGCCCACGCCGAGGCCGGTCCTCGAACTGACACGATCGTGGCACTCGTCGGCCAAGCAACGGCTCGATGGGGAGCGAGTGAGGCGGCTCGGTTACTTGCCGGCGCCGACTCCTCTACGTGGGATCGGACTGCGCGAGGACGGATCGCTCTCGAGCGGGCGCGTCTGTTGGACCTGGGTGGTGACACGATCGCAGCGGCGGCTCAGGCTTGGAGTATCGCAAGGGGTCTGGGGCAGTCTGCCGCCGAAGCCCGACTGCTGATTTCATCCTGGCGCCTGACGAGGTCCCGTGATCTCAGAGAGGCCTTCGCGGTTCGCGCGATCCTCCTCCCGGCGGGTGGCGATCCGCGCGTGGCGCAGACATTGGAGTCGATCGAGCTCCTCGAGCACTTTACGACGGTGGGCCTGAACGAAGCCCTCGGGTGGTTCGCCGCAGCGGAGGTGGCGCGAGACCAGCTGGGAGCTGTGCATCTCGCTCGGGGCTTCTTCCTCGCCTATGCGGATGGTGCGCCGGCGGACCCCTGGGCTCCCAAGGCCTTGTTGGCCGCGCTTGAGGTGTCGTCGGCGGAGGGTGATCGATCATGGCTTCGCGGCCGGCTGGAGGCACACGCGCGCAGCCCTTACGTTCTGGCCGCGTTCGGTGGGCCCGCCGCCGGATTCGAAGAGCTCGAGGAGGAATTGGACGTGCGGCTGAGAGAACTCACACGCAGATGAAGCTTGCCACCACCGTATTCGGACACGAGTTCCAGAACCCGATTCTGCTGGCCGCCGGCACCTGCGGCTTCGGCCAGGAGCTGGAGGAGGTGCTCGACGTCGAGGAGCTGGGAGGCTTCGTGACCAAGTCCGTGACCGTAGAGCCGCGGAGCGGCAATCCAGCTCCTCGCGTCACTGAATTCGGCGCGGGCATGTTGAACTCGGTCGGACTCGCCAATCCGGGATTGATCCGAACCCGTTCCGAGAAACTTCCGTGGCTGGCGAGTCATGTGCGAAGAGCGCGAGTCTTCGTCAGCGTCGCAGGGCACACGGTGGAGGAGTTCTTCCAGCTCCTGGAAGGCCTCGACGGAGCTGACGGCTTCCTGGGTTTCGAACTCAATCTCTCTTGCCCGAACGACAACAATCGTGGTGGCCCGCCCTTCGCGCTCGATCCAGAGGCTGTGTCCGTGATCGTGTCCGGGTGCCGAGCGCGCACCCAGCGCCCATTGCTCGCGAAGCTCGCGCCGAACGACCCCGATGTGGGCTCGACGGCTCGACTCGCGACTGAGGCGGGCGTCGATGGAATAACGCTCGTGAATACCTTGCCGGGATTGTTGCTGCGCGCAGGGTCGGGCGAGACCGAATTGGGTGCCGGTCAGGGAGGAATGAGCGGGCCCGGGCTGCGCCCGGCCGGCTTGCGGGCGGTTCGAGAGGCCCGGGCCCACACCGATGTGCCGCTCCTCGGAGTCGGGGGCGTGCTCGCCCCGCAGGATGCGGTGGCCTATGCACGGGCGGGGGCGAATCTTGTTCAGATGGGGACGGCGTCGTTCGCCGCCCCGCGCGCGAGTGCCGCAGTCATTCGGGGCCTGAAACGATGGGGCGCCCGGCAGGGGGTTGCCTCCTGGGACGACCTTCAGCCCTCGAGGGGAGTGGCGATATGAGCCGAGTGATCGTGCCGCTCGATGTGATCTCATCAGGAGAAGCCCTGGCTCTGGTTGATTTGCTCGGAGACCGCTGCGACTTCTACAAGGTCGGGTTCGAGCTGTATACCCGTACGGGCCCTGACGTGGTTCGAGAGCTGATCGCGAGGGGGAAGAGGGTCTTCCTCGACATCAAACTGCATGATATTCCCAACACCGTGGCCGGAGCGGTCCGGGCTGCGTCTGACCTGGGCGTCGACTTGCTGACCGTTCATGCGGCGGGCGGTCCAACCATGCTCGATGCTGCGGCGAAGGCCGCATCGGGTGACCTGCGTCTCCTTGCGGTAACCGTCCTGACTTCGCTGAGCCCGGACGAAATGGGTACGGTCTGGGACCGTGAGATCCGGTCCGTTCGCGAAGAGGTGGGAAGACTCGCACTCATGGCTCGCGATCGGAACATGGACGGAGTGGTCGCCTCGGCCCTGGAAACATCCTGGATTCGTGGTCAAGTCGGGGACGATTTCCTGATCGTCACGCCGGGCATTCGTCCTGCGGGTGCGGACCGGGAAGATCAGAATCGGGTAGCCACGCCCTCGGAGGCTGTCCGTGCCGGTGCCGATTACCTGGTGATCGGTCGCCCGATTACCGCCTCGGACGACCCGGCGGGAGCGCTCTCCGCCATCCAGGATGAGATCGAACAAGCGGAACAAGCACGCTGACACCAGTTCAACACTGATCGATGGGGCCCGGATGCCACTGAAGGTCTACAACACAGCAACCCGTTCGCTCGATCTCTTTGTCCCCCTCGAGGAGGGGCGAGCGAAGGTCTACGCGTGTGGCCCGACGATCTACGATCACGCCCACATCGGAAACTTCCGGGCGTTCCTCTTCTACGATCTGGTACACCGGTACCTGGAGTGGAAAGGCTACGAGGTCCGGTTCGTCATGAACTTGACCGACGTCGACGACAAGACAATCAAGGGGGCGGTCGCGGCCGGTTCTTCCGTCGGTGAATTCACCCGCCAGTTCGGTGACCTGTTTCTTGCGGATTGTGCAACCTTGGGCATCGTCCCCGTCGATCGTTATCCGCGTGCTACGGACTATATCGGGCCGATGATTGACTTCATCGGCCGGCTCATCGAGTCGGGGCATGCGTACCAAGCGGACGACGGCGCGGTGTACTACTCCATTGCCAGCTTCGAGCGATACGGAAAGCTCAAGGGAATCGACCTGGATTCGCTGAAGGTCGGAGCGAGAGTGTCCCACGACGAATACGAGAAGGAGGACGCTCGAGACTTTGCCCTGTGGAAGGTGGCGAGCGAGGAGGACGAAGTCGCCAGCGCTGCGTGGGACTCACCTTGGGGCCGGGGGCGTCCGGGATGGCACCTCGAGTGCTCCGTGATGAGCGTCACGGAGCTCGGCGACACGCTGGATATGCATCTCGGAGGGGAGGATCTCGTTTTTCCGCATCATGAGAACGAGATCGCCCAGTCGGAAGCCGCTACGGGCAAGCCCTTTTCGCGGAACTGGCTGCATGTGAAGCATCTCCAGCTCGAGGGGCGCAAGATGTCGAAGTCTCTCGGCAACTTCATCACGGTGCGGGAGCTTCTTGAAGAGGGCTTCGGTCCGGCGTCGATTCGGCATCAACTCCTCGGGGCTCACTACCGGAGTGAACTCAACTTCACACGGGAAGGACTCAACGCCTCGAAGAGTGCCGTGCAGCGTCTCGTGGACTTCGATGATCGGGTGCGTGCCCTTCCGACCGGACAGGCGGCAACGGCGACTGATCTCCAGACTATATCCGAGACTGCGCTCGATGCGTTCGCTGCCGCCATGGACGACGACTTCAATACCTCCGACGCCTTGGCGGCCCTATTCATGTTCGTATCCCGTGCCAACGCGGCCTTCGATGCGGCTGATGTCGTTCTGGAGAGCGATCGCAACGCGGTGCGCGAGGTTCTCGGTTCCATGGATCGGGTTCTCGGTCTCCTTGAAGTGGCGCGCGCGTCCCGTGCCGTCGACGACGACCTCGCCCTCTGGGTTGACCTGAAGATTCAGGAGAGGGCCGACGCCCGCGCTCGTCGGGATTTCGCCGCCGCGGACGGTATTCGCGACGAGCTCTCGGCCCGCAACATCGTCCTGGAGGACGGGGCCGGGGGGACTCGATGGAAGGTCGTAGACTGAGCGATGGTCCGCGGTCGGGGGCGTATTGATGGCCGCTTCGCCGGACCGGGGGGTTATCGAAGAGGTTCGTCGCCGTCGGGTGCTGAAGGTGGTCGCGGCCTACCTGGGGCTCGCCTTCGGCGGCTTTGAAGGCGTCCTCCTCCTCGCCCAGGTCCTGCCGGAACTCGGACGACGCATTGGAGGCGCCACGCCGGACGTGGATGCTCTTGACGCTCATGGGCGTTGCGGCAGGTGCCCGCATGCAGATCTTCCGTCACTGACCGCGATCGTTAGTTTTTCGGCGTCACGCTGGCGTAGCTCAATTGGTAGAGCAGCTGATTTGTAATCAGCAGGTTGGGGGTTCAAGTCCCTTCGCCAGCTTCCTGGGAACCGTGTGGGAACGTGCGTTTCGAGCCTTCAAAAGGCCCTGAAATCACAGAGGTTTCGACCCTTTACGCCTCCCTGACCGCCGGTTACCTTTCATAGCTCGTTCGTAAAGCAGCCGCTCCTACTATTACGGGGCGGCTCTTTTCCACGTTCGGAGGATCGTGGTTGAGTCGGTCGAGCGTTCCGCGGCAGCGCTTTCGGGAACGGCATCAGGTGGGGTACCGAAGCGGTCAAACGGGGCAGACTGTAAATCTGCTGGCATAGCCTTCGGAGGTTCGAATCCTCCCCCCACCATAGAAGAAAAGATTTTCGAGGCGGGAGTAGCTCAGTTGGCTAGAGCATCAGCCTTCCAAGCTGAGGGTCGCGGGTTCGAGTCCCGTCTCCCGCTCTGCAGGGCCCGGCGGGAGCCGGAGCGCGCTCTGATAGCTCAGTGGTAGAGCGCGTCCTTGGTAAGGACGAGGTCGCGGGTTCAATCCCCGCTCAGAGCTTGTACGTGAAGTTTCGTCGCGGGGCACTACGTCCCGTCTTGCGGAATCCTAAGGATCAGAAGAGGACAGCGATGGGCAAGGCGAAGTTCGAGCGGAAGAAGCCGCACGTGAACGTGGGCACGATAGGACACGTGGATCACGGGAAGACGACTTTGACGGCAGCGATCACACTGGCGCAGTCGAAGAAGTATGGCGGAGACGCGATCTCGTTCGAGAACATCGACAAGGCTCCGGAAGAGCGAGAGCGAGGGATCACGATTGCGACGGCTCACGTGGAGTACGAGTCGGAGGCGCGGCACTACGCGCACGTGGATTGCCCGGGACACGCGGACTACGTGAAGAACATGATCACGGGCGCGGCCCAGATGGACGGCGCGATCCTGGTGGTGAGTGCAGCGGACGGTCCGATGCCTCAGACGCGGGAGCACATTTTGTTGGCGCGTCAGGTGAACGTGCCGTTCATCGTCGTGTTCATGAACAAGGTGGACATGGTCGATGACGAAGAGTTGTTGGAGTTGGTGGAGTTGGAGGTGCGCGAGCTGTTGAGCGACTACGATTATCCGGGCGACGATTTGCCGGTGGTTCGGGGCAGTGCACTGAAGGCGTTGAACGCAGGTGGCGAGGGTCCGGATGCGGATTGCATCGAGGAGTTGATGAAGGCGATCGACTCACACATTCCGGAGCCGGTACGCGACATCGACAAGCCGTTCCTGATGCCTGTGGAAGACGTGTTCAGCATCACGGGCCGCGGGACGGTAGCGACGGGCCGGATCGAGCGTGGGATCGTGAAGCAGGGCGAGGAAGTGGCGATTATCGGGATGGGCGCGGACAAGAAGACGGTGGTGACCGGAGTGGAGATGTTCCGGAAGCTTCTGGACGAAGGCCGCGCGGGCGACAACGCGGGACTTCTGTTGCGTGGGGTGGCGAAGGACGACATCCAGCGCGGGCAGGTGTTGGCGAAGCCGGGCTCGATCACACCGCACACGAAGTTCAAGGCTGAGGTGTACGTCCTGACGAAGGAAGAGGGAGGCCGCCACACGCCGTTTTTCAACGGATATCGGCCGCAGTTCTACTTCCGCACGACAGACGTGACGGGAGCGGCGCAGCTGCCGGAGGGAGTGGAGATGGTGATGCCGGGCGACAACGTGCAGATGGAAGTGGAGTTGATCTCGCCGATCGCGATGGATCCGGAGCTGCGCTTCGCGATCCGCGAGGGCGGTCGCACGGTCGGCGCGGGTGTCGTGACGGAAATCATCGAGTAGTTGAAGCGTAGAGGGGGCGCGTGAGCGCTGTCTCTCTCCGCGACTTGGACGGCACCAGCCGTAGAGTCGCTCCGAGAGACATGGCTCACGGCCACGGCAGCGTGACACAGTAGCAACACAGCAGGGCGCCACAGGAGGCTTTGATGCCGCGCGATAAAGTGATTCTCGCCTGTCAGGACTGTCAGGAGAGGAACTACAATACGATGAAGAACAAAAGGCTTCACCCTGAGCGGGTTGAGTACCGCAAGTATTGCCCGCGTTGTCGCACGCACCAGACGCACAAGGAAACCAAGTAGTGTCGGCTGTCGAGCGGCTCAAGGACACGCGGACGTTCATTGAGGAGTGCTGGATCGAACTCCAAAAGGTGACGTGGCCGGATCAGGATCAGCTCCGCAGCGCGACGCTGGTGGTGATCCTGTTCACGATCGTCATTTCGGCAATCATCTGGCTTATGGATAAGAGTGTGAGCTGGGTTATCGGGTCCATCATGGGCCTATTCGGGGCTTAGGGTGACGACGATGGCTGACACTCACTGGTACGCGGTTCAGACCTATTCCGGGCACGAGAATAAGGTCCAGAAGCTGATTCAGCGGAAAATCGAGGACGAGCCAGGTGATGAGGAGCAAGGCGAGATCCTCGAGGTGTTGGTGCCGACTCAGGAAGTCATGGAGATCCGCAACGGGAAGCGGGTGACTGTCACGCGGCGGCTGTATCCCGGGTACGTGTTGGTGCACATGGCCATGAATGAGCGGACCACGCACGTGATCAACAACGTGCAAGGAGTCATCAAATTCGTGGGATCGGGGCAGTCGCCACAGCCTCTTCGCGAAGAGGAGATCAACAAGATCCTCGGTGTGGAGGTGGCAGCCGAGGAGAAGGCGCAGGCTGAGATCCCGTTCCATGTCGGCCAAGTGGTCGAAGTTACGAAGGGACCGTTCACGGACTTCAGTGGAACGGTGCAGGACGTTTACCCGGACAAGGGCAAAGTGAAGGTCGAGGTGGCGCTCTTTGGGCGGCCGACCTCGGTTGAACTCGACTATACGGACCTGAAGGGATACTAGGGCATGGCTAAGAAGGTAATCGGGTTCATCAAGCTCCATGTGACGGGCGGGCAGGCCAATCCAGCCCCCCCGGTGGGCCCCGCGCTGGGTCAGCACGGCGTCAACATCATGGAGTTTTGCAAGCAGTTCAATGCGAGGACCCAAGACAAACACGGCATCACCACGCCGGTGGAAATCACGGTCTTCGCGGATCGCTCTTTCACGTTCATCACCAAGACGCCTCCCGCAGCAGTGCTGATCAAGCGGGCGGTAGGGCTTCCCAAGGGCTCGCCGGTGCCGAACCGTGACAAAGTGGGCAAGATCACTCGGGCGCAGTTGACCGAGATCGCTCACACCAAGATGGAAGACCTCAACGCGAACGACCTCGACTCTGCGATCGACATGATCGCGGGAACGGCTCGTTCGATGGGGATTGTCGTAGAAGGATAGCTTTCCGGGGTTTGACCCCGGGCCCGTGCACCACCGACTGAGAGCCGTCAGCGGTGGGAGGGTTTACGAACCGGCTCGATGACAGGATGCCAAAAACAGGTAAGCGTTACTCTGCCGCGCGCTCGAGCGTGCCGGCGGGTACTAAGTTGCCTCCGGAGGAGGCGGTGAAGCTCGTAAAGGAGCTCGCCTCTGCGAAGTTCGACGAATCCGTCGATGTCGCGACTCGTCTCGGAGTGGATCCGCGAAAGGCGGACCAACTCGTTCGGGGTACTGTGGTGCTCCCCCACGGAACAGGTAAGGCTGTCCGTGTTCTTGTGATCGCACAGGGCGAAAAGCAAGCGGAGGCCACTGCGGCTGGAGCCGACTACGTCGGCGTCGAGTTCGTCGAGAAGATCCAGGCTGGATGGCTCGACTTCGATGTCTGCGTTGTCACGCCTGACCTCATGGGTAAGGTGGGGCCGCTCGGACGTCTGCTCGGCCCACGCGGCCTCATGCCGACGCCGAAGGCGGGAACGGTGACGTTCGATATCGGGCGTGCCGTTCAGGAGATCAAGGCGGGTAAGATCGAGTTCCGGGTGGACAAGACCGGAAACGTCCACGCGCCGATCGGGAAGGTCTCCTTCACTGAGGAACAGCTCAGCGAGAACCTGAACGCCTTCATGGACCAGATTGTTCGAGCCAAGCCCTCGGGCGCAAAGGGTACGTACCTCCGGAGCGTCACCGTCTCCAGCACGATGGGGCCGGGCGTGGCTATCGACCTGAACCAATACAGGAGAGCCTAGATGGATCGTACTCAGAAAGAGTCGTTCGTCGCGGAGCTCCAGGAGCGCATCGATCGCGCACCGGTCCTCTACCTGACGGATTTCACAGGACTGAGCGTCAAGGCGATGACGGAGCTTCGGAGTTCTCTCCGTAAATCCGGGGCGGAGTACGTTGTCGTCAAGAACCGCCTGGCCAAGCGCATCTTCACCGCGTCAGACTCACTTCCCGATATAACGGGCAGTCTGAAGGGCCCCACGGGTCTTGTCTTTGGCTACGGAGACGCCGTCGCGCCAGCGAAAGCACTCAGTGACTTCGCGAACGCGAACGACAAGCGGCCAGTGTTCAAGCTCGGCATCATGGACAACAAGATTCTCCAGCCCGAACAGCTGGAGAAAATCGCGAAGCTTCCGTCGCGAGAGCGGTTGCTGGCTGAGCTGGTCGGTGCCCTCGAGGCACCCATGGCAGCGCTGGCGTCCGTATTGGAAGCGAAGCTGCAGGAGACAGCCGGACTGCTCGAGGCTCTCAAGGTGGAGCGCGAACAGGCAGGCTGAGCCCGCGTCCAGGGCGAGTAGGCGGGGCGCGGGCGCGTCCCTTGTAACCAACATGGTCCAACCCATCACCGGCGCGGCGCTGGTGAGCATCAGGAGGAAGCAGGAAAAATGGCGAAACAGGAAGAGCTGCTCGAAACCATCGGTAACATGACCGTTCTCGAGCTCTCCGAGTTCGTTGACGCCTTCAAGGTCAAGTTCAACGTCACGGCGGTGGTCGCGCCCATGGCTATGCCCGGCGGAGCCGCTGGTGGCGAGGCCGTCGTTGAAGAGAAGGACGAATTCGACGTCGTTCTCGAGGGCGTGGGCGACAAGAAGATCCAGGTCATCAAGGTGGTGCGCGAGCTCACCGGGTTGGGTCTGAAGGAGGCCAAGGAATTGGTCGACGGAGCGCCGAACACGGTTAAGGAGGCGGCCACGAAGCAGCAGGCCAATGATATGAAGGCCAAACTCGAGGAAGTCGGCGCCACCGTCGCCCTCAAGTAATTAAATCCGGAGCGAGCCGCTTGACGGCGAACGCACTGGGCGCGGCACCGTGCCGCGTTGCAACTCGGGCTAGCGCGGGTCCCGGCTGCGAGTACTCTTCTTCGGGGGGGTGCCTGCAGTCCGGGCCTCGTGCGCTTGTCCCATATGAACTTGAGACACGAGCCCGTCCGTGACCCGGACGGAGTCGTAAGGGGGCACACGTTGGAACTGCGCAGAGACAACCGACCGATCCTGAGCTTTGCCAAGCTCAAGTCCATCATGCCGATGCCGAACCTGCTCGATGTTCAGCTTCGCTCGTTCGAGAAGCTGATCGAGCCGGATCTGCAGGAGCAGTGGGATTTCGGGCTGGACCGGGTCTTTGGTGAGATCTTCCCGATCGAGGACGTGAACGAGCACTTCATGCTCGAATACGTTTCTTCCACGCTCGGTGAGCCGAAGTATTCGGTCGAGGAGTGCATCGAGCGGGACATGACGTACGCCGCGCCTCTCAAGGCGACGCTCCGGCTCATCATGTGGGAGCAACCCGAAGAGGAAGATGAAGAGCCGAAGAAGAAGCGGAAGAAGAAGCGGCCTTCGATTCCGATCGAGGAGCGGAGGACGCTCGATATCATCGAGAAGGAAGTCTACCTCGGTGATCTCCCCCTTCTGACGGAGCTGGGCACATTCATCATCAATGGTGCCGAGCGGGTCGTGGTCAGCCAGTTGCATCGGTCACCAGGTGTGGTGTTCGAGGAGAGCATTCACCCCAATGGCACGAAGCTCTACAGCGCGCGGATCATCCCCTTCCGCGGTTCGTGGGTGGAGTTCACCCTCGACATCAACGATGTGTGCTACGTGCACATCGACAAGAAGAAGAAGTTCCCGGCCACCGCTCTGCTGCGCGCGCTCGGCTACAGCACGGATGCTCAGATCTTCCGCCTCTATTACGACGTGGCGGAGGTCAAACTCGGCAAGTTGACTCCCGAGAAGAAACTCGAGATCGAAGGCAAGGTCATCGCCGAAGAGTTTGCCGATCCGGAGACCGGCGAGATTCTCATCGACAACGGTGAGGAAATCGAGGAGGAGGTCATCGAGATCCTCGAACGCCTCGGCGTCAAGAAGATCAAGATCTACAAGAGCGATCGGCAGACGTCACGGGGAGAGAGCCCCATGATCAAGAACACGCTCAAGAAGGACCCCACCGAGAACGAAGCGGATGCGCTGAATGCCATCTACTCCCTTCTGCGACCGGGCGATGCTCCGAACATCGAGACGGCCCGCGAGGCCCTCGAGCGAGTGTTCTTCAACCCGAAACGGTACGATCTGGGCCGTGTCGGGCGGTACAAGATCAATCAGCGTCTCGGCGTGGACGTTCCGCGCACCGAGACCGTCCTCACGAAGAAGGACTTCGTCTCGATCATCGAGCACCTGATCGAGTTGAACGAAGGAAGAGGCTTTACGGACGACATCGATCACCTGGGGAATCGCCGTGTGCGGACCGTGGGTGAGCTCATCGCGAACCAGTTCAGCGTCGGCCTGAGCCGAATGGCGCGGCTGGTCAAGGAGCGGATGTCGATCAACCAGGATCCCACGAAGATCAACATCGACGACCTCGTCAACGCACGTACTGTGTCTGCGGTGATCCAGGCGTTCTTCGGATCAAGTCAGCTTAGTCAGTTCATGGATCAAACGAACCCGCTCGCCGAGCTGACGCACAAGCGTCGCCTCTCGGCGCTCGGGCCGGGCGGACTGACCCGCGAGCGCGCGGGCTTCGAGGTCCGGGACGTTCACTATTCGCACTACGGTCGGATGTGCCCGATCGAGACGCCGGAAGGACCGAACATCGGCCTCATTACGTCGCTCACAACCTACGCGCGGGTCAATGATCTCGGGTTCGTTGAGACGCCGTATCGCAAGGTGAAGAAGGGCAAGGTCTCGAACGAGATCGAATGGCTTTCTGCGAACGAGGAGGAGGAGGCCCGAATCGCTCAGGCCAACGCCCCGCTCGACGAGAAAGGCAACTTCCGCAAAGAGTTCGTTCTTTGTCGGGCGCGCGGTGACTTCCCCTTGCTGCAACCAGCCGACATCGACTACATGGACGTTGCGCCTGACCAGCTCGTCTCGGTCGCGGCCGCGCTCATTCCGTTCCTCGAGCACGACGATGCCAACCGGGCCCTCATGGGTTCAAACATGCAGCGGCAGGCCGTACCGCTTCTGTACACGGACGCCCCGCTCGTCGGCACCGGACTCGAGGCCAAAGTCGCCTCCGATTCCGGTGCGGTCATCACGGCCCGCCGCGGCGGGTCGGTTGTGCACGTGACGGCGGACGAGATCGTGGTCGACACGGGTGCGTCATCGCCTGGGGGTGGGGATCAGCCGCTCGCCAAGCTAGCCCAGTTCGATCGGTATAAGCTCCGGAAGTATTGGAGGACGAACCAAGACACCGCCATCAATCAGCGTCCGCTGGTGCGGGTCGGTGAAGACGTTCATCCCGGCGATATCATCGCGGATGGGCCGAGCACCGACGCCGGGGAGCTCGCTCTCGGACGGAACGTGCTGGTGTCCTTCATGCCGTGGTATGGCTCGAACTTTGAGGATGCAATCATCATCAGCGAGAAGCTGGTGAAGGATGACGTCTTTACCTCGATCCACATCCAGGAATTAGAACTCCACGTCCGCGACACGAAGCGCGGCATGGAGGAGATCACCTGTGAGATCCCCAACGTGGCGGAAGAGAGCCTCGTGGATCTGGACGAGCGCGGCATCGTGCGCGTCGGCGCACGGGTGAAGGCGGGAGACATCCTGGTCGGGAAGATCACGCCGAAGGGTGAGACCGAGCTTTCTCCGGAGGAGAAGCTCTTGACCGCCATCTTCGGTGAAAAGGCGAAAGACGTGAAGGATTCGTCGCTCCGTGTTCCGCCGGGGATGACGGGCACGATCATCGACGTGAAGATCTTCTCCCGACGGATCGATGATCCGCTCCTCGAGAAGGAACACGGTGGAAAAATCGGTGACCTCCGCTCCGTGGAGCGTGAGGAGATCCAGCGCATCAACGATGCCCGCGACGAGGAGCTTCGCGCGGCCCTTCAGCGCCAGACGATCGCCCTGATGTTGAAAAAGGGAACGGTCGAACCGGTGATGGACGAGGGCACGAAGCTCACGAAGGAGGCCATCGACGAGATTCAGTTCAAGAAGGTGGATCTCTGGACGTTCAAGGTTCAGAACAAGGACGCAAGCGAGCGCATCCGTCGAGTGGTGGACGAGGCTTCGCGGCGTGTGCAGCGGGTCAAGGAGCGCACCGAGGAGCAGATCGACAAGGTCTTCCAGCCCGACGAGCTTCCGCCGGGTGTCGTTCAGTTGGTTAAGGTCTACGTTGCCGAGAAGAGGAAGATCTCGGTCGGCGACAAGATGGCAGGACGCCACGGGAACAAGGGCATCGTCGCCCGGATCGTTCCGGAAGAGGAGATGCCGTTCCTCCCCGATGGAACGCCGGTTGAGATCGTCCTGAACCCGCTGGGTGTGCCGTCCCGTATGAACGTCGGCCAGATCCTCGAGACCCACCTAGGGTGGGCGGGGCAGGTGCTCGGCTTCGAGGCCAAGACGCCAGTCTTCCAGGGGGCGACGGAGAACGAAGTCGGAGCGCTGTTGAAGCTGGCAGGACTCAAGTGGGTCGATCGGGCACTCGGGCTGAAGGCCCAGTCCCCGACTGAGCTCTCCGACATCGAAACGATGGTGGGAATCGCCGGCCTGCTGCCGGTGATCATGGCCGGGAGCCAAGCAGAGGAGAACGGGAATGGCTCCGGTTCTGTGGGTCGTACCCACGGGATTGGACAGGCGTTGGACTCCTACCTCTCGCTGAAGCTGAACCAGAAGGAGGAGAAGTTCTTCGCGAAGATCATCGACTTCCTCCTGGAGGCCGGTGAAGAGGCGGCGGAGCTGAAGGGACAGAAGATGTCCGACCTGTTCCCCGCGATTCAGAAGCTGAAGGGACGATCCACCGTAAAGTCGGGACTCGACGATGCGGTGGGGGAGCTTCTCGAACATGCGGAGATCTTCCCGAACGGTAAGATCTGGCTCCGAGACGGTCGCAGCGGTCGCCGCTTCGATTTCCCGGTGACCGTTGGCGCCATCTATATGCTCAAGCTGAGCCACTTGGTGGATGACAAGATCCACGCACGCTCGATTGGGCCCTATTCGCTGGTCACGCAGCAACCGCTCGCCGGTAAGGCGCAGTTCGGTGGCCAGCGCTTTGGTGAGATGGAGGTGTGGGCGCTCGAAGCGTACGGCGCCGCTCACACGCTTCAGGAGATTCTCACCGTGAAATCTGACGACGTTCAGGGTCGCTCGAAGGTCTACGAGGCCATCGTCAAGGGTGAGAACTTGCCGAAGCCTGGCATCCCAGAGTCGTTCAATGTGCTCGTGAAGGAACTACAGGCCCTCGGCCTGAGCGTCACGCTTGGGGAGGAAGAGTAATGATCGATTTTCCTAGAACGAGGGATCAGCGGGGCGCGGACTTCGAATTCATTCAGGTGCGGCTTGCCTCGCCTGAGGAAATCCGCTCTTGGTCATTCGGCGAAGTCGTCAAGCCGGAAACGATCAACTACCGCTCATTCAAACCCGAACGTGACGGTCTATTCTGCGAGCGCATTTTTGGTCCCGTAAAGGATTGGGAGTGCCACTGCGGGAAGTTCAAGCGGATCCGCTTCCGCGGGCACGTCTGCGACCGCTGCGGTGTCGAGGTGACGCTGTCGAAGGTTCGCCGCGAGCGCATGGGCCACATCGAGCTCGCCGTTCCTGTTGCGCACATCTGGTTTTTCAAGACGCTCCCGAGCCAGCTCGGCTACCTCCTGGGGATGACGCTGCGTGACCTGGAAAAGGTCATCTACTACGCCGCGTATGTGGTTACGAATCCCGGGAAACAGGAGGTCGAGTTCCAGGACCTCCTCGACGAGGATGAGTATTATGACCTTCGGGTGAAGGCCCGTGAGGAGGGTGACGAGGACTTCAAGGCTGAGATCGGCGCCGAGGCGGCGCGTACGCTGCTGAAGATGCTCGACAATCCCGATCGGAAGAAGATCAAGGATCGGAACTCCGATGGGCGTGGGCTGGATCGACTCGCCGAGTGGCTCCGCTACGAGATCGCCAACGAGACCTCTCAGCACCGCAAGAAGAAGAAGCTCAAGAGGCTCAAGGTCGTTGACGCCCTACGCACGTCCGGCGACACGGTGGACACGCGCAATAAGCCCGAATGGATGATTCTGGATGTCGTCCCGGTGATTCCGCCTGATCTGCGCCCACTGGTTCCGCTCGATGGTGGACGCTTCGCGACGTCCGATCTGAACGATCTGTACCGTCGCGTAATCAACCGCAACAACCGGCTCAAGAAGCTGATCGACATGCGCGCCCCGGAGGTGATTCTCCGCAACGAGAAGCGCATGCTCCAGGAGGCTGTCGATGCACTCTTCGACAACGGACGTCGCTCAAAGGCGATCCGTGGACGTGGTAAGCGCCCGCTCAAGTCGCTCAGCGACATGCTCAAGGGGAAACAAGGCCGCTTCCGTCAGAATCTACTCGGCAAGCGTGTCGACTATTCAGGGCGTTCGGTCATCGTCGTAGGCCCCGAGCTCAAGCTCCACCAGTGCGGCCTGCCGAAGGCGATGGCGGTCGAACTCTTCAAGCCGTTCATCATCCATGAGCTTGAGAAGCGTGGGGAAGCCGAGACTGTAAAGCGTGCCAAGAAGATCGTAGAGAAGAACGATCCTATGGTGTATGAGGTCCTCGAAGACATCATCAAGGACCATCCGGTTCTGCTGAACCGGGCACCGACGCTTCATCGACTCGGAATCCAGGCCTTCGAACCCGTGCTCGTCGAGGGTAAGGCGATTCGGGTTCATCCGCTCGTGTGCGCGGCGTTCAATGCCGACTTCGACGGCGACCAGATGGCGGTTCACCTTCCGCTCTCATTTGAGGCACAGCTCGAGGCTCGCGTCCTCATGCTGTCGTCCAACAACATTCTGCTGCCGTCCAATGGCCGGCCAGTTGCGGCGCCGACCCAGGATATGGTCATCGGGTCGTACTACCTCACGAATCCGGGTCTGAAGATTACGGATCTCGAGCGGGTCGCGTACGACGGCAAGCTCCCGAAGAGTCGACGGGAAGCAGCCCTCAAGGAACTCGACGTGATTTACGCGGACGCCCCGCACTTCTCGACGTTCGGGGAAGTGGAGATGGTGCTCGTGCAAGAGCAGATGACCTTCCACACCCCGGTCCGGTACTGGGCGCCCGGTGACGGCGCTGATCGTGATGGGGAATGGGCGCGCACGACCGCGGGCCGCGTTCTGTTCAACTCGATCGTCCCCAGGGAATTGGGATTCCTGAACCGGACGTTCGGGAAGAAGGAGCTAGGAGATCTCGTCTTCGAGTGCTTCACCGTGACCGGCCTCGGGCGGACCACGGAGTTTCTCGACGCGATCAAGGAATTCGGGTTCAGGTACGCAACGATGGGCGGGATCAGCGTTGGGATCGTGGATCTCGAGGTGCCCTATGAAAAGGGAGAGATTCTAAAGGACGCCGAGGAGCAGGTTGCACGCTTCCAGAAGGCTTACTCGAACGGGTTCATCTCGAACGGCGAGCGATACAACAAGGTCATCGACACGTGGACGCACGCGAACAATGACGTCGCGGACGCGATGGTGCGCCACTTGGAGCGGTCGCATGACGGCTTCAATCCGGTGCACATGATGATGACCTCCGGCGCCCGGGGTAACCGGGACCAGATGCGCCAGTTGGCCGGAATGCGTGGCCTCATGGCCAAGCCGCAGAAGAAGCTCACGGGTGGTATCGGAGAGATCATTGAGAGCCCGATCAAATCCAACTTCCGTGAGGGTCTGACCGTGGTGGAGTATTTCATCTCCACGCACGGCGCACGGAAGGGTCTCGCCGACACGGCGCTCAAGACGGCAGATGCTGGGTACTTGACGCGTCGCCTTGTGGATGTGGCTCAGGACATGACGATCACGGGCGAGGATTGCGGGACCATCCTGGGCCTGGAGATGACCGCGTTGAAGGAAGGCGAGGACATCATCGAGCCGCTGATGGACCGGATCGTTGGAAACGTCGCTCTTGATGACGTCTACGATCCGATCGACGGTGAACTGCTGGTGAAGGCTGGGGCACTCATTGAGGAGCTGGCAGCGGAAGCCATAGAGGACTCCGGGCTACAGATGGTCAGAATTCGCTCCGTGTTGACCTGCGAAGCGAAGCGTGGTCTCTGCCTCCAGTGCTACGGGCGCAACCTCGCGACGATGCGAATGGTCGACGTCGGTGAGGCGGTCGGGATTCTGGCTGCACAGTCGATCGGTGAGCCTGGCACTCAGCTCACGCTGCGAACGTTCCACATCGGTGGTACGGCTTCGCGTATCGCGGCCCAAACGCAGCGGAAATCAAAGATCGACGGTATCGTCGGCCTTGAACGTGTCGCGATCGTGGAGACGCCGGCGGAGACTCGCATTGTGACATCGCGAGAGGGACAGATCCTTCTCAAGACCAAGGAAGGTGCGGTCCGCAGCAGGCTGGCGGTCCCGTACGGCGCGACGCTTTCGATCGAAGAAGGCCAGAAGATCGTAGCGGGGGATCTGCTCTTCAGTTGGGATCCTTACTCTGAGCCGATGGTCGCTGACTCCAAGGGCATCATCGAGTTCGGCGACATCGTCGAGGACGCGACGATGCGCGAGGAGCTCGACGAGTCCACGGGTCGACGTCAGATGACGATTATCGAGGACCGTGAGAAGAAGCTCCACCCCACGATATCTATTCGGAAGAACACGAAGAAGCGCGAGAAGTTGCGCGAATTCATCGTCCCGGTGGGCGCGCAGTTGACGGTGCGGCACGGAGACGAAGTCGAGCTCGGTGACACCATCGCGAAGATCAGTCGTGAGGTGTATAAGACTCGCGACATCACGGGCGGTTTGCCGCGTGTTGCGGAGCTCTTCGAGGCGCGGCGCCCGAAGGATCCGGCAGTCATCACGGAAATCGACGGTGAGATCAGCTTCGGTGACATCAAGCGTGGTAAGCGTCAGGTCCACGTGACCCCGGAGACGGGCGAGCAGCGGACGTACGATGTCCCAGTCGGTAAGCACATGCGGGTGCACAGTGGCGACCAAATGCGGGCCGGCGATCGTCTTTCAGAGGGCCCGATCAACCCGCACGACATTCTCGCCATCAAGGGGCCGAGGGCCGTTCAGGAGTACCTGCTGAATGAGATCCAGGAGGTGTATCGGCTCCAGGGTGTGAAGATCAACGACAAACACATCGGCGTGATCGTTCGTCAGATGCTACAGAAGGTGAGGGTCACGGACTCGGGGGAGACGGATCTTCTCGAGGGCGAGAATGTCGACCGAACGGAGTTCCGTAAGGTGAACACCGCCGCCATCGCCGAGGGCCAGAAGCCCGCGCGCAGCGAGCCCCTCCTCCTCGGGATCACGAAGGCGAGTCTCACGACCGAATCCTTCATCTCGGCCGCTTCCTTCCAGGAGACGACCCGGGTACTCACCGACGCCGCGATTCGCGGTGCACGGGACGATCTCCGGGGCTTGAAGGAGAACATCATCATCGGCCATCTGATTCCTGCGGGGACCGGCATCCACCGGTTCAGCAATGTGGAGTTCATGGTCGAACAGTCGTTCTACGACGAGGAGATCATCCCGCTTAGCGGGCCTGGTGAGTTGGTGCCGGGACTCGGAATCGACGGAGACACCGCCGAATAGCTCGAGTGGGATGGCGAAGCGTGGCCCGGGTCGCTCTGGTGACCCGGGCCTTTCGCTTGTCTGTTCCTCAACGTGATGTTCAACTTCGGCACCTGAACTTCACGTCCGCGCGAGCGCTGCTTGGTCAAATACTTCCGCCTCTCTTCCAAGAAAGTTGGCCTTTCGCCTGGGGATCTAGTGTTCACCGGCTCACGCAGAGTGGAGTCGGTTCAGCTGTCATCCATGGAGTACGGTCCCAGCGGGGTCGTGGAGAGGCGGTACGATTCCGCAGACGAAATCGCGCCCCACCCGGAAGGTGCGACCGGCGTTCAGTGGGTCGATATCAGCGGACTCCATGACCTGGAGGCCCTACGGTCCATCGGTACCCGCTTCGGCATGCATCCACTAGCGCTCGAGGATGTGGCAAGTGTCGGAGGGCGGCCCCATGTAACCGAATACGAAGGGTCCCTCTTCATCTCCTTGAACATGCTGACCTGGACTGAGCAAGAGATGGCGACGGCCGAGCTCGTGTCGCTGGTTCTGGGTCCGAACTGGGTGCTGTCGTTCCAGGAGCGCCCCGGGGATGTCTTCGACGGGGTCCGCCAGCGCATTCGCGGAGGTACCGCCAGGGTGTGTTCTTCAGGCCCGGATTATCTCTGGTACGCGCTCATGGATGCGATCGTGGACCACTATTTTCCGGTCTTGGAGAGGATCACACAGTTGGCGGATGGGGTCGAAGAGCGGGTCTGGAGTTCCAGCGCTGCGAAGGCGGACACCGGTCTGATCCTGCGACTCCGGGGAGAAGCTATCGAGATTCGGCGCGCGCTTCGTCCCCTCAGGGAAGAGGTCGATTCGCTCGTCCGACAGCCCCCCAAAGCCATCGCACCGTCCACGCGCCCGTTCTTCTCGGATCTTCGCGACCACGTCTTCCAGCTCGCCGATTCTCTCGATCAGGTGCGTGACACCCTGCAAGCGGCGATGGAAGCACATGTCGCGGTCGTATCGATGCGCACCAACGAGGTCATGAAGGTGCTGACGATCATGGCATCGATCTTTATCCCCCTGACCTTCATCGTGGGGGTCTACGGGATGAACTTCGCCTTCATGCCCGAACTGGAGTTGTGGTGGGCCTACCCGCTGCTTTGGGCCATCATGATCGTCATTGCCATCATCATGCTGTTGTTCTTTCGGCGACACGACTGGCTTTGAGTCTGAGTGCCAAAGCTTCGCCACGCCGGCGATCGACGTTGGACGGCTCGATGAGCTCTCAGAAGGGTGCCTCCGCGTCTCCGGGTGACGGACGATCTCTGGGTCTCTGGGCTGCTACGGGAATCGGAGTCGGGGCCATCGTCGGCGGTGGAGTCCTTGCCCTCACGGGTGTCGCCTTTGCCACCACAGGCCCGAGCGCGGTTCTCGCTTTTGGCTTCAACGGGGTCATTGCGTTCCTGACCGCACTATCCTTCGCCGAGTTGGCGTCACGGTTCCCGCAGTCCGGCGGCACCTATACATACGCGCGACGGGTCCTGGCCATCGAGGCCGCCTTTGCCGTCGGCTGGATCGTATGGTTCGCCTCCGTCGTGGCCGCGGTTCTGTATGCAATGGGTTTTGCGGTCTTCCTGGTGCCGATTCTCGAACAGCTGGTGCGCGCTGTCGGACTCGATCCGCCGATGTGGCTCGGCGGCCGGATGGCACTACTCGTGTACGCCCTGGGTGCTGTTGGGCTTTATGCGTACCACCTCGTGCGGGCGGAGGCCGGTGGCGGTCAGTGGGCGACGATCGGAAAGGTGATCCTCTTTTCCGTTCTGATCTTGGGGGGTGTGTGGGGCTTCGTGACGGATCCTGTTCCGGCCGGAGAACTTGCCCGGCGGTTCACTCCGTTCTTTGCGGATGGTGCGACGGGGCTGGTCCAGGCGATGGGATACACCTTCATCGCACTCCAGGGCTTCGACCTCATTGCCGCGGTTGGCGGAGAGGTGAAACAGCCCGAAAAGAACGTTCCCCGGGCGATGTTTCTGTCCTTGGCCATCGCGATGGTGATCTACCTCCCGCTGCTGCTGCTCATCGTTGCGGTGGGATCACCCACCGAGCCCATCTCAGCACTCGCCGCCCGCGATCCCGAGATCGTGGTCGCTTCGGCGGCTCGGAGTTTCCTCGGTGCGGCGGGCTACTGGCTTGTGGTCGTCGCGGGTGTCCTGTCCATGCTGTCGGCGCTTCAAGCCAACTTGCTCGCTGCCGCCGCGGTCTCTCGGACGATGGGAGCCGATCGCACGCTGCCTTCAATTTTCGAAGGCACGGGCGAGGACGGCGGCGGTGCTTCCGTGAAACTCACGGCCGCCACCATCGCGCTGGTCCTTGTCGCCGTACCCGACGTGGCGGGGGCGGGCGCCGCGGCGAGTTTGATCTTCCTGGCGACGTTCGCGCTCGCTCACTCCATCGCTTATCTGGCTCGCCGGCGCGCATCGCAACCGGCTCCTTTTCAAACGCGGGCTTTCCCCCTCGTTCCCCTCGTCGGGGGCGGCAGTTGTCTCGCGCTCGGTCTGTATCAGGCGCTGGCGGTTCCTTCCGCTGGCGTCCTGACCGCGCTCTGGCTGAGTGTCGGTGCGATTCTGTACATAACGCGACTCTCGGACGGGGCGCGTACGGTCGACGCCCGGGCCGAGGGGCTCGACCCCCAGCTGATACAGCTGAGAGGGCGGACTCCGCTCGTCCTCGTGCCGATCGCCAATCCCCAGAGCGCTGCCACGCTCATCAAAGTCGCAGAGGCGATCGCGCCGAAGGGGGTCGCCCGAGTCCGACTTCTCACGGTTGTACCGACGTGGACCGCGCAGGAGGGAGAGGAGCTTGCCCCACCCCTGGTTGATGCTCAACGCGTGCTGGGCGGTGCGCTCTCGGCCGCGCTGTCCGTCGATCTGAGGCCAGAGGCGTTGATCACGATCAGCGATGAGCCTTGGGCGGAGATCCGCCGCGCCGCCTTGCAATCTCAGTGCGAGACGATCTTGTTGGGCGTCGGCCGGCTGGATCGGACCATCCTGACAGGCCCCCTCGAGGAGTTGATCGCCAGTGTTCGGGCTGATGTGGTGATACTCCGCGCTCCCCCCAATTGGAGCCCGGAGAGGGCGCACAAGATCCTCGTACCCGCGCGCGGGGGCGGCGTACAGAGCTCCATCCGGGCCCGTCTCCTCGGCAGTCTGGGTAGGGAAGGACACCGGGAGGTGACGTTCTTAGGCGTCCTCCCCGTTGCCCTGGGCGCCGCGCAGGTCCGCGACTCCGAACGAGCACTTCGGAGACTGGCGCGCAACGAGATCTCAGGAGGCGGAACCGCCCTGGTCGTGCGGAGTGATGACGTGGTTACCGAACTGGTCGCAAGGGCCGCGGACTGCGATCTTATGATCCTCGGTATGCAGCGGACCGAGGGCCGACGCCAGGTGTTCGGAACGCATGTCCTGCAGGTCGCAGAAGCGACGGAATGTCCCCTGCTCATGATCAGTCAGAGAGCGTGAGGCATGGCGTTGACACCCCCCGTGAGCGCTTCTACCTTTCCATGCTCGGTCGGAAAGGCCTCCACGTAGGACGGTCGAACGCCGATACAGCGCGCCCAAGGGGGCGCGTTTTTTCACGGTAAAGAGGCTACATGCCGACAATCAGTCAGCTCGTGCGGAAGGGCCGCAAGGCGCAGCAGAAGAAGAACAAAGCGCCAGCCCTGCAGCAGAACCCACAGAGGCGTGGGGTTTGCACGCGTGTGTACACAACGACTCCGAAGAAGCCGAACTCGGCTCTCCGTAAGGTCGCTCGCGTACGCCTCACGAATGGCTTCGAAGTTACCGCGTATATCGGCGGTGAAGGACACAACCTCCAGGAGCACTCGATCGTGCTCATTCGTGGTGGCCGTGTTAAGGACCTTCCCGGTGTCCGCTACCACATCATTCGCGGTACGCTCGATGCCTCCGGGGTAGATGCCCGCCGGCAGGGGCGCTCCAAGTACGGGGCCAAACGGCCCAAATAGGCGAGATACCAAATGAGCCGTCGTTCCCGTGCGGAAAAAAGAGAGACTCCTCCCGATCCGAAATTCGAGTCCCGTATCGTCACCAAGTTCATCAACAACTTGATGTTCGACGGGAAGAAGTCGATCGCGGAGAAGATCTTTTATGATGCGGTTGACATGATTGAACAGCGCTCCGGACAGCCTGGTGTTCAGGTGTTCGAACAGGCGCTGAACAACGCGAAGCCGGCGCTTGAGGTGAAGAGCCGGAGAGTGGGTGGTGCCACGTATCAGGTTCCCATCGAAGTGCGCCCGGAGCGTCGGACGGCTTTGGCCTCCCGGTGGCTGATTACGTTCGCACGGGGACGTTCGGAGAAGACGATGGCCGAACGGCTCGCGGGAGAGCTGCTCGCGGCGAGTCGCGGCGAAGGCAGCACGGTAAAGAAGAAGGACGACACTCACCGGATGGCTGACGCGAACAAGGCGTTCGCGCACTACCGCTGGTAGTCGCTCAGATTATTCGAAGGACCGAAGCTCTCAAGTAGAAGAGGGCCCCGGACAACAGAACGCGATGGCCCTGAAGGTAGGGCCCTCTCCGACACCAGGAGCGCGGATGGCTGCATGTCGCAGGACATGCAGCAGCAACACCACGCTCCTTTTTTTTGCCCCACGGGGCTTGACCGCACGACGAGAAATGGACGAAGGACCAGATAGATGCCCAGGGTTACCCCACTTCCGCGCCTCCGAAATATCGGCATCATGGCGCACATCGATGCCGGTAAGACCACGACGACCGAGCGCATCCTGTTCTATACAGGGCGCGTTCATCGGGTCGGCGAGGTACATGATGGCGCGGCAACGATGGACTGGATGGAGCAGGAGCAGGAGCGGGGAATTACGATCACCTCTGCTGCTACGACCGCTCACTGGGAACGGTTCGACACGGAATACCGCATCAACATCATCGACACCCCCGGCCACGTGGACTTCACCGCCGAAGTCGAACGTTCGCTGCGCGTACTCGATGGGGCCGTCGCCGTATTTTGTGCCGTCGGGGGCGTGGAACCACAGTCCGAGACCGTCTGGCGCCAGGCCGACCGTTACAAGGTTCCCCGCATCGCGTTCGTCAACAAGATGGATCGCATCGGGGCTGACTTCATGAACGTGGTCGGCATGATGAAGGACCGACTCGGTGCGAACGCGCATCCGGTTCAGTTCCCCCTCGGCGAGGGCGAACTGTTCACCGGTATGGTGGACATCGTGGAGCGCAAGTCGATCATCTTCGAAGATGAGATGGGCTCGAAGATCGTCGAGGGCGACGTCCCGGATGGGATGAAGGAGCAGATCGAGGAACTGCGTCGTTCGCTGCTCGAGGCCGTCATTGAGCATGACGACGAGTTGATCGAGAAGTACTTCGCAGGTGAGCAGCTCACGAACGATGAGTTCCGCCACGCGATTCGGGCAGCGACGATCAAGGGCGTGATCTTCCCAGTCTTCTGTGGCTCCGCTTTCAAGAACAAGGGCGTCCAGGCGCTTCTCGACGGCGTGATCGATTTTCTCCCGTCTCCCGTCGACGTCGACGCGATTCAGGGCCACTTGCCGCACCAGGACGAGACGTTCGAGACTCGTGCGGCGAGCGACGACGCTCCCTTCGCAGCCTTGGCGTTCAAGATCGCCACGGACCCGTTCGTCGGTAAGCTGACGTTCTTCCGCGTGTATTCGGGATCGCTGCCTTCCGGCAGCTACGTGTACAACGCGACCAGGGGTCGCCGCGAGCGCGTCGGACGTATTCTCCAGATGCATGCGAACAAGCGGGAAGAGCGCGACGAGGTATTCGCAGGTGACATCGCCGCCGCGATCGGCCTGAAAGAGGTCAAGACGGGAGATACGCTCTGCATCGAGACTTCGCCGATCATTCTGGAAGCGATGAAGTTTCCGGAGCCGGTCATTGCGGTCGCGATCGAACCCAAGACCAAGGTCGACCAGGACAAGCTCACGAACGGGTTGATCAAGCTCGCCGATGAAGACCCCACCTTCCGCGTCTTCACGGACCCGGAGACACACCAGGTCATCATATCTGGAATGGGTGAGCTTCATCTCGAGATCATCGTTGATCGCTTGAAGCGTGAGTTTGCCGTCGAGGCGAACATCGGCCGTCCGCAGGTTGCGTACCGCGAGACGATCCGCAATCGCGCCGAAAAGGTCGAAGCCAAGTTTGTCCGTCAGACCGGTGGCCGCGGTCAGTATGGCCACGTCGTGATCAACATCGAACCTGGCAAGTCTGGCAGCGGGTTCATCTTCGAAAACAAGATCGTCGGCGGCTCGATTCCTCGTGAGTACATCGGCGCGGTCGAGGCCGGTATTCGTGATTCGCTCGACACGGGCGTGCTGGCTGGTTATCCCGTGATCGACCTGAAGGTCGAGCTCATCGATGGTTCGTACCACGACGTCGACTCGAGCGAGATGGCGTTCAAGATCGCGGGATCGATGGCCTTCAAGGAGGGGCTCAAGAAGGCGAAGGCGGTCCTTCTGGAGCCGATCATGGACGTCGAAGTGGTGACGCCCTCCGACTATATGGGCGACATCATCGGCGACCTTTCGTCACGCCGCGGGAAGATTGGCGGGATGACGGAACGGGCCGGAGCCCGGGTGATCGGAGCGTCCGTTCCGCTCGGAGAGATGTTCGGATACTCCACGACCCTTCGCTCCCTCAGTCAGGGGCGTGCGGTCTACACAATGCAGTTTGCACACTACGAAGAGGTTCCCAAGTCGAAGGCCGAGGAGATCATGACGGCCAACGGCGGCGGCAACCGCTGACCGATATCCATCTAGTTACTGAATCAGAAGAGGACAGCGATGGGCAAGGCGAAGTTCGAGCGGAAGAAGCCGCACGTGAACGTGGGCACGA
>JAQBXY010000007.1 GCA_027623325.1 Gemmatimonadota bacterium
ACCCGCCCGAGCTACCAGAATTTTTCGGGGAACGGCGTTGCAGTGGCGTCGATGTGTGCGGTCCTGCACAAGCACCGCCCCGTGAACGCCAATAAGGGGGGGGGCATATCAGGTCTGTTCTTACCCCTGAAAAAGAGCCTATTGGTAGACTTATGGTAGACTCAAGCGGCCATTGCTGGCCAACAAGAAAGACCCCACAAGCTTGTAAGTGCTTGCAGGGCATTCTCTTCCCTAAGTGACCCGGCTGGGAATCGAACCCAGGACCTACTGATTAAAAGTCAGTTGCTCTGCCAGCTGAGCTACCGGGTCGTACTCTCCTAACTACTTACTGCTATTCACGTTACCGCATTCGCAACGAATCGACAAAAGTGCCCGGAAACACATGGGTGGCCCAAGCTTGGCCGAACGGTAGCAGAACCGGCACCGTCGGTCATCCCGTTGCCCGTTCGCCATGGAGCTTCGCCAACTTCGCGACGCCTCTCAAGGTCCGATCCGGCGACGATCGCATAGCGCCGATCGACCGCGAGAATCCGTCCCGTCTACGAGCCCGGTCCCGGCGCGCTTGTCGCGAGGGTCACCGACCCACTGACAGGCGATTGTACGTACGCAGCACATCGCGGAGCCGGTCGTGGGGCAAGGCGTGAACGGTCACGTCGTCGGCACCCGTCATGGTCCGGGCGGCCACCATCGCGTTGATGATCGCTTCCTCGGTGGCCTGCACGGTGGCGGCGAAGATGGGATTGAGACGCTCATTGGCCAGCATGTCGAGACTGGACACCGCGGCGCGCTCCTGAGCGGCACCCCGGTTCGCGGTCGAAAAGGCGATGAATATGTCTCCCGATCCGTTCCCCGACGTGGTGCCGTTGCGGGCGATTCCGAGCGAGATCCGGCGTGCGACACGCTTCAGCTGGTGCGCCATGAGTGGTGCGTCGGTCGCGGCCACTACGATGATCGAGCCCTCGCGGTCGGCGCCGTCGTCCGCCTCGACAGGTTCGCCGTTCTCGCCCGGGCGGCTCGGGAGCAGGTCCGTGATCTCCTGCCCTACCGGCACGCCTGCAATGCGCAGCGCGGCCCGATCTCCGTAGTTGCACTGCACCAAGATCCCGACCGTATACCCTTGGCCATCGATCTCCACGGTGCGCGACGACGTCCCGATGCCGCCCTTGAAGCGATTGCAGATCATGCCGGTCCCGCCGCCCACGTTGCCTTCGACGACGGCCCCACCGGTCGCGCCGTCCATCGCCTGCAGCGCGTCTTCCACGGTCACGTGCTGGCCGAGGATGTCGTTCAGCGTGCCGTCCCACGTCTCCGCCACCACGGGCAGTGAGGCGAGCCACGGGGGATATCCCCCTCCGGCATAGTCCACACTGCGGGTGGCGCCCCAGCGCACGACGGCGTGGTGGACGATGCCGACGTTGAGGGTGTTGGTGATCATGACCGGACCCTCGAGCAGTCCCGAGTCCTCCACCCACGTCGTGCCCGTCATCTCCCCGTCGCCGTTGAGCGAGAACCACGCTGCGAACACGGGGTCCGGCGTCTCGTTGCCGCGCGGCCACACCGCCGTGACGCCGGTCCGGACCGGACCCTGCCCCACGACCTTGGGTCCACTTCCCCGGATGAGCGTCACATGGCCGACCTCGACGCCCGCGACGTCCGTGATGGCATTGAGCGGGCCCGGAATACCTTCAAAGGGCACGCCGAGGTCCCGCGCCCGCACGGTCGGTGCGATGGCCTGGGCCTCCGCCGGCGGGACCCACGAGGGCGAGACGCCGGCGAGCGCCAGCACCAGGAAGGCCGCGGCAGCTCGACCGCAGCCGCGATGGCGAGTGGGCGCGGGATGGAGGAGGTGCATGGACTAGCTACCTGTCACGAGAAGGGCCGGCCGACGGGTGCAAGCGACGGTGCGGCGGGCCTGTCGGCAAGGGGTCGAGGGTGCGAACGGGCGTCGGGGCGCCTACACTGAATCCGATCGCATCGGTGAACCAAGTCCAGCGATGAGAATGCCATGACCACCCGGAGAGAGTTCCTCGTCGGCGCATCACAAGGCGTCACAGGTCTGGGGCTCGCCGCCCTCCTTCCCATGCAGGGGTGCGCCGAGGCGTCCTCCGTACGATCGGCCCCTGGTGGATGACATGCAGCCGGTGTCGCGCCTCACTCCCTCTGGGGCCAACCTCACACGCCGACGCCGACACGCCACACAGGAGCACCACCCATCGCGGCGTCCCATGAGGACTACCACCGCGGGCAGCTAGCGACCTACGCGCGATCGATGGGCCTGATCCCCGCGCTCACGCAGCGGATCCACGGCGACGCGGCCAAGTAACTCGGGGCTAGCTCGGCTTCCACCTGCGGTTTCGCCTCATGAAGCCGATCACGAGAAGCAGGATCAGATTGACGAGGGGTGGCACCGGGCCCATGTCCCCGGGATTCGTCAGGAGCGTGAACAACGCTCCGGCCATGATCACCACCAGCACACCGGCGGAGTACGTGGCGAATCGGGGGACGAGCAGCGCAAGTCCTCCGACGACCTCGACCGCCCCGATCACGTACATGAACCAGATCGGCAGCGACCATCCGGTGAACAGGGTGATCCACATGGCCGAGGCGGTGAATTTCGACTGACCCGCCAGCGTCATGCCAACGGCTACGGCCACGGTCACGATCCAAAGGGCCACGGTGGCCGCCTTCTGTCGTACCGTCTGCTCGTCGCTCATTCGTTACCTCCCGTCAAAAGAAGTCCCTGGCCCCTGCAGCATCAACTGATCAGGCGCCCCAACACCTCAGCGCCTCCGACCACGGGTAAGGAGAGCGACGTGCCGTCGAGGTCGATGTTGAGCTCGGTCCCGGCTTCGGGCCAGAGCGTGAACTCGGGGTCGCTCGAGAAGATCATCAAGCCGATCCTCTGACCTGCCGCGATGATCTGATCGTCGGGCTGCAGGTCGAAGGTCAACTCATAGAACTCGCCGGGCACCAAAGGAGCACTCTCGGTCAGCGATCCCCGGTTTTGGGGATCCGCCCAGCCACGAGTAATGACATTGTCGGTGATGCGATCCCCGTCGACCCAAGGGAGCGAAACGAGCCAGACGGACAGGTTGGCAGCGTCAGCGCTCGCCGCGAGGCGGACGGTTACGCTCGCCACACCGGACAGATGAACGTCCTGAGCGAGTTCTGGGGTCGCATAGAGCAGCCGATGGCTCGACTCGGACGCGCGAGCATGGCCAGCCCCGTCGATCGACACGTCGTCCGCGAGCGACTCCACACCCTGCGACTCGGTACTCCCGAGGCTGAGCAGGCCCACGCCGTTGCCCCCCGCCTGCGGGCGCAGCACCACCGACTCAGCCTCGGGATTCGGATAGTCGGCATACGGTGTCGGCGCGTTGGTGGCCGCACCCTCACGCACGATCCAGGCACGTGGGTCCTGCTCGACACCGTTGTCGACATCGTAGAGATGTCGCGTGAACCACCGGTTCATCATGTCGAGCGGCGGTGGCCCGCCGTGCCCACCCTGGTGGTAGTAGATCTGGGCCGGAACGCCACGCTCCTCGAGCGCCCGGTAGATCCGGTAGCTGTGCTCGGGCATCACGTTCCAGTCGTTGAAGCCGTGGGCCATGAGCGTAGCGGCCTTCACCCCCTCGATCGCGTTCAGGTAGTCCCGGCCGGCCCAGAAGTCGTTGTAGTCGCCCGTGAGCCGATCCTGACCCGCGGCCATCTCGCCATCCCGGACCGTGGCATCACAGTACGCACGGCGCTCGGGATTGCCGGAGTTGATGAAGTCGTACAGGACGTCCACGTCCTCGCCGAGATAACCGCCCGGAGAACGCACGAGTCCGTTGGATCGGTAGTAGTGGTAGTAGGACGTGTTGGGTGCGATCGGGATGATCGCCTCGAGCCCCTCGACACCGGTCGTCGCGGCCGCAAGCGGCAGCGTCCCGTTGTACGACGTCCCGGTCATGCCCACGCGTCCAGTCGCCCAGAACGCCTCCACCTCTTCGCCCCCGGTCGCCTCGCTGAAGCCGCGCGCTCGTCCATTCAGCCAGTCGATGACGGCCTTGGGCGCGAGCGACTCGTTGATTCCCCCGACCGTCGGGCACCCCTGCGAGAGACCGGTGCCCGGAGACTGCGAGTGCACCACGGCGAAGCCACGCGGGACCCAGTCGGCCACGTGTGAGTTCGAGATCACCGGCCTCCGGCTCTGGTGAGCGATCGCGGGCATATCGCCTCGCGGAGATGGCTCGGCCCCGATCTCGTGCTGAACGTTCCAGAAATACTCGCTGGCTACGGAGCCTGTGCCTGAGAAGTACGGCGAGGACTCGTAGATGACCGGTACCGTGAGGCCCTCGTTGTCGGTCTGACTCTGGCGCGTGACATCGACGTGCACTCGATCGAGCCGGCCATCACCGTCCGAATCGAATTCGGTCTCGACCCAAAGGTCATGCCTCACCCAGAAGGCAGGATCGGCGAACCGAGGGACGACCTGGGCCTGGCCGTCCACAAAGACCGGTTGCGTCGGCTCCCGCGATTGGGCTTCGCCCGGCTTCGCGCTGACGGCCACGAGAAGCGCACCGGCTACGAGCGCACCAGAGCACGGGAAAGAACGGATCGACTTTCGCTTGTCAAAGAGTCTGGTCTTCATACGGTCAACGTAGGGTCAGAGGTCTCCCCGTGTCATACCCGGGGCCCCGGACTCAAAGATCCAGCGTGAACTGGAGTCCGGTGAATGTCAGGCGGTGGTGTGGAGTGAGGCCCAGCTCAGCGATCGCGACCCTGTGCTCGGCGGTGCCGTATCCCACGTTCCGCTCCCAGGCATAGCCCGGATATCGCGCCGACAGGCGATGCATCAGTCGGTCCCGGATGACTTTTGCTACGATCGATGCACACCCGATGGAGTGGATCAACGCGTCGCCGTCGACTACGGCTTCGTGCTCGCGCCCCAAGTGCTTTACCGGGAGTCCGTCGATGACGATGTGGTCCGGTGGAGTCACGAGGTGGTCGAGGGCTCGCTGCATCGCGACTGTGGTCGCACGGAGGATATTGCGGCGATCGATCTCGCGAACGGACGCGGCGCCAACCCCGACCCCGGCGGCCACCTTCATGATCTGGCTGAAGAGCTCGGTCCGCACCGCGGCAGACAGTTGCTTCGAGTCGTCGGCGCCCTCGACCCGCACGCCCGACGGAAGAACCACGGCCGCTGCGACCACCGGGCCCGCGAGCGGCCCCCGCCCGGCTTCGTCTACACCCGCGACAGAACGGCCGCGGCCCCAGAACCGTCGCTCGTACTCGAGCAAGTCCTGGGGCCGCTCTGACCCTCGTGTCTCCGGCTTCACGGCCGGGTGACCGATCAGCGCGCCGTGCGCTTCTCCGCGATCCGTGCCGACTTACCGCGCCGACCACGCAGGTAGTACAGCTTGGCGCGACGCACACGGCCCTGCCGCATTACCTCGACACCCTTCACGGTCGGGGCGTGGAGCGGGAAAATGCGCTCGACACCAATGCCGCTGGAGATCTTGCGAACGGTGAACGTCTCGTCGACGCCCCCGTGCTTGCGCGCGATGCAAACGCCCTCGAATGCCTGAATTCGCTCCTTGGCACCCTCGCGAACGAGGTAGAGCACCTTCACGGTATCGCCAGGAGAGAACTCGAGCTGGTCGGCCCGGAGGTGGTCTTTCGCAGATTCTTTGATTATGTCCGTCATCACCGACTCCAATGACACCGCCAGAGACGTTCTAGCAGAGACAAGTAACATAACGCGCGCGCCGTAACCGGTGAAGTCCTTGAAGTGGCCGTTGGCAGAGGGCTTCGCTTGGACCATGTTGGCCCGATTCCAGCCCATCAGGAGCCCCGATGCCCTCCGTTCGACGACCCGCCCCCGTTCTCTCTTCTTTGCTCCTCGTCGCCGCCTGTGGCGGGGCCACGGAGCGATCCACCCAACAGCCCGACGCAGCCATACCCCGAGCGGTCCGAATCGAGAGCCTACTCTCGACGTTGGCGGCCGATTCGATGGAGGGGCGGCGCACGGGGACGATCGGAGCGCACCGCGCGGCGCGCTTCCTCGCGGCGGAACTCGAGCGTTATGGCGTCGAAGCGGCGGGCGATGACGGGTACTTCCAACGCGTCCCGTTGGCGCGCGTGGAGGTGCAGGGTCGAAACGGACCGCAACAGCGCCTACTGCTGCCGTCGGCTGATCTCGACTTCGACACCCTCCCCGCCGATCGCGTTGTTTCGACCGAGGCGAATGTCGTAGGGATCATCCGAGGGTCCGATCCCACGGTCTCGCACGAGGTCGTGGTCCTCGGAGCCCACTACGATCACGTGGGCATCGGTGCGCCGGTCGATGGTCTGACCGAGGGTACGGATTCGATCTACAACGGCGCCGACGACGACGGGTCGGGCACCATCGCCGTCCTCGAGATCGCCCGTCAGCTGGTGGAGGGCCCCGCTCCCCGCCGAACGGTGGTCGTTCTCCTGAGCACCGGCGAAGAAATGGGCCTACTGGGAACCCGATGGTACATCGAGAGCCCCGTCGAGCCTCTGGAGCAGACCGTGGCCAATCTGCAGATCGAGATGATCGGGCGACCCGATCCGGAGGCAGGCGGTTTCGGCCGAGGCTGGCTCACCGGATACGAGCGCACAACCATGGGCGATCAACTGGCTGCCGCGGGGTCACCGATCGTGGCCGATCCCCGGCTCGAGCAGAACTTCTTCTTCCGTAGCGATAACATCGCGTTCGCTCGAATCGGCATCCCGGCGCACACGCTGTCCTCGTTCAATCTGCACAGCGACTACCACCAGCCCTCGGACGAAGTCGACAAAGTCGATTTCGCGCACATGTCAGCCCTCGTGGAAGCAGCGATCGAAGCGGTCCGTTTCCTGGCCGATGGGCCGAAACCGGAGTGGAAGCCCGGCGGGATGGATGGGCTGACCGGGAACTAGCCCAGTTCTTCCAACAACTCGGGTCTCCGCTCCCGTGTGAGTCGTTGGGATTGTTGGGCCCTCCACGCCTCGATCGACTTGTGGTCGCCCGAGCGTAGCACATGGGGCACTTCGTGCCCCCGGTACTCCGCCGGGCGCGTGTACGAAGGAGCGGACAACATTCCGTCGTCGTAGAAGGAATCCGTCGAGGCGGCGAGGTGGTCACCGATGGCACCGGGGAGCAACCGCACCACGGTATCAGTAATGGCGAGGGCCCCCACTTCACCGCCTGACAGGACGAAGTCGCCGATCGAGATCTCCTCGGTCGCGAGGTGATCGGCGACCCTTTGGTCGACATCCTTGTAGTGCCCGCACAGGAGCGTCAGCTCCTTCTCCACACTGAAACGAACGGCGTCCTGGTGTCGAAACGGGCGACCCCGGGCCGACAACAGGACGATCGGACCCTCGGGGGCCAGGGCGTCCACGGCCTCGAAGAACGGCTCCGGCTTCATGACCATTCCGGCGCCACCCCCGTAGGGGATGTCGTCGACGGTACGATGGCGGTCGTGCGTGTAGTCCCGCAGGTCCACGAGCCGGTATTCGACCAACCCAGCCTCGGCGGCCCGCGCCGGAATCGAGAGACCGAGTGGCCCCTCGAAGAAGCTAGGGAAAATCGAAACGATGTTGATGCGCATCGGATCCAACTCTAGAGGTCCAGGAGACCAGGCGGAGGGTCGATCACCATCCGCTTCGCCGCGACGTCGACCTCGACCACCACGTGATCGAGATAAGGGATTATGACCGTCTTCTTCGGACCGCGAACCTCCAGGAGGTCAGCCGGGCTCATCTCATAAACCTCGCTGATGGTGCCGATGTCTTCTCCCTCCGTAGTCGTGACCGACATACCGAGCAGCTGATGGTAGAAGACCTCCCCATCGGCCAAGGGCTCGAGTTGGTCTGCCGCCTGGAAGAGATATCGGCCCCGGAGCAGTTCGGCCTGATTGCGATCCTCGACGCCACCAAACCGGACGAGCAGCCCCTTCTGGAAAGGACGGGCCGCCTCGACCCGCAGCGGCGGGAGGTCCGGGTCGGGTTCGTCGTCGGCCTCACCACCCAACAACAAAACTACCCCGGGAGCATATACGCTCTCGGGGTAGTCCGTGAGTGGCCACACGAAGAACTCGCCCTTCGTTCCGTGAGGCTTGTTGAGCTGTCCGACGACGAGATGACGCGGGTCTTCGCGACCCATGACTAAAAGGAGGTCCGAGTGCTACTCGGACTTCTCCTCTTCGTCCGCGGACGCTTCTGCGGCCGGGGCGTCGTCGGCGGAAGCCTCAGGCGCCTCCGCAGCTTCGGCGGCCGCTGCAACGGCCTCGGCAGCCTTCGCTTCCTCGGCAGCCTTCGCCTCAGCGGCGGCGGCCTCAGCAACTGCGGCGTCGGCGGCCTTCGCGTCGGCAGCAACCTTCTGCTCGACGGCGCGGCGCGAAGCCAGTTCCTCGGCCCGCTTGGCCTGACGCGCTTCCGCGTCTTCGGCCCCGATCACGAGGGTGGCGTCTCCGCCCCTGCGTGCCTTGGAGATGAGCGACTTGACGGTACCGGACGGACTGGCACCGGCGGTCAGCCAGTGATCGACGCGCTCGAGGTCCACAACCAACCGGGCGGGGTGCGAGAGCGGCTTGTAATAGCCGAGCGTCTCGACGAAACGGCCGTCGCGCGGTGAAGCGCTGTCAGCCACCACAATCCGATAATGGGGCGTCTTCTTCCGGCCCATGCGCCGGAGACGAATACGTGCAGGCATCTTCTATCTACTATTCCTGGCTCTGTGTTCTCGCTCCGACTCAACCGGGAGCGCCACCCTGCGGCCCGATTGGCCGGAAAATGGGTAGACGCAAACAATAAAGGAGTGGGGCGCGGCTGTACAGCGATGGGTCAGTCGAATTCGTAGTTCGGTGGTGCCTGGCCAGAGCCGACCTGGCCAATTTCAATGGTCGCCTTGAAGTAGTTCTCGCCCCGAACAGGCGCCCCTGCGACCCTTCGAAGCATCGCGATTTGCCCGACGTGCGTAAGCGCATCGGCAAAGGGACCCTGCAGCAACTTCGTCTCGGGTCGGCCCAACGGCTCGGGCGAAGCCAGCCGGGCATCGACGGCGGCCAGCCCGGCGAAGAACCGTTCTACCTGGGCGTCCCAGTCATCCGACTTGGTCTCGCTCCACCGATATTCGCCGTCGGCTAGAGCGAGTCCCCAGGCGAAAAGGTCGCCCATGTGTGCCAGAATCTGGACGGCGGTTCGAGAGCCGCCCCCGGCTGTTGTGGCTCCAAAACCCTCGGGGGCGTCGCGAAGCGCCTTTCCTCCGCGGTAGGCGATGGTCGCGAGTGTGTGACGGAGCATCGTGCGTTCGTCGCTCATGCTCCTTCTCCGTCCGAGACGATGGCCGGCCGCCCCAGCGCCTGCAGGCGGTCGTTCAAGAGGTTGAGCTCCCCATCGAGGAACTGTTGGATTGCCAGCTTCGCGTCCTCCAGACGTTCGGTCAGGACCTGGTGAACCTGGCGCTGTGCGACGGTCGGAGCGAAATCCGACCCCTTCCAATCCACATCCGACGCGAGCGAGCTGAACCGCCCAAAGAGCTGCATGGGATTTCGGAAGGAGTCCTCCCGAGCTCCCGTCAGGTGAACGTCGACCAGCCGGTTCTCCAGCGTCGTCGCCACCGTGGCGAGCCGATCGACCTCGGCGCGGACCTCCGACGCGGCGGCGTCACGCGCCAGGGCGGCTCCAGCCGCCTGAAGCTGGACCCTGGTGTGCTCCATCCGCTCGATCGACGCCGTGATGTCGGAGATCTGGTCGCGCATCTGGAGGCTGAACGCCACTTGAGCCTCGATATCGGCCAGCGTTCCCGTCGAATAGGGGTCCTTGCGCACCTCGATCGGTGTCTGGAACTCCTCGCCGGCGATGGTGACCCGTGCGGTATAGGCGCCGGGTACAGCCAGCGGCCCGCGCTGACCGCGAATGAGGTCGATGTCCCATACGTAGACGACTCGGTCTGCTCCCTGTTCGAGCGGCACCCAGTCGCGGCCGGGCGGTTTGGTGTAGAAACGGGGTAGTGTCGGAGCCGTGTGTCTCAGGTCCCAATACACCCGATTGATCCCGGGCCGGCCCGACCCGCTCAACGCGCGCACGACGTTGCCGGCTCCGTCCTCGATCGTGATCGACACGCGGCTCACGGCGTCCCCGGCGACGAAGTAGTCGATGTCGGCACCGTACTGGGGATCTCGCCCCGTGCTCATGCTCGACTCGGTCTTGATGCCCTGGACCTCCTGCCAACGGTAGGTCGGGCGCACGTCGAAGAGTGTGTGGGAGGCCATCGACGCGCCGTCGAGGGCTCGAAGAGAGCCGATGTCGTCGAGGATATAGAAACCCCGCCCGTACGTGGCGACGACCAGGTCGTCGAAGTCAGGCTGGACCACCAGCCAATACACCGGCGCGGGCGGCATATCGAGCCGCAGGTTGGTCCAGTGCGCACCGTCGTCGAGCGTCATCCAGACGGCGTTGTCCGTCCCCGCGAAGAGCATGCCCGGACGTTTCGGATCCTCCCGGACCACGTGCACGAAGGAGTGCGGAGAAGTGGGGATACCGTCACTGATCTTCCTCCACCTCCGCCCGTAGTCCTCTGTCTTGAAGATCCACGGGTCGAAGTCACCCATCTGGTGGAGATCGACCGACACGTAGGCCGTCCCGGCATCGAATCGGCTCGGTTCCACATTGGCGATCGTCCCCCAAGGGGGGAGGTCCGGGAGGTTGGACGTGAGGTTGGTCCAGCTCGCTCCCCCGTCGCGCGTGAGTTGGACCTGTCCATCGTTCGTACCGACCCAGATGGTGCCCGCTTCGAGCGGAGACTCGGCGATCGCGAACACCAGCGACCCGTCGTAGGTCATCAGGTTGTCGATCGCGACGCCACCCGAGGACTGCTGGTGGTCCTTGAGGTTCAGCGTCAGATCGGGGCTGATTTCCTGCCAGGAATGTCCGCCGTCCTCGGTCCGATGAACGTATTGGCTGCCCACATAGACGACGTCGGAGTCGTGAGGTGAGATGTGGATCGGGAAGTTCCAATGCCACCGATACTTCATGTCGGCCGGCGCCCATCCGTACCCCGCTTCGGGCCAAACCCTGACGTTGCGTACCTGCTTGTTCCGATGGTCGTAGATCTCGAGACCGCCGTCATAACAACCCGACCACACGATGTTGGCATCGTCCGGGAGCGGCTGCGCAAAGCCGGATTCGCACCCACCGACGTCCTGCCAGAGCCCGAGCGGAATCGATCCGGTGCGGGAGTTCGATGGCCCACGGTACGAGTACCCGTCCTGCCGGTTGCCGTAGACGTTGTAGGGCACCTCGTTGTCGACCGCGACGTGATACATCTGCGCCACGGGGAGCCTGTGATTGCGGAACGTCCGACCGTCGAGAGCCACGTTGGTATTACCCACGTCGTCGCCGACCATGATGCGCTTGGGATCGGTCGGGTCGATCCAGATGTCGTGCGTGTCGCCTCCGCCGTTTCCAGGGTTCGCGACGAGCGTGCGGCCTCCATCGACCGACACGCTGTACCGGACGCTGATGAAGTAGATCTTGTCGGCGTTCTCGGGATCGACACCGATGCGCGTGTAATAAGGCGCACGCTCGTTCATGGTGTGGTTCGTGGACACGTGAGTCCACGTCCGCCCGTAGTTGTCCGAACGGTACAGCCGCGGTGCGTCCTCTTCCGTGAGGGCGTACACTCGCCCGGGCTCACTCGGCGCCACTTCGACGGCGATCTTGCCGATGGTCTGTCCCCCCTCGAGCGGGAGTCCGCGTCCGACCGAGGAAACCCGCTCCCACGTGTCACCGCTATCGGTGGATCGCCAAACGCCCGAATCGGGGCCACCCGAGTCGAGGCCCCAGGTATTGATGTGGATGTCCCAGATCGCCGCATAGAGGAAGCGCGGATTGCCGGTATCCATAGCCAGATCGATACACCCCGACTCTTCGCTCACGTGGAGGACCAACTCCCAGTTGTCACCACCGTCTTGGGTGCGATAGACACCCCGAGATGGCTGTGGACCGTAGGTGTGGCCCAACGCGCAGGCATACACGATGTCGGGGTTGGTGGGATGCACTCGAATCCGACCGATTCTCCCCGTATCCTCGAGACCCATGTGCTCCCACGTCGCTCCGGCATCCGTCGATTTGTAGATGCCGTCTCCCATGGCGTGGGCCGGACGGATCAGGAACGTCTCACCGGTCCCCACCCATATCTGATTGAAGTCCGACGGAGCCATCGCCAACGCCGAAACGGACGAGGCTTCCTGGTCGTCGAAGATGGGCCGCCATCGCACACCGCCGTCGTCCGTCTTGAAGAGGCCACCGGACGCCGCTCCCGCGTACATGACCAGCGGTTCACCTGGCTCGCCCATGACCGAAATGATTCGGTTTCCGTCGGGGCCGATGAAGCGATACGACAGCCCTGACAGCAGTGCCGGATCGACCTCCTGCGCCACCAAGGCAGGGGCAGACACCCCCAGGAAAACAGGGAGCGCTCCAGCCAGAAGCCAGCGCGGCGCGGCACACGCCCGAAAAGGTGTTCTTGAAACGGAAGGCACGATTCGTCCTGCTCCTTGAGGGTCGGTCAGGAGCAAGAAACTACGGCGTCACCGCCCGAACGGCATATCCGGCATCCCGCCACCCATGCCGCCCATCATGCCCTTCATCTGCTTCATGAACTTCTGCATTTCGGCGAACTGCTTCATGAGCCGATTGACCTCGGCGACAGGACGGCCACTTCCTTTCGCAATCCGTGCGCGCCGCGATCCGTTGAGCAGCTTCGGATTTCGGCGCTCTTCGGGGGTCATCGACAGGATGATCGCCTCGACGTGTTTGAAGCGTTTCGCATCCAGGTTCGCCGTGGGGATCTTCATTCGGCTCGCACCCGGGATCAGCTTCAGCAGCTGATCGATGGGGCCCATCTTCTGGATCTGTTTCATTGCGACGAGAAAGTCTTCGAGCGTAAAGCGTCCTTGTCCCAGGACCTTTTCCTGGAGCTGAGCCTGATCCTTGTCGTCGATGGCTGTCTGGGCGCGCTCGACAAGCCCGACCACGTCGCCCATCTGCAGGATGCGCCCGGCGAGCCGCTGCGGATCTGCAGTATCGAGGTCATCGATCCCCTCCCCGACACCCACGAATTTGATGGGCTTGCCCGTGATGCTACGGATCGAGAGGGCCGCACCACCACGCGCGTCCCCGTCCATCTTGGTCATGACGATGCCCGTGATGCCCAACGCGTCGTCGAAGCCCTTGGCGATCGTGACGGCTTCCTGCCCCGTCATGGCGTCGGCGACGAGCAGGACTTCGGTCGCCTCCACGGCGTCGCGCACACGGCGAAGCTCATCCATGAGCGCGTCGTCGATCTGGAGCCGTCCCGCCGTATCGACGATCAACACGGAGTGCTTCTCCTCGACCGCCCGCTCCCTGGCCTCCCGCGCAGCGGCCACGGGATCGCCGCCGAACGTACCGGCGAAGACCGGAGCGCCGATCTGACGCCCCAACGTCTGGAGCTGCTCGATGGCCGCAGGCCGCTGAAGGTCGCACGCCGCTAGCAGGGGCGTCTTGCCGTCGCGACCAAGCCGGCGGGCCAGCTTGGCGGCGGTGGTCGTCTTACCCGCGCCCTGGAGGCCCACCATCAAGATGACCGTGGGGCCCAAAGCCGCCCGCTCGAGCTCGGCCCGCCCCTCCCCGAAGAGATTGGCCAGCTCATCGTGCACGATCTTGACGATTTGCTGACCAGGCGACACGGCCTTGAGAACGGCCTCTCCGAGAGCACGCTCCTGAACTCGTGCCAGGAAGTCGCGTGTCACCTGGAAGTTCACATCGGCTTCCAGCAAGACTCTGCGAACCTCGCGGAGCCCCTCCTTGATCATCGCTTCGTTGAGGACGCCCCGCTGACGCAGCTTCTTCAGCGCACCATCGAGTTTGCTTCCTAATTCGTCGAACACTGGGGTCAGCCGACCGGAATGATCTGACTCCGTTTGCTGCCCACCGATACCCAATCCACCGGCGCGTTGGTCAGCTCTTCAATCCGGTCCAAATAAGCACGAGCGTTCTTCGGCAGATCCTCGAGTTTCCGTACGTGACCGGTCGGCGATTCCCACCCGGGCATGGTCTCGTAGACAGGCTCCACGGCCGAGAGTGACCAGGTGTCAGCCGGAAACCGCTCCGTGACACTCCCGTCGGGCATCCGATAGGCCGTGGCGATCTGAAGCTCGGACAGCGTATCGAGAACATCGAGCTTCGTGACGGCCACGCCGGTCAGGCCGTTCACTTGCGAGGCATAGCGGGTCAGAACCGAGTCGAACCAGCCGCAACGTCGTGGGCGACCCGTGGTCGCTCCGAATTCTGCCCCAAGCTCCCGAATGTGCGCGTCCATCTCCGGCTCGAACGCGCTCGGGAGCGGCCCCTCACCGACCCGCGTGGTGTAAGCCTTCACGACCCCGATTACCCGATCGATCGATGTCGGCCCGATCCCGGTCCCCGTCGCGGCCGCCGCCGCGGTCGTGTTCGAGGAAGTAACGAAGGGGTAGGTCCCGTGGTCGAGGTCCAGCGCCGTACCCTGAGCACCTTCGAGGAGCACCCGGCGGTCGGCCTTTAGCGCCGCGCTGATTTCGGGGCCTACGTCGGTCGCGAGTGACAGGAGTCGCTCGCCGAGAGCCAAGGTGACGTCCATCGCACGATCGAGCTCCTCGGTGCCGACACCCATCTCGTTCAGGCGTTCACAGATGCGCGCCTTGGCAGCATCGATCCGCTGCACGAGGCGCCCAGGGTTCGCGAGATCCGCGACCCGAACACCGCGGCGGCCCGCCTTGTCCTCGTATGCCGGGCCAATACCCCGACCGGTCGTACCGATCTTCTCTGCGGCGGAGTCCTCGAGTGCCTTATCCATCATCTTGTGATAGGGCATCAAGAGCTGCGCCCGCCGGCTCACGCCGACACGACCCTCCATGTCGATGCCGCGGGCGACCAACGCGTCGTACTCCTCGAAGAACTGCTGCACGTCGAGGACGACCCCGTTCCCCAACAGGCATCGTTTGCCCTCGTGCAGAATTCCTGACGGAATCTGGTGGAGAATGAACTCCGCGCTCCCGACGTGCACCGTATGGCCGGCGTTCGCACCGCCCTGGTAGCGCGCCACGATGTCCACGTTCTCGGCGAGCACGTCGACGATCTTGCCCTTGCCTTCGTCGCCCCACTGGCAGCCGACGATGACGGTGCACAAACCCTGATCAGGCATTGAACTCCCCAAAAAGAAACGGACCCACCCCCTGCGGGGGATGGGTCCGTGACCGCTGTATCCTTTGGGAAAAGCTAGGCGGGGCTCATGGGGGTGTCAACGAAGCCTCGCGAAGCAGTTCGGCAGTGCCCAACAGTCGCCGGATTTCGTCGATCCGGCCCGGCGGCGACGGCTCCAACGGCGGCCTCGGTGGCCCACCGTACAACCCCAGCATGTCCAGCGCGGCTTTCACTCCTGGCACGCCCATCCCACCGACGATCTCTTGATGGATAGGAGCGATCCTCTCCTGGACTCGCCCGGCGTCTGCCGTGCGCCCTTCGGCGTGCGCGACCGATATCTCTGCGGCCTCGGCAGCCGCGAGGAGACCCACTGCGACGATCCCACCGACTGCGCCGGTCTCGAGGGCCCCATACAAGAGCGCTCCGCTTCCCACCAGCACCTGGAAGTCGTCAGCCGAATGTTCGACCAGCTCGCCGACCAACTCCAGCTTTCCGCGAGAGTCCTTGATCCCGACGATATTCGGATGCTGCGACAGGTCCTCGACGAGACCCGTCGGAAGGTCGAGCGTGCTCAACCTCAACGGAACCTGGTAGATGAGGACCGGAACGGGCGACGCATCTGCGACCGCCTTGTAGTGCCGCGCCAGGACCGCCGGCGACATCGCACCCTTGAAGTAGGCGGGGGGGCTCACGAGGACCGCATCGGCCCCGAACTCCGCGGCCTGCCGGGTCAGGTGGATCGTGTGGCGGGTCGCCTCCGAGCCCGTACCCATGATGACGATCTTGCCCTCGGGCACCACGTCAGCGGCCGCCTCCAGCAGCGTCACCCGCTCGGCTTCGTCCAGAAAGACCGACTCACCCGTCGAGCCCGCGATGAGAATGCCGCTGATGGGGTGTTCGAACCAGCGCCTCAGATTCGAGCGGAAGGCGACGACATCGACGTCGCCGGTCACCTTGTCGAACGGAGTGGTTACCGGCAGAAACGTTCCCGCGAAGTTCAAGGTCAGCCTCCCATCATCTTGGACATTTCGTCCGCGAGTCCCTGCGTCCCGGACGGCCCGCCGCCGCCCGAAGACGCTCCCAGCATGTTCATCTTGAGGTCGAAGTCGGCCCGGTTGTTCGCTGCCGCCTTGGCGACCTCGAAGTCGACATCCTTACTCTTGACCAATTCCATGAGATGTTGGTCGAAGGTCTGTGAGCCGTAGTGCGAGCGCCCCTCTTCGATGAGATCGCTGATCTGGTCCATGCGGTCCTGTTCACGCACGCAGTCCCGGATGGTCGACGTCATGAGCATGACCTCCATCGCGGCGACACGCCCTCCCGAGGTCTTCTGGACGAGGCGCTGCGAGACGACGGCCTGTAACGACTCGGAGAGTCGCACCCGGATCATCTCCTGCTCCGACGGCTCGAAGACGGCGATGATGCGGGACAACGTCTGCACAGAGTTCTTCGTGTGTAGTGTTGAGATCACGAGGTGCCCCGTCTCGGCGGCCTTGAGGGCGGTCTCGATGGTCGTCTTGTCGCGCATCTCGCCGATGAGAATGACGTCGGGGTCCTGGCGAAGGACACTCCGCAAACCGCTGGAGAACGACTCGGTGTCCGTGCCGATGTCCCGCTGCGTGATGGAACACTGGTTGTCTCGGTGCAAGAACTCGATCGGGTTCTCGAGCGTGACGATGTGGAGCTTCTTGTTGCGGTTCATCCAGTTGATCATCGCCGCCATCGTCGAGCTCTTCCCCGAACCGGTCACGCCCGTCACCAGGATCATGCCCCGCTCGAACGCAGCGATGCGGTTGATGATCGGGGGAAGACCGAGGTCCTCCACCGAGGGGATCTCGATGGGGATCGAGCGCATGACGATCATCGGCGATCCGCGCTGCTTCATGATGTTCACGCGGAACCGGCCAACCCCGGGAATGCCCCACGAGCAATCGTAGTCGAGGATCTTGTCGAAGTTGTCGCGATCGTCCTGATGTGGAATCAACTTCAGAGCGATCCCCTTCACCTGGTCCACGGTGAGCTTCTGCTGGGTCAGGGGCTGTAACTCACCGTGAATCCGGGCCCGCATGAAATCGCCGGCCTTGATGTGGATATCGCTGGCGCCCCGTTCGACGGCGGCCTTGAACAGTTCCTGCAAGAGGTTTCTCCAAGACGAAGAACGCGATCGCCGGAAAATAGGGACCCGCGCCCGGGAATGCGATTAGTCGATCGAACTCCGCCAGTCCATGCCCATCTTCTGACGGACTTCCGCCATCGTGGTCTTCGCGATCGAGCGGGCCTTCTCGGCACCGTCGTCGAGGATCCGGCGAACCGCGGCGGGATTCGCGCGAAAGTGCGCGGCCCTCTCACGAAAGGGCTCGAACGCCGTGACGATGTTGTCCGAGAGGATACGCTTGCAGTCCACGCATCCGATCTCCGCCGACCGACACTTGGCGTCGATGTCCGCTCGAGCGTCGGCATCGGTGAAGAAGCCGTGGAGACTGAAGACGTTACACACCTCAGGTCGGCCCGGGTCGGTGCGACGCACGCGCTGGGGGTCGGTCACGGCCGTGCGGACCCGGTCCCAGACCTGCTCCGGCTCCGACAAGATCGCCACCGTATTCCCGAGCGACTTGCTCATCTTCGCCTCTCCGTCGAGGCCCATGATGCGCCCGACGTCCTTCTCGATGATCGCCTCGGTCTCGGGGAAGGTCTCACCGTAGGCCGCGTTGAACTTCCTGGCGATTTCGCGCGTGAGTTCCAGATGCTGGCGCTGATCTTCTCCGACGGGAACGGCGTCGGCCTTGTACAGAAGGACGTCCGCAGCCTGGAGAATCGGATAGTTGAGGATGCCCGCGGGGATCGATTCGAACCGCTGAGACTTGTCCTTGAACTGCGTCATGCGCTCGAGTTCACCGACCGGAGTGACCGCGTTGAAAAGCCATGCGAGTTCCGTGTGCTCGTGAACATCCGACTGCACGAAAATGATCGAGCGCTCGGGATCCAGCCCGACGGCGAGGAACGACACCGCGAGATCGATCACGTTGGAAGCCAACTCAGCCGGATCACCACCACCTGTGATCGCGTGGTCGTCGACGATACACCAGACGCAGTCATACTCGTCCTGCATATCGACCCAGCGACGAAGCGCGCCGAGATAGTTGCCGAGATGGGCCTCGCCGGAAGGTTGCATCCCGCTGAATACACGTCTCTTCGTGCTCGCGGAGTTGGATGACGTCATGCGTTCGTGTACCTGTGTGGGGCCTCGCCAACGCGGCTAACTTAGCGGCCCCCCGATGGACGCGGCACCTCCGCAAAGGCGAGCTGGCGCGAACGACCGATCCTCTGATCCGGGCCCCGTAACGTGAATCCCCTCCTTCGAACTGCCCGCGAGGCCGCCGAGGCAGCTGCCCGCATTCATCGAAGAGATGCAGGGAAGATCCTGCTCGCCGGCGCGACGGTCAAAGCACGTGCCGACTACGTGTCCAAGACCGACATCGACGCTCAGACCGCTGCGCTCTCGATCATTCAGAGAAACCATCCGGATCATGCCATTCTGGTCGAAGAGAGCGAGGACAGTGTTGAGGAGCAGCTCTCATCGTGGGACGGCCGGCCGCTCTGGATCGTGGATCCGTTGGACGGGACGGCGAACTTCCTGCACGAACACCCCCAGTACTGTTCGTCGGTCGCCGTGGCGGTCGAAGGCCGGTCGGTAGCGGGCTCCGTCGTCTCCGGTTCGACCGGGGAGGCCTGGTGGGCGTCTGATGGCGAAGGGGCCTTCAAGAACGGACGCCGGATTCGTGCGTCGAGTCAAAGGCCCCTCATCGAGGCCTTGGTCGGAACGGGCTTTCCCTTCAAGCTGCTCGACGTGCTACCGACGTATCTGGGTCAGCTCGACCGCGTTCTGCGCTCGGCATCCGGCGTCCGACGAGCAGGTTCGGCGGCCCTGGACCTCTGCTACCTGGCTCAGGGTTCGCTCGATGCGTTCTGGGAGGAAATCCTCATGCCATGGGATTTCGCGGCCGGTCTCGTCCTGGTCCAGGAGGCCGGAGGGGTGTTGTCCCGACCGGACGGCAGCAGCCTTGAGATCGCCGTGGGCGCCGTACGTGGCGCCAATTCCACAACCCTCCTCGACGAGCTACGGTCGGTCCTTCACGACGACCCCTGAAGGTGGAACGGGCCCGGGGCTCCCAATCCCCGGACCCGCGCCGTGGTTACTTCTTGATCTCGATCCTGCGGCCCTTCGACTCTGAGACCTTCGGAAGCTTGATGCTCAGCACGCCGCCTTCGAACGTCGCCTCGACGTCCGACCCGTCTACGGTGCGCGGTAGCGTGAACGACCGACTGAACGATCCGAAGCTCCGTTCCCAGATGTGATAGCGGGCTTCTTCGTCGTCTTCCGTTCGGGTCTCGACCTTCTCTCCACTGATCGTGAGCACGTTGTTCTCGAGCTCGATCGAAATGTCCTCTTCCTTGAGTCCCGGGAGTTCGGCGGTGAGCGTCAGGGCATCGACGTTCTCCGCGACGCTAACGGGTGGAATCCAGTGGCCTTCCCGCGCACCGGGGAAGAGGGCGGTGTCGTCGAAGAGCCGACCCAAGCGGTTGGGGGCTTCATCCAGATCGCGCCAGGCGGAGAACGCAGGGCGCCGGAACGCGTATTTCATGATTGCCATGATGGCCTCCTAATTGGAGTGATGTGGTACTCCAAGGTGTTGCAATCGCCGTGCCATTCTGCGCCGCTCACAATACTGCCAAAATGAACGGCACCAACGAGTTAGTAGCCTCGATACTGCCACTTGGGCAAACGCTCACGCCCGTAGTCTGCCGTTCCGGCACGGCACGAGGAAGACGCCTCGTCAGACCGCCGAGGCGAGCTTTGCGGCGCCCATCGCCGGGTCTACAGCGGGCATCTCGAGTCGCACATCGAGCCCCTCGAGTGCCTCCTCCACCATGCGCCGAAGGGGTTGACCCTGCACGAGCAGCCCACCCCACAACACGAGGGGTGCGGCACCGACCCACGGACCGGCCGACACGACGGCGGCCCTTATGTGATCGACGAGGGCTCGCGCGGCCTCCGACGCGATCGCCGACGCCAACCCGTCCCCTTCCGCCGCCGCGTGGAGCACGAGCGGAGCGAGGGCTGCCACCTGTGCCTTCGACGCAGTATCGATCCAGGCAATCAAGGCATCGACGGAAGCGACCCCGCAAGCCTCTAGCAGGCCCGCCCGCATCGCTGTGGGGCCTATCCTACCATCCTCTGCCCGAGCCAGCCCCCGGAGCGCCTCGAGTCCGATCGAGTATCCGCTCCCCTCATCACCGAGAAACCGACCCCACCCTCCAGCGCGTTGGGAAACGCCACTCTGTCCCCGGGCCCAGGCAACGGACCCGGTTCCCGCGATCAACAGGACGCCGGCGCCCTCACCGAACGCGTCGTGAAAAGCGGCCTCCACGTCTGTGCCAACGTGTACCCGCTTGGCGAGTGAGCCATCATCGAGCAGATCCATAACCGCCCGGTTCGCGGCTTCACTTCCCGCGCCGGCGAGACCGGCCCACATCACTCGCGCGGGCAGTTCGAGCCCCGCCTGTTCAACGGCGTTCCGCACGGCCGAGCGCACCGCGTCCGCCGCTCGGGACGGATGGTCAACGGTGACGACTGCCCCGGCGACCTCGCCTCTACCGACTTCGTTGCCCGCATCGTCCACCGCGACCGCGCGAGCTCGCGTACCCCCACCATCGATGCCGAGAACGAACGTCACGAGGGCTTCGGATCGAAGCGCCCTACAAGCGAACCCGTCACGAAGGTCACGGTCGAGCCAACCAGCACGTACCAGGGCCACGCCATCGCATCACGAAGGAGCGTCACAGTGCCGACGCCGACGATGACCCCGATGATGGCGGCCCTTTGCCCGGGACGGCGCGTGAAGACTCCGAGCGCGAATGCACCGAGCAGGCCGCCGTAGACGAGCGAAGCGATCCCGAGCGCGACCTCGACCGCTGACGTGCCTCGAGAGAGCGGAATGAAGAGGATCGCCCCCGCCACAAGCAACGCCGCCCACACGAGTGTGAAGACCTTGCCCGCCTTCATGATTCGAACATCGTCGTCTCGAGCTCCGACCATGGGAGCCCAGTAGTCGTACGCTGTCGCCGACGCCAGCGAGTTGATCGACGAAGACAGAGACGACATCGCCGCGGCGAAGACACCGGCAATCAGGAAGCCGGTCAGCCCGGGTGGAAGCTGCTGCACGATGAACGTCGCGAAGATCTCGTCATTGCTGTCGAACGCCCGCCCCTCGTAGAAGGCCCACAGCCCCAGTCCGACAGTGAGAAAAAGAAAGAACTGGACCATCACGACCACGCCGCTGCCGATGAGCGCTTTCTGGGCCGAGCGCTGATCGCGGCACGTGAGAAGTCGTTGCACGATGAGCTGGTCAGTCCCGTGCGACGCCATGGTAAAGACCGCTCCACCGAAGAGGCCCGCGAAGATCGTATACGGAACTGTCGGATCGAGGGCGAAGTCGAACAGCTGCAACTTGCCCGCAGCCGAGGCGCTGGCAAATACATCGACCCACCCGCTCGGCACGAGCAGCTGCACGGCGACGACGGTCACGACCGCACCCAGCAAATACAGTCCCATCTGTACCGCGTCGACCCAGACCACCGCCTTGATCCCGCCGAAGTAGGTGTACACGACAGTGAGCACCCCGATCACGCCGATCGAAACGGGATACGGCCAGCCCGTGATCAGCGCGAGCGGAATCGCCGTCGCGAAGAGTCGCACGGAGTCGGCGAGGAGCCGGGTGACCATGAAGATCGCTGAGGTGAATCGGCGGGCTCCCAGCCCGAACCGCTCCTCGAGCAAGGCATAGGCCGTCGTCAGCGAGCCGGCGTAGTAGGCAGGCAGGAAGAGAGTCGACACGAGGATGCGCCCCGCCAGGTATCCCAAGGTGAGCTGGAGGAACACGAGGCTGCCCGCATACGACACGCCCGGGACACTGAGGAAGGTCAGCGTGCTCGTCTCCGTGGCCACGACCGAGAGCATCACGGCGACCCACGGGAGGGAGCGGCTTCCCAGGAAGTAGTCGGTTCCCCCTTTCTGGCCACGTCCGAGCCAAGCACCCCACGCCGTGACACCCAACAGGTAGGCGATCAGCACGGCGAGATCGAGCGTAGTGAACCCGGTCATCGGTTCACCCTTGGACTGATGGGGCGGTCGGTGATCGCTCGGACCGCGGCGTCCTGCACCGCGCGCCGAAGCGGCACGTGCTTCTGGTTACTTCGTGTCGGGTGAACACGGTTCGTAAGGAGAACCACCCAGAGATCCAACTCGGGATCCATCCAGATCGATGTCCCGGTGTACCCGGTGTGCCCGAACGCTTCATTCGTGATGAGATCGCCGCCGGAGGAGCCTTCCGTCGGAGTGTCCCAGCCGAGCGCCCGTGACGACGTCCCGTCGAAGCGCGTCGTGAACATGTCGAGCACGTCCGCATCGAGAAGACGGATGGACTCGCGCCGGCGCACCGGGCACGGCTCACCCGCCTCGTCATCGGGAGCGCACGCCACGGCGACGCCTCTGTTCAGCATCATGCGGGCAAAGACCGAAAGATCGACCGCAGTGCTGAACAATCCGGCGTGCCCGGCGACGCCGCCCATGGCATCCGCGTTCTCGTCGTGCACGGTCCCCCACACCATCTCGTTTCTCCAGATGGTATCGACTTCGGTAGCGGCGATACGGGGTCGCAGCGACGCGTCGGGGCGGTAGCGCGTCTCGAGCATGCCGAGCGGATTCCACAGCCGCTCCTGCAGGAAGTCGTCGAGCGACTGACCGGAGATTTCTTCAATGACCCAGGCCAACGTCATGATGCCGATGTCGGAGTAGGCCGTCCGTTCTCCGGGAGGCATCTCGAGCGGCTCAGCCGCGGCCGCGGCCTTGTAGGCCTCCATCCCATCCATCTCGAAGTACCACGTGCGGAACGGAATCAGGCCCGTACGATGAAGCAGAAGGTGGCGTACGGTTACGTCGTTCTTTCGTACGTCACCGGCCGACCACCAGGGGAGGTACGACACCACGGGAGCATCGAGGTCCAGAAGGCCGTCGCCCACGAGCATCATGGCAGCTGTCGTCGTTCCGACCACCTTGGACACCGAGGCGAGATCGAATAGGGACGTCGGCGTCACCGGCCGCCGCGTCCCGTACTGAAGTTCACCATATCCGCGGAGCGCCACGAGCCGGCCGCGACGACCGATCGCCACGGCGGCACCAGAGGCGGCCGAATCGGCGATCGCCGTGCGGATGATGGAGTCGATAGCGGCGAGCCGGGTCGCGGACATCCCGACCGTCCCGGGGTCGGCCACGGTTTGACTGCGGCCCCTCGCCCCGGAGTCGCGACTCACGATGCCGGCCGCGACCAGTGGGTCGTCGACCACGAGCGTGGCCGCCCGGTCGGCCATCTTGGCTCGGTCGAGGCCGTGCCCGATGTCATGAAACGGCGGCAGAGGAATCGGCAACCGGCCTGAGATCGCCTCCTCACCAAAAAGCGCGGACAACGCTGCCCGCTGCGGCACGTCGCGATCGCCCCACGCGAGGAGATAACTTCCGACGTCGGGCACTGCGGCCAGCAGGTAGGGATTCCCAAAGGAGAGGAGAACCGTCGGTCGCACTCTCGCGCTCTCGGCCACCAGTTCCCGGAGGCGATCCGGCAGCGCCGATTCCCCCGAGCCAGCCGACGCAGAAACGTAGGCACTCACGATGACGCGATCGGCGTCTGCCAACGCTCGAGTCGCCGCCGCGTAGGCCGCTGAGTCACTGCGTTCGTCGAGGTTGACGACCGCGAGGTCGAACACACGCTCCGCGAGCCCGGCGGCGAATGCTCGATCCGCCCAGAGCCTCATAGAAGGCGCGTACCGGAGGTGCAGCGTCGGAGCGAGTGAACCCGCATCCATCGGGACGAGTTGATCCACGTCGCGAACGAGGGTTATCGAGCGGGTCGCGGCCGTATCGGCGAAAGCCACATGGGCACCCGATCCGACGACTTCATCGACGCGCTCGAGTGAAACGAACCGGTTCTTGTGTAAGCCAACCCGAGCCTTCAGTACGAGGAGGCGCCGTACAGACTCCTCGAGGCGACTGCGTGTGAGACGACCCTCCCCCACCGCCTCCAGGATCGCCTCGAGCGCTTCGGTGACGGCCTTGGGCGACAGGACCACGTCCGCACCCGCTTCGATGGAGCGCACCGACGCTTCTCCGATCCCGTACATGTCCGTGATGCCCCGCATGGTGAGCGCGTCCGTGAGGAGCAGTCCATCAAAGCCGAGGTCGGTGCGAAGGATCCCAGTCATCACTTCGGGCGAGAGAGTCGCAGGCGGGGCAGCCGGTCCGAGCACCGCCGGAAGCTGGACGTGCGCCGTCATGATCGCGTCGACCCCTTCGCGGATCGCCGCCGCGAAAGGAACGAGCTCCATCTCGTCCAGGCGAGCACGGTCCGCTTCCACCACCGGAATCCCGGTGTGAGAATCGGTCGATGTGTCGCCGTGTCCCGGGAAGTGTTTGCCCGTGGTAAAGGCACCACCGTCTCTGGCCCCTCGAACGAACGCCGCCCCGAGTCGGGCTACCAGCGCTGCGTCACCGCCGAAGGATCGAGTGGCGATGACGGGATTGTCGGGATTCGAGTTCACGTCCAAGACCGGTGCGAAGAGGAGATGTACTCCACTCGCTCTGGCCTCCCGCGCTGTGATCCGGCCGTACTCGTACGCAAAGCGTTCGTCGCCGATGGCGCCGAATGCCATGGTCGGAGGGAAGTCCGTGCCCCCACCCTGCGGAAGCATCGACGGCAACGCGTAGGACCCGTTGATGCGCATGCCCGGGCCGCCGTTCTCGAAGTCGGCGGTGACCAGGAGCGGTACCTCGGCCACCGCCTGCAGCGCATTCAACTTGGCCACGTAGGCGTGGGGCGAACCGATCGAGGGCGACACGCCCCCGATGCGGTCATCGGCAACCCAACGTCTCAGAGGTTCGAAGTCGGGGCTGGAAGGCGCAGTGAATCCACCCGGAATCCACTCGATGATGATCTGGCCCGCGAGTTCCTCAATCGACAGCCGGGCCAGAGTTCGCTCGACCCAGGCGCGCCCTTCCGCATCGAGTTCAGCCGTGAGCCCCGGATCGTCTTGCGGGTCGCGATCGGCCGTCGGAGCGGGCAGGGTCACGGTCGCGGTCTGACACGACAACAGCGAGAGAGCGAGGCACGCGGCTACGGCCCTCAGCCAGTGCGCAGCCAACGAGCCGGCTTCAGCGACCACCCGCAGCCTGGACCTTCCGAGGGATCATGAGGCCGGCGCCGATCTCGAAGAGCGGAGGAATCTGAGTGGGGGACCGACCCACGATTTCCGCCTGTCCGAGAAGCGCCTTTGCCGCAGCACGCTGGCTGGCTTCTGATCCGTTCCAGGCAAGCATGTATGCCCGCACGTCAGGGAACGCCGAAATCAGATAGGGATTTCCGAACGACACGACGACGTGGGGCACTCCAATGCGACGGAGCTGCTCGATGAAGTCGACGAGTTCGTCGGGGACGGCAACCGACCCAGAGTACGACACCGCGGTGACGTACGTACTCACGACCACGAGTGCGTTGTCGCGGGCCCCCCGCAGGACGCTCGCATACGCTTCGTCCGACGTCTCCACATCGAGTTCCACCGTCGTGAGGCGCGGATACGTACCGCGAAGGACACCATTGAAGAAACGACCCGCGAGGACGTCGGAGGTCCGCCGGTAGGACACGGACATGACCCTCGCCGTTCGTGTGCCGGCCAATGGAATCAGTTCACCGTCGTTCTTGAGGAGCGTGATGGAGCTCTGGGCGATCCGATCGGCCACGGCGATGTGCGCGGGAATGCCAACCTGTTGGGGGATAGCCTCGATCGGAACGAGCCGGTCCTCGTGCAGACCCAGCCCTTCCTTCGATTCGAGCATTCGTAGCACCGAGCGGTCGAGCCGTACCTCGCTGATCCGACCACTCTGTACCGCTTCGACGATCCCCTTGATGGCCTCTTCGACGGAGGCCGGCATGAGAATTACATCCGCTCCCGCTTCGATGGCCCGCACGGCCGCTTCACTGGCATCGTGCTGCCGAGAGATCGCGTTCATGTCCATGGCATCGGTGAAGATGATCCCGTCGAAGCCCATCTGGTCGCGCAGCACGTTGGTGAGCACCAGCGGAGAGAGCGTAGACGGTTCGGTAATGCCCCCGTTGAGCGACGGGACCGAGATGTGAGCCGTCATGATCGCACCCATGCCGGCGTCGATGGCATCCTGGAAAGGCCGAAGTTCGACCGAGTCCATTCGAGCCCGGTCGTGGCGAATCACGGGCAACGCGACGTGAGAATCGACTTCGGTGTCCCCGTGACCAGGAAAGTGTTTTCCGGTCGCGATTGCCCCGTTCTCCTGGACCCCGCGGATGAAGGCCAGGCCCATCTTGGAGACACTCGTGGCATCCCCTCCGAACGACCGGACGTTGATGATCGGGTTATCCGGATTGTTGTTGACGTCCAGGACCGGCGCGAAGGGAACGTGGATGCCGACCGATCGTGCTTCGAGCGCCGTGATGCGCCCCATTTCATACGCGAGGCGCTCCTGTCCCGTAGCACCGACAGCCATGAGCGTGGGAAAGTCGGTCGCGCCCCCGAGGTCGATGGTGCCCGGCATGTGGATGGCACCCCGCATACGAAAGCCCGCGCCCGTCTCGAGGTCGGCCCCTACCAGGAGCGGAATCCTGGAATGCCGCTGGAGGTCATTGAGCTTGGCCGCCACTTCGAAGGGCGTGCCAACCGACATGACGAGCCCGCCGATTCCACTTTCCTCGATGTACGTGAGCACCCGGTCATGACTAGCGGATCCTTCGGGTGCAAAGTCACCCAACACCCACGGCATGATGAGCTGACCCGCCTTCTCGGCCACGGTCATCTCATCAAGTGTTCGCAACGCCCAACTCCGCGGTTCAGGCGCAGGGAGTGGGTCGGCGGCGACCTCCAGAATGGCTACGCTGTCGAGCGCAGCGTCGAGTGTTCGAGCGACTTCGGAGGCCTCTGGAGAACGAGACTCGTCGGGCGGCGTGGGAGTACCCGAGCCCGAAAACAGGCCGCAAGCCGCCGCTCCGAGCGGAAACAGCGCGACGGTCAACGCCCGTATCATCGGGCCGGCATGGATCCCTAATCTCTCGGTCATACGGTGGATTCAGAGCCTTTTTGTGGCCGGATGCGTTGACGCGGTCCAATGTGTCCCCGAAGCTTGCCTCATGTCACGGACAAACTCTGCACCGCGATGGGGCCGCCCGGCGCACGGATCGGAACGTATTGGCTCTCTGATACCCCAACAATCCTTTCTGTTCGCCGCTTTCGTCGTGATCGCGCTCATGGGTTGCGTGGGGTCCCCGGACGAGAGTGCAAGCGACGCGCAACCTCAGGTCGCTGGCGTTCGACCAGGAATCGAGGTTCTCCTGCGGGACTCGCTCCATCTCGTCGCGGGTCGGCGGGTCGGGCTGGTGACGAACCATACCGGCGTCGATCGAACCGGCCGTTCGGACATCGATCTGCTCGCGGGTCACGAAGCGTTCGATCTCGTCGCCCTGTATTCGCCCGAACACGGCATCCGAGGTGTGGAGCGCGCTGGGGCAGCGATCGACAGCAGTGTCGATGAGCGTACGGGCCTACCGATCCATTCACTGTATGGCGAGACACGCAAACCGACACCCACTATGCTGGACGGTGTGGATGTCCTGGTCTTCGACATGCAGGACATCGGCGCGCGTTACTACACGTACGTCTCGACGATGGCACTCGCCATGGAAGCGGCGGGCGAACAGGGAATCCCCTTTCTGGTCCTCGACCGGCCGAACCCGATCCGAGGGGACGTGGTCCAGGGCAGCGTGCTCGATCCCGAATACGCCACATTCGTCGGTATGTATCCGGTACCCATGCGCCACGGGATGACGCCCGGGGAGTTGGCGCGCATGTATGTCGGGGCATTTGGCATCGATGTCGAGCTTCACGTCGTACCGGTGGACGGTTGGACGCGAGCGACACTCTTCACCGAGACCGGACTGCCATGGATTCCCCCTTCCCCGAACATGCCATCGGTGGAGAGCGCGCTGGCGTATCCCGGCACGTGCCTCTTCGAGGGGACTCCACTCTCGGTCGGCCGCGGAACCGACCGTGCCTTCCAGTGGATCGGGGCCCCATGGCTCGACGGTGAGAGTCTCGCAGCCGCCCTCAACGGGTACGAGATCCCGGGCGTGCGATTCGAAGCCGTGGCTTTTACACCGGTCGACGCGGGAGATCGTAAGTTCGAGGGTCAGGAAGTGTACGGCGTGCAGCTCATTCCCGAGTCGAGTGACTACGATGCCAGCAGGGCTGTGGTGGCGATGCTCATCGAGACGTACCGGGCCTCGGGGAGCAACTGGGGCTGGTTCGTGGCGCACTTCGACCGCCTCGCGGGAAGCGACGCGCTCCGGCTCGGCATTGAAGCCGGTCAGGACCTCGACGCCCTGACGCGTGGGTGGGCGGCGCCACTGGCCCAGTTCGAAGAGCTGCGGGCCCCCTTCTTGATCTACGATTGAAGACACCCTTGAGGTCCCGTCGACTTTGGCCGCTCGCGGCCGTCGGACTCTTCGCCTGCGGTGGTGCCTCGTCCCTCCGATACGCCCCTCCACGCCCGGCTCCGACTACACCCACGGAACTGATCGCGCTTCAAGGAGAAGCACGCGTCCCCGGACTGGATGACCGACGCTTCGACCACGAGACGTATTGGTCCGCCCTCTCGCCCTTCCTGGGAGGAGCCGTGTCCTCTTATGTGGCGGGCGAGAGTGGAGAAGGGCGTGAGATCCGTCACCTGACGTACGGGCACGGAGCGACGCGCGTGCTTCTCTGGTCTCAGATGCATGGGGACGAGAGCACAGCGTCGATGTCTCTCGCGGATATCGTTCGGTTCTTCAACGATTCGCCGGATCATCCGCTGGCACGGAGAATCGCAGACGGGGTGACCGTCCACATGATCCCGATGTTGAATCCGGACGGCGCGCAGCGTTTTCAAAGGCGCAACGCTCAAGGAATCGACATCAACCGGGACGCTCGCCTGCTCCAGACACCCGAGGGGCGCCTCTTGAAGTCCATCCGTGACGAGGTGGAGCCCGACTTCGGCTTCAACCTCCACGATCAGAGTGCAGCCGTCCGGGTCGGTCGATCGGACCGTGGCGTGGCAATCGCGCTGCTCGCTCCGGCCTTCAACGCGGCACGCGAAGTCGACGACAAACGTCGCCGCGCCATGCAGGTGGCATCGGTTCTGATCGAGGCGATGGATCCTCTGGTCGGGGACCATATCGCCAAGTATGACGACACCTTCAACCCGCGCGCCTTCGGAGACTTGATGGGGGCTTGGGGTGCCAGCACGGTCCTCATCGAGTCGGGTGCCTGGGACGACGACCCTCAGAAGCAGCACCTCCGCGCGGTGAACTTTGTGGGGATCCTGACCGCGCTCGACGCGATCGCGACCCGACGCTACGAGCAGTTCGATCCCGGAGTGTATGAGGGACTCGAGTACAATGGTCGGCGTGTCGCCGACCTCCTGATCGCCGGCGGCACGATCATGACCCCGGGCATTCCCGGCCTCCAGGCCGATATCGTCGCGAACTACGAACGTCCCCTGTTGAAGGAGGACGCCGTCATCGCGGATATCGGCGACATGCTCGGCTCCGAAGCGCAGGACACCCTCCGCGTCGACGGACTCTTCCTGATTCCGACCGAAGCGGCCCTCGGAGAACCCGGGGGACTCGACGTCGGGGCTCCGGCGCACTTCATCGTGACCGAGGACCCGGAGGGTCGGCGCATCCGCTTCATCTTCGAGGGTCGGATTCCCCAGTCCCTGCTCCGCTAGCGGGCCTCCCTACGCTCTCAGCGAGAGAAGCGGAACTCGGTCCCGATTTCAGGGCGCCACCACTCTCCCGAGAAGACGTGTTCGAGCCGGTCCTGAAAGTGACCGATATCGCTCAACATGATGGCGCGCGTGGGGTCGTCGATCGGGACGAAGAAGTCCTCCCAATGACCGAGCAGGACTCTCTTGGGTTGGAGGTTTTGCACGAAAGCCTCCGGATGCCAATCGACCTGATCGAACGTCGCGGGCACGAAGATCGCTACGTCCACAGGGTGCTGGGCGATCAGTACCTCAGGGGCGAACCCCAGCGGGGGTGCCACCACGGCATCTTGATAGTAGATCCGGAACGCCACCTCGCCCACTGCGTCCATGAAGTCGATCAGGAAGGCGAAGGTCGCCCCATCGAGCCATTCGGTGGCGTACCGCGGGGGGCTAGCTAGCGGGGAGTCGACGCTGCCCTGGTACAGGGTATACCCATCGAAGTGTGGCGCATGGTGAGAGCGGAGCGCCATCACCCGGATACCGGGACCATACGTCAGCCAGCGTCCGACCGAGGACTGATCGCCCGCCGAGTCGTCCACCACATCTACCCTTCCGCCGACGCCCGACCACGATCCGAGCGTATTGGCGACGGTTCGGCTGCCGACGATGCGCGCGTTCGGTGCGTGCACGGCCGCCACTCGAGGGACGTCCATTAGGTGATCGTAGTGCGCGTGACCGCTGAGAATCGCTCGGGCGCCACGCACGTCGTACGGCGCCATGTGCCGATCGATCTCCACCGTGTCGGCCCGGATCGGCCGCAGGCCAGTCTGAAGAAAACTGGGATTCGTGAAAAGCGGCGCGGCGAGCACCATGTCCGAGCCGTGCTGGAAGATCCAACCACCTGTGCCCAGATACGTGAGCCTAAGCTCGTCCTCGCCTGATGTGGTGAGGTCCACCAGGCCACGGATACCGGGCCCGAGTCGAACACACGCTGCCGTCGACATCCATGTAAGCAGGACAACCAGCGCCGCGCGGGAAATCCAGGCCCGGCCGCAAATCTGCCGGCCGTAGCGACCGAGGCGAGTCTTGTCCACGTGCCTTCCGGTTCGGCCGGCGTCAGCCGGCTTTCGCCGCGTCCCTCGTCGCTTCGATGCGCGCCAGCAACAGATCGGAAAGCCGCCGGGTCACCGGCCCCACCCGGCCGTCTCCCACGGCACGACCGTCGACTTCGACCACGGGGCGTACTTCACCCGTCGTTCCCGTGAAGAAGAGTTCCTCCGCATCAATCAACTCCTCGACCTGAATGGGCCGCTCCTCCACCGGTACTCCCGCCGCGTGAGCTTCTTCGAGGACGACGCCACGAGTAATTCCGGGCAAGATGTGTCCAGTCTTCGGATGGGTCACCGCCGTACCGCCGAAGACGCCCCAGAAGTTCTGGTGAGCCCCCTCGATCGCGACGCCATCGCGGACCAGAATGGCATCGTCGGCGCCGACGTCGCGCGCGGCCTGAAACGCCATCGCGTTCGGCAGCAGGCAGATCGTCTTCACGTCGACCCTACTCCAGCGACGATCCGGCACCGTGATGGCCCGGAAGCCACGGTTCCATACTTCGTCGGTCGGCCGACTCCACGCTTTCGCGGACGCGAAGATCGTGGGCGTAACATCACCCTCGGGAAAATAGTGCGTGCGCGGCGCCGCGCCCCGGGTGATCTGCATATACACCATGGATCGCTCGGCATTCTCGAGCCCGTTTCTCGTCAGGAGCTCCCGGTGCATAGCCTCCAGCGACTCCACGTCGTAGGCGATCCGAATCCACTCCAGGCCTCGGGCCAAACGGGCCAGATGCCGATCGAGTCCGAAGGGAACCCCTCCGTAGAAGGGGGTGACCTCGTACAGGCCATCTCCCAACAGGAATCCCCGATCGTCAACGGAGATCATGGCTTCCGACTTCGGAATGAAGGCTCCGTTCAAAAAGACCGTCGTCATCGTCACACCTGTCTTGGAAGGATTCGCCTCGGCGAAAGATGCGGAGGGCTCACGCGCGCGAAAGGGGGAGGCCCTGTCGGACCTCCCCCTCGCTTGGGGCCTCTGCACGAGGTTCCCTAGCTCCCATGTCAGGAATCAGCTTTCGGCTTGCTTCCCTTCGAGCCTGTCGAACTCCGAAAGAAGTTGCGCCTCGGGGATGTGGTCGGCTTCCGCATCGGAAACTTCCTCCACGTCGGCGTCCTGGACTCCCGGAGTAGCACCGTCCGTCTGACCCTTCGCACCCGCTTCGAGCTGCCTAGGTTCCGCACCGGTGGAGGGCGGAGCGATGAGTCCCATATCGGCCTTGAGCGCCAGCAACTGGTCCTCGACGTCGACACCACCTGAACCGGCCTCGAGCCGCAGGAAGTCGTGCTCAAGCGAGTCGCCCGTCAGTTCGGCGGAAACCTCTGCGTGGGCGACACTCTGGCGCTCCTCCTCCTCGATCTTGTCGGCCATCCGATTGAACGCCTCGAAGGCTGAAGTATCGGAGAGCCCCGACATCGTCTCGTGAATCCGACGCTGCGCCTGGGCCCTTTTCTGCTTCGCAACCAGAAGATTCCGCTTCCGCTTGGCTTCCTCGATCTTGTCGTTCAGCTGCCGCAACGAGCCCTTGAGCTTCTCGGTCTCGCCGGCCTGAGCCTCCCAAGTCTGTTGGAGCACGTGCGCTCGCTCGGTGTGTTCCTTCTGACGAATCAGCGCCTGCTTGGCCAAGTCGTCGCGGCCTTCCTTGACCGCGAGCATCGCCCGGTGCTGCCAATCGCGAGCCTGCTTGACCTCGGCCTCCATCTGCGACTTGAGCTTCCGCTCATCGGCAATCGCCGCCGCAACCTCGCGCTTCGCTTTGGCGAGTTGGTCACGCATGTCGAGAATGATCTGATTCAGCATCTTCTCGGGGTTTTCAGCCCGAGAGATGAGATCGTTGATGTTCGACTTGATGACCGTTGAGAGCTTCGTGAAGATCCCCATCGTCTATGCCTTCGCTCCGTTGACGGCGAGATCCCGGATTTTCTGCATTTGAGTGGCGGCTGCGATTTCGATCGACTCCATGGAAGCCTGAAGTTCGAGGAAGTCCAGCGTCTCCAGTTCGAGGGTATCGCTAAGAATCAGGTCGTCGCCCTCGATCCCATACGCACCGTGGACGATTTCCGTGGCGTTCAACTCAAGGAGCGTACGGTACAGTGCTTTGCTCGAATCGTTGTCCGCCGGCATGTCCATGACCTTCATGCGAATGATCAGAAGGTTGTCGGTGCAGTGGACGACCAACGGGAGCCCGCTGGTCCCACCGCGAGTAAGAAACATCCCCTCATCGATCTCGTCGTAATCGAGATCCATGCGGATGAGGAAGCTTTCGAGATCCTCTCGGCTTACCATGAACGTCTCCGTATTGTAAGGCTGCTGCCGCAGCGAAAGGCCGGCATTCATCGAATCCCTACGGCGCCACCAGAACCGCAGTTTCCTACGGCCAATAAGGTAAGCGCTGCCGCCCGACGTCGCACCGGTTACGACAAAAGGGCTGCCAGGTGCTGACCCGTATAGGACGCTTCGTTGGCCGCGACCGTTTCCGGCGTGCCCTGAACGATGATACGTCCCCCGCCCGCGCCACCTTCAGGGCCGAGGTCGATCACCCAGTCCGCAGTCTTCACGACGTGCAGGTTGTGCTCGATGACGACGACGGTATTTCCACGATCGACGAGTTGGTGAAGAACGTTGAGAAGAACCCGCACGTCCTCGAAATGGAGGCCGGTGGTGGGCTCATCCAGGATGTACATCGTGTTGCCCGTCGCCCGCTTGGAAAGCTCGCTCGCCAACTTGACTCGCTGGGCTTCACCACCCGACAGGGTCGTCGCCGACTGGCCTAGATGCACGTAGCCCAGCCCCACGTCATGGAGCGTCTCGAGCTTCTGCTTGAGACGTGGAACCGCGTCGAAGAAGTCGAGCGCATCTTCGACCGTCATGTCGAGGACGTCCGCGATGTTCTTCCCTTTGTAGTACACGTCGAGGGTTTCGCGATTGTACCGACGACCTCGACAGACGTCACACGGCACGTAGACGTCGGGGAGAAAGTGCATCTCGATCTTGACGAGACCGTCGCCCTGGCACGACTCGCAGCGGCCACCCTTCACGTTGAAGGAGAAGCGCCCGGGACCGTAGCCCCGCATCTGTGACTCGGGGAGGTTTGCGAACAAATCCCGGATGGGCGTGAACAGGCCGGTGTACGTCGCCGGGTTCGAGCGAGGGGTCCTGCCGATGGGAGACTGATCGACGTCGATCACCTTGTCGATGAGATCGATGCCCTCAATCGTGTCGTGCGAAGCCGTGACCAGCTTGCTCCGATAGAAATGCCGCGCCAACGCATGGTAAAGCGTGGAGTTGACCAGCGTGGACTTTCCGGAGCCGCTGACACCGGTCACACACAAGAAGGTGCCGAGCGGGAAACTCGCATCGAGGTGCTGAAGGTTGTGGCCGCGCGCGCCCCGAACGGTAACGGCCCGCGCCGGATCGACCGGCCGCCGCTTCGCCGGCACTTCGATCGCGCGGTCGCCTCTGAGGTAGGCGCCTGTCAGGGAACGCTCCGAAGCCAGGACGTCGGCCAATGTCCCGCTGGCGACGACCTCACCTCCATGGCGACCGGCCCCCGGTCCCAGGTCGACGACGTAGTCCGCCATCCGGATGGTCTCCTCGTCGTGCTCCACAACGATGACGGTGTTGCCGAGGTCGCGCAGCCGCTCCAGCGTGGTGAGGAGGCGAGCGTTGTCGCGTTGATGCAGCCCGATGGAAGGCTCGTCCAGAATGTAGAGCACGCCGACGAGGCGGCTGCCGATCTGAGTGGCAAGGCGGATTCGCTGGCCCTCGCCTCCGGACAGCGACCCCGCCGATCGACCGAGCGTCAGATACTCCAGCCCGACGTCCCGTAGGAAATGCAACCGCTCCGCAACTTCTTTCAGGATCGGGCCGGCGATAGCGCGGGGGAGCGGTGCGTACCTCGACTTCTTGCCCTTCTTCTTGGCGCCGCCATCTCCTTCGACGGGGACCTCCTCAAAGAAGGTGGAGGCGTCGCCGATGGACATCTCCACGATGTCTCCGAGGGAGCGACCGGCAATAGTGACCGCTCTCGAGGCGTCCTTCAGCCGAGTGCCCGAGCACGCGGTGCACGGAAGGGTCGACATGTACTCGTCGAGTTGGGAGCGCACCGTGTCGGAAGAGGTCTCTCGGTAGCGGCGGGCCACATTCTCGAGCACGCCTTCCCAGTGATCCTCGTAGTGTCCGTCGAATTTCCCCGTCCCGGACCGGTACGGGAATCGGATCTTCATCCCCTCGGAGCCATGGATAATCGCGTGACGGACCTCCGGTTCGAGGCGCGACCAGGGCGTACTCGGATTGAACTCGTAAGCTTCCGCCAGCCCGACGATCACGGAACGCCGCAGGTGTCCTGATGGGTCGCCCCAGGGAAGAATGACGCCCTCGAGGATCGTGAGGCTCGGATCGGCCGTGAGGAGGTCCGGATTCACTTCTTTTCGAGTGCCGAGCCCACCACAATCCTCGCACGCCCCGTACGGCGAATTGAAAGAGAATTGGCGTGGCTCAAGTTCGGCGAGACTCGTGCCACAGTTGTCACACGCATAGTGCTCGCTGAAGAGGTGCGGGAGGGGGTCACCCTTCTTCCGGTGTTCGAGCACCTCGATGATCCCGTCGCCGGTGCGCAGCGCGGTTTCGACGGAGTCGGCGATACGGTCCCGATCGGCCTCACGGATCACGAGTCGGTCGACGACGACCGCGATGTCGTGGTTCTCATATCGATTCAGCGAAGGCGGCTCGGTAAGGTCGTAGGTCTCGCCATCGACAAGCACCCGTACGAACCCCTCCTTCCGGGCCTTCTCGAAGAGATCCCGGAATTCACCCTTCCGGCCCCGAACGAGCGGGGCGAGCACTTCGACGCGGGTTTCTTCGCCGATCGCAAGAAGTCGCTCGACGATCTGAGTCGCCGATTGACGGACGACGGGCTCACCGCACTCCGGGCAGTGCGGGGTGCCAGCCCGAGCCCAGAGCAGGCGCAGATAGTCGTAGATCTCCGTTACGGTGCCGACGGTCGAACGCGGATTCCGACCGACCGTTTTTTGCTCGATCGAGATCGCCGGGGACAGTCCTTCAATGGAGTCGACGTCGGGCTTCTCCATGAGTCCGAGAAACTGACGCGCATAGGCGGACAACGACTCTACGTATCGACGTTGTCCCTCCGCATAGATCGTGTCGAACGCGAGCGACGACTTCCCCGACCCCGACAGCCCCGTGATGACAACCAGGCGCTCCCTGGGTAGCTGCACGTGCACATTCTTGAGATTGTGCTCGCGCGCGCCCCGCACGATGAGCATTTCATCGGGGCGGCGGTTGTTTCCGGTCGAGTCGGCGGGAGGCTGAGGCATAGCCTGGAATACTAATCAGACACGCAAGGCGCGTTCAATCCGCGATATCCGACATAGCGAAGGGTCGGGCGATCGCTCGCCCGACCCTCATGCCGACGAATCGTACGATCAGAGACTCAGACGATTCAGCGCCGCGACCCGATCTTCCGTGGGCGGATGGGTACGAAAGAGGCCCGACAGCGGCGGCGCGTGCCCACCGGAGAGGGGGTTGATGATCGCGAGGTGTGCGGCGGCCGGGTTCACGATCATCGGTACGTTCTGAGCCGCGTGCTCGATCCTTCGGAGCGCGCTGACGAGGCCCTTCTGGTTTCCGACGATGGCAGCGGCCGTCGCATCTGCCTGAAATTCGTTCTGCCGGCTAATGGCCATTTGGACGACCATTGCGGCTATGGGAGCTACGATCGCCATGGCGAGAAGGACGATGGGGTTCCCCCGACCGTCGTCGCGGCTTCCTGATCCGAAGATGAATCCCCACTTGATGATGCTCGCGAACAGACCGATCGCGCCGGCCATGGCGGCAGCCAGTGTCGCCACCAGCATGTGCTTGTGTTTGACGTGGGCGAGCTCGTGCGCAATGACCCCCTCGAGTTCCTCTGTGCTGAGAAGATTCATGAGACCGATCGTGACGCAAACAACCGCCTTGTCCGCACTCCGCCCCGTGGCAAACGCGTTGGGCTGGGGGGACGGCGCGATCGCCAGGGTCGGCATGGGCAAGCCCGCATTCTGACGCAGCCGATCGACCATGCGGTAGAGGTCCGGTGCGTTCTCAGGACCGATGACCTGAGCACGGTACATGCGAAGAACCGCCCGATCGCTGAACCAGAAGGTCCCGAAGTTCATCACGAGACCGATCACGAAGAACAACGCCGCTCCCGAAGATCCCCCCATGTACGACCCGAACGCGACGAGCAAGAACATCATCGCGGTCATGAGTCCGAACACCTTGGCGATCTGCATGCTTCAACTCCTGTGCGGTCCGCGCACGGCTAATAACCCCAATCCCGGAAAAGGAAGATCCCCCAGATCTGCTGGTTGTCCAACTGCCCTGTAGCTCCGAGCGTACTACTCGCGCTTCGAAGGAATCGGTCCTCGAGGAAGCCCTCGATACTCAACTCATCGGTCAAGGCCCATTCTACCCGCACGCCGGGGAATTGATTCGCGTTGTCGGGGCGCTGCGGTCGCCAGACGACAACGACGAACAATTCGTCTCCGACATAGCGACCGAGCTCGACCTGGGTGTCGCGATCGGTGCCCCCGCCCGCTCCCTGCGCCCCTGCACTACTCTGCACCGACAGGTAGTCTAGCGTGAGGCCGCGCGCGATCGCCGCTCCGAACCGATTGGCGAGGGCGCCGCTAGCATACGTGAGAAGTCCCTGTCCCACGACGCTCTGACTCAGCTGACCGAGGACCTGACCCTGGCTGCCGCCGAGCGAGGAGCTAGGCTGTCCGAAGATCAGATATGAGACAAGATCCGACTGAGCATACCCGACCTCGTCGGTGGACAGAGTCACAATCGGTTGGATCAATGTCCCTTCAACGAGGGCCGTTACGTTCAGCGGGCGATCCGCCGGCCTTCGAATACGGGTCGACGCCCGGATGTCGAGGTCAGGGTTCAGGCCCGGCCGACCGATGAAGTTGACGGTCCCTCCATCCAGCCCGAAGGTCCGCCCGAGAACTAGATGAGACCCTCGTAGGGCCTGGAGTTCGCCAATGAGGACGAAGTCTCCGGCGGACCGGTCGTAACGGACCAGGAGGTTGCCGCCCATCTCGACGTTGGTCTCATTCGAGCGAAGCCATGTATCGCTCGGCACGGACAGGTCGACGTTGACGCGAAGATTGTCGAAGAAGGGGTTGCGAAGCCCCGCGAACAGGGGCTGTGCGACCAGGGCGGTCGTATCGACGGCGATTCCTCGGTCGAAGAGAGATGGATCGCTGAGGTCGACGACGCCTGCCGCACGTTGGAACTCATCGACGTAGATGGTGCCCCGATCCACTCGCAGCGCTCCCTGAGCCACGGGGCGTTCGTAACGGCCGCTGAGGAGGAACTGACCGCTGATCAATCCTTCGACGTCGGGACGGGAAACCGCAGCGAAGCGCTGGAACGTAAACGTCAGGTCGAGCGCGGGGTTGGTCAGGGGTTCAAGCAGCAACGTCCCCGTCACGGTCGACGAACCCACTCCTTCGGAGATCAAGGAGACGTCGACGGTCCGGTCGGGATGAAGGCGTAGTTCACCACTGACTGCCGTGTGTCGCACCCCAATCGCCTCGATCGACCACGCGGCATCCTTGAGTGTGATGACACCATCCGGCTCGGGCGCGTCCGGGGTACCACCGATGTGAACATCGGCGGAAAGGGTGCCGACTACTTCCTCGAAAGTCGTCAGAAAGCTGAGCGCGATCGCCGCGTCGAGGGAGTCAGCCCGCACGCGAATGTCGAGAGGGGCATTGCGGAGGCGATCATCGCTGGACCCGAGCGACAGGTCGAGCGGAACCGTGCCGTTCACTTCGATCGCCTGCCGGATGCCATCCTGACCCGAGAGGCCAAACCCCAGCAGTCGCTCCGAATAATCCAAGGAGCCTTCGACTTGGGTGAGCTGCATTTGACCGAAACGTGGGCCGTCGACCCGAAAGGTGCCGTCGATCGTCGGAGCTTCCGACGGACCGTGCACGGTGAGCTGCACGTCGACGTGCCCGCCAAGGTCCAGCTGCTCCAGCTGAGCCATCCTCAGGACCTCCTCGACGTGCAGGCCCTCAACGTCGATATGGAAATCGCTCTCTCCGCCACGATTGAGCGTTCCGTCGATGACCATGGTCATGGGGTCACCGTCCGTACGCGCCACCAAGAGACTGTCCACTCTCAGCGTGGTCTCACTCCAGACGATCTGCCCCGGTTGAGTCAGCTGCCAGAGCTTCTCGTCGATCTGGATGTGGGCCTCGCTCAGCGACACCTCACCGCCGAGGGAATCCCAACCGAAATTACCCTGCGCCCTGTAGCGCTCCCCCGGCCGACGAAGGAGGTCGATGCCGCCGCTTCCCCGTCGCTCGACCATATCGGCCTCGAAGCCTCCCTGCGCGAACTCACGGTCCTGGACGACGATGCCGAGGGCGGTCGCGCCCACCTGCCACGACCCGGCCAAGCCCGGGAGTCCGGTCGCGGTGATGCCCACTCGTGCGCTGTCTACTTGATTGGCCTTGTAGGCGGCGTCCACGAGGTCGACGACGAGTCCCACGTCGAAATCGGCCAGCTGCCCGCTCAGGCTCGCACTACCTGAGACGCCCCCCACCAACCGCACGTCCCGCAGGGTCGGAAGCGTGTCCGGATCGATGCCCTCCAGTCGCAGGAAATCTCGCTCGAGCTCGCCGAGGCCATCACTCACGAGAATGGAATCGGGCAATCCCATGAGCAGCGGTCGAAGTCCGACCAGCGACGGGCTCTCGAAGTTGATCTGCGTGCTGCCCCAGCGGCCCGGCCTCACTCCGAACTGCCCGCGTCCGGTCATCGACACGCCGGCGATCTCAGCCATCAGCGAATCCGTCATGAGAACACCACCCGACAGGCGGAGTCCGGCGCGGATGGCGTCGATTCGGACCGAGCCAACGCGCGAGTCCTGTACCGTCACCTGGGCCTCGGCGACGAGCGAATCCAGATCGAATCCCGTGCCGGACAGGGTGATTCCACCCGTCCAGAACGAGCGCTCGGGGAGTCGCGTGGAGAACGCCGTAACCGGCACCGAGTCACCTTCCACCCGGATCCGGTAGGCGTCGGCCGGGGAGCGGACATTGATAGTTCCGTCGACCACCGCGCGCCCTCCCATGACGGTCAGATCGGCGCCCACTGCCAACTCGTCGAGCCCGCCTTGAGCATACCACGACCCCACCAACGAGCCCCTCAAGCCGACCGTAGGCGCAAGACGGGCGAAGAGGCCCACCGAGAGAGGCTGGACTTCGCCCCGCATGTCCGTGACCCACCGATCAGCGGACTCTCTGCTCACCAATCCTTGCATCGTGACCCGAGACATTCCCTCCGAAGCCGCCGCGTCCCCCCGGTGGGTGAAATCGGCGACGACGGTCATCCCGCGACCGACGCGACCCCCGAATTCGAGGCGCCCGAACCCGTTCCCGACGACCGGCATATCGGGCCAGATCGACTGGAGGGCTGTGTAGTTGAGCGGATCCAGGCGCGCTCGGAATCCCGTAGCCCCAGGGTTGGCTCCCCGGTGTACCGTGCCCGAGAAATCCGCGGTCGTGGGACTCCCCCCGAACCCTGTCGGAACCAGGGTCATCCGCCCTACCGTATTCAAATTCAACAACGTGCCGCTGAACGTTGCGCGACCACTGATCCAACCTTCGAGAGGGAATTCCATCTGAAGCCACGGCTCCAGACGTGCCAGTGCTATCGGGCTCGCTGTAAGCTGCAGCGATTGCATCGACATTTCCGCTCCGAACGCCACGTGTCCGTCCGCAATGAGGTGACTCGCCTCCAGTTCAACCTCGAACTGATCGAAATCCACCTCGATCGCGCCGGCGACGGCGATATCGGCTCTGCCCCGGAAGCGCCCCTCAGGAATCCGTGGATCGATCCAGCCGAGATCCTCGAGGTCTCCCCACCCATCGACGTCGAGTTCGCTCGAGACCACCCATGCTTCGCCCGGGCGACGCGGCCCCACATCGAGGTGACCTCGGAACAGCGTATTCGGCATACGAAAGGCCGCGTCCGCCACGCGAATGCCCCGCGCTCCGTATGTCAGGCGTCCGAACACTTCGCGAATGACGAACGGGTCCGGGACAGTCGAAATTGTGGAGGAAAACGATACGAGGCGCGCATCGAACTCGACCGCACTGCCCGGCGAAACGACCGCCGCTTCGAGGTCGAAATCCAACTCATCGAAGAGAAGTTGGCGAAGTGGTTCCCCGCTCGGCCCGAGCACAGTGGGCGCCGTCGACGCTGGATCGGCCGGTGTTAGAACGCGGGCCCTCCCCTCGCGCACACCGATGCGACCCAACGAAAGCCGGCGCACGCCTGAGCGTTCGGGTGACTCCGGATCCGGCGCTACCAGCACCCGCGCAACGTTGACCTCTTCTTCTCCCTGGTACTGCGAAATCTCGACATCGAGACCCCAGAACGTCGTGGAGCGCAGCGGCGAGCCGGTGACCAGCGCGGTGAGCAAAGAGTAGCGGACCACCACGGAGTCGGCTCGAAGAAACTCACGCCCGCCGGCCGCATCCAGACGAACGTCGGTGAGTGTGGCGCCGAGGAGGAGCGTCCCGTTGCGAATGCTCCCGATGCTCAGCTCACCCGCCAGCGAGCCACGGACACGATCGAGCGCGGTCTGCAGGATCCAAGCATGCCCACGTGCCGTCTCGGTAACCAATACGACCACCAGAACGATCATGAGGACCACGAGGGTGATCCCACGCCTGAACCGGTGTCCGATTACGGCGAGCCTCGAGATCTGCTTCTTCACAACGGCGACCGGCCGACCCTCCGTCATCCCCTCCTTCTCGGAGCTCTCACCCGAGGCGCCCGCCTCGACCGCATCGGGATCAGGGGTCACCATCAGAAGGCCTGCCCGATGGAGAAGTGGAGTTGAAACCGATTGTCCATCACGCCGAAATCTACGAGTGGCCTCAACAGCGCGAGTTGCCCGCTGGGCACCCAGTCGATCGCCCCCCCCAGGAGCCTCGCGTCGGGGGAATCCATCGACGCATCGAAGGGTCGAATCTGAGGAGTTACGACCGTCAACGCCTCACCCCCCCGGAACCGATACGCGACATCGATCCGAATCGGACCGACGGGGCTCGGAAACCGAATGCCGACTCCGGGCGAGAATTCGAGGTCGGCGAGCTCGGCGCTCTCTTCTCCCCACGCCTGACCAACGTCCGTGAACAACACTCCTTCGAGCCACGAACTGACGGGAAAGCGCACCTCTGCGTTGGCCTCGAACACACGAGTGCCGCCGGTCGGTCGGAGGTCGAAGCCCGTGTCGGCCATCGAGTTCGCGTCACAGCTGACATCCACGATTTGTGACGGGACGCATCCGGCTCCGGCGTTGATCGTGCTCGTAAGCAACTCGTCAGCGGTCGCGAACAGTACACGAGGACCGAGCCGGCTCTGCGCAAAACCGCGCACCGAGTTGGCGCCCCCCGAGTAGAACCTCTTCTGTGGGTGCGTGAGCTCCACGCTCTGACTGGCCCCGACCAGGTCCTCGAAGACTCCGGAACCCACCCAGCCACCGCGGACTCGAGCTGCGAGCACGACTCCTCCGGCGACCGACGTATACCGAATCGCCTCGCCGACGACCCGATCGTAGCGGAAGTCCGAAGCCGTCCAGGGAGCTGCATGCTCCAGATCGAAAAGGAGTCGGTACCCGTGGCGCGGATTCAGCAAGTCGTCCGAGCGGTCGCGCCTCAGATTGAGGCCCACCGGAGACAGCCAGTTGGCTCCCTCCAACGCTGCCACGTCATCCGGAGTGCAGACGAGAAACCCGGAACAGAACAGTACGCCGTCGGCGGCGAGCTGCGAGAGTTCAGGCCGATAGAATCCGGTGAGGAACGTCTGCGGACTCACGGAGCGAGTCAGCGAGAGCTGAAAACCGACGGCACGGCGGATGAATACGTCGGGAAGCGACTGACGCTCGGCGAAGACGGAGGCCGTCAGTGAATTGGCCGTCGAGAAGACCCAGGGCTGGACCAGATCGACGGCGGCGAGCCAGGTCAACGACGCGTAGGGTCCTACGCCGCTCTGACTACACAGAACGTCGCGGAACTGGGGTGCGAGCAGGTTACCCACGCGACCCCTGACCTGCAGGAGTCGTGCACCGCCGAGGAAGTTTCGACTCGCCCACCGGGACTCGAGGTTGAGGCACTCCGCCGTACTCCACCCGCCTCCCGCGCGGACCCGGTAGGCATCCCCTTCCTGAACCACCACGTCGATGTCGACGACCGGGTCTGGATCCAGGCCGAGCACCGGGGTCACGTTCGCGCTTCGAACGATTTCCAGTCCGTAGAGTCGGCCGATCGCTTCGTCGATGTCGGCGCTCCGATACATGTCGCCGTCGCTGAACCGTACGGTTCGCCGCACCGTGCCGAGGCTCAGATTCTCGAGCCCGCTCACGTTGATCTGTCCGTAGGTGGTCGCTGGACCCGGCACGATCTCGAAGGTCACACGGGCCCGGTTCGGGTCGCTCGCGGGGCGCAGGGCCTGCCGAAAGACGTCCGCATAGGCGTAGCCCTGGTTGCTCAATCGCCGGGTGAGCGAATCCCTCGTCGCATCGAGCCGCAGGGCGCTCAAACGGTCTCCCCTCTCGAGAGGAAGATTGTCGAGCAACCCGGTCGCCTCGAACCCTTCGGCTCCGACGAACGTGATGCTGTCCGCGATGACCGGCTCGCCTTCGACGATCGTATACAACACATCCGCCGTCGCTGCTCGGCGCGTCACTACGGGGGCATCGACACGCACCTGGAGAAAGCCACGGCGCTGATACCAGATCATCAGTCGGGCCTGGTCCCTCGGAAGCTCACGCTCGCGAAGCTGAGATCGGCGAATCGCAAATTCGATCCCGAGGCCACAGAACGGAAACAGAACTCTCGACCGACAGCTGGTCTCTTGCGTCACGATGGCACGCGCCAGCGAGTCGCCCGGGAATGTGTGATTGCCCTCGAAGCGAACATTCTCGACTTCGGGGCCTCTCAGCTGGCCAGCTGCGGGCATGGCCCCGATGGCTACGAGAACCGTCGCCGCGAGGGGCACCCACAGGCCACCTCTGGCCTGCCGTTCGACCCGTCCGACCGTCCTGAGCCGATCAGCTATCCGACACATCGCGACTCCCCTCACGACCCGGAGGCAGCGCCTCCCGCCCCGAGGTCGGCAACGGCCCCGAGGTCGGCAACCGCTCCGAGATCGGCAACCGCTCTCCCGCCTCCCTCCCGGACATAGGCACCCGCGACAGGAAAAGCCGCGTCACATAGAGGACAGCCGCCCCCACACCTACACCCACCAAGATGGAGGCAGCAGCTGACGCGACCGATTCTCCCCGAGTTGGCTTCCCTCGCCGATACCGGGGGCTCATGAGGCTCGCTCCCGACGCGAGCTGTCTCCCGCGTCATGTCCCTTCCTGCGGGCAAAGCGGAACTCCTCGGCCTTCTCGAAATCCTGCGCCCCGGCGTCGAGCAGATAGGGCGTCACTCTCATGACATCCTGCTCGAAACGAATCACGTGCAAGCTGTTGCGGTGCGCCTCGACGCCACGCCCCCTGCGAGATGTCGTGGTTCCCGAGGCGACCAAGGGTACCCCGGTCGAAGCATCGGCCGACGTGAGGACGCCCGACCTCCGCACGTGGATCTGGTGGACGTGCCCTCCGAGAACCGCATCGACCCCCATCGACTCGAACTCACGGGCCAGCCGCGACGCGCCGGGCAGGGGCCGTCCGCCCTTCCCGTCAGGCACGGCGATGAAGTGATGGTGGATCACTAGAATCCGCAGATCGCCCGGCGCTGCAGCCGCGAACGTCCGACGGGCGAACGCGACCTGCTCGTCACCGATGCGACCATTCACGAGAGCGCGATGCGGGGCCGAAGAATTCAGCGCCACGAAGGTCGCCCCTGGTACCTCGGCGGCCGAGTTCAGGTCAGGGCCGGCGAACCGGCGCCAATTCCGGTAGGGGTCGGTGAGACGTTCCCACACTCGATAGAGAGGCACGTCGTGATTGCCCGGGGTAACCACCTTCGGGACGTCGCCGAAGCGATCCAGTACCGAACGTGCTGTCGCGAACTCTCGGACTTTCGCCCGCTGGGTGAGATCGCCCGAGGATACGATCACGTCGGGCCTGATCTCGTCGGCTAGGCGAATCATCGCGTCGGCGGCATGAGGCCTGAACGGTGAACCACACTGGAAGTCCGAGGTGTGGAAGACTGTGAGGACCCCGCTCGACACGCTAAGCCCGCTCCGACTCCAGCCCGCCCTTCGAGCGCAGCTTCATCAGCCCGACCAACCCCACAGCAACGATCGCGAGACTGATTACCTGAGCGAGAGTCAGAAGCCCGAAGAAGCGATCATCCTTGGCCCGCAGGAATTCCACCATGAATCGCTCCAGCCCGGCGAGCGAGAGCCAGACCATGAAGAGCCATCCCTTGGCGTGGGAGTGGTCGCGCATTCTCCAGAGCACGAAGAAAATCAGCGTACTGAGCCCTACCTCGTAGAGCTGCGTCGGATGCACCGGTACGACCTGCCCGTACTGTTCGATCAACTCGGGATCGACCGTGATGCCAAACATCTGTTCGATATTCTGCACGGTCGTGGCCGGAGTTCCACGCGGAAAGCGGACCCCAAACATCGAGTCCGTGGGGCGGCCCCAGTCGTCGCCGACGAGGAAACAGCCGACCCGTCCGACGGAATACCCCAGGGCCAGCGCGGGCGCGATAATATCGGCCATGCGTGGCACACCGAGTTTCTGGCGCTTGATCTCTCGGATCACGAGCACCGTCGCCAGCAGGAAGCCGCCATACCACACGAGTCCGCCGCGAGAGAGGATCATGCCCACAGGGTCGGCGATGAGGCTCGGGTAGTTCAGGAGGAGATAGTACCCCTTCGCCCCGACGATGCCCCCGACCACACCCATGAATACGAGGTCCCACGACTTCTCAGGATCCTCTCCGATTCGGCGCAACTCAGCCCGAATTACATAGCCGCCCGTGAGAAACGAGAGCAGCATGAACACCCCGAAGGAGGTGATGGGCGCCCCTCCGAGGAAGGGAAACCAGGTCGGCAGTTCGAAGATTACGGGATACATAGGCCTTTAAGTTCGTTGGACCGGGCGCTCACGGGAACCGCGTTCGAGCACCCGGGGCCTCAAGAGGCGCAGTGTGTAGGCCAGGAAACGGCATGGACGCCGCCGCAGTGCCATCCCACGCGGCGACCTCACCCCGGTCGTACCGGAAGCGGGCAGCGCGGGCGACCATTGCCCCGTTGTCGAGGGAAAGACGCGGAGACGCAAAGAAGACTCGGTTCCCCGGTGTGTCCCGGAGCCTCCGGGACATCTCCTCCCGCAGCGCGAGATTCGCGCTGACTCCGCCGCCGAGCACGACCCGGGGACAATCCGTCTCCTCGACGGCTCTCAAAGTCTTGGAGACGAGGACGTCCACCGCCGCGCGCTGGAACGCCGCAGCGACATGGGCCCTCTCGTCGTTCAGCCTTCCCTCGGCGTCCAACCTGCGCACGAGTTCGACGACGGCGGTCTTCAGCCCACTGAATGAAAAGTCGTAGTAGTCGCTGTCGGGGGGCCGCTGATTGCGCCGGAGCATGGGACGAGGCAGCCGGTGCCGCTTGGCATCACCTGTGGCCGCGAGTCGCTCGATGGAAGGGCCGCCCGGGTAAGCGAGGCCAAGGAGCTTCGCGACCTTGTCGAAGGCCTCACCGGCCGCATCATCGCGCGTCTGCCCGAGGAGCCGATACTGACCCCACTCCGTGACGTGGAGCAGGAGCGTATGTCCACCGGAAACCAGCAGACCGATGAACGGAGGCTGCGCATCGGGCTGTTCCAGCGAAGGAGCGAATAGGTGCGCCTCCATGTGGTGCACACCGACCCAGGGGCGATCGAGCCCGTAGGCGACCGCCTTCATCCAGCAGACCCCGACGAGGAGCGCCCCGATCAATCCCGGCCCAGCGGTGACGCCGAAGACGTCCACGTCATTTAGCTCGAGGCCCGCCTGTTCCAGCGCTTCGGTGACCACGGAATCGATCTTCTGCAGATGGGCACGCGCCGCGAGTTCCGGGACGACGCCACCGTACACGAGGTGCACGTCCTGGGAGAGGATCACATGACCCAAAATCTCGTGATCCCCCGAGAGAACCGCAGCAGACGTCTCGTCACACGACGTCTCGAGGCCCAGTACGACAGGTCGCGTCAATGTCCCGCTCACCGGGATCCCCCCAACGGATCCCCACCCGCCTGGTCGATCGCCCGACGCACCCTGATCCGTTCGATTCCCGGAACCGCTACGACGAGCGGCGGAACACCCTCCAACTGGACCCGAACGACGCGTTCTTCTCCTGGAGCCATCCCCTGCAGGAACTCCGGCGGGACCCAGACGCGTAGTCGAGCAGGATCCAGAGCGGTCACTACGCTCCGTGCGCCGGACAGCCGAACCTGCACGACGGCAGGTTCGGCAACCACCGCGTCCTCGCCGGGACCCCCGACGGCCTCGACGGTGACGTCCAAGATCCTTTCAACCATGTCCTCGACGCGAATACCGAGGGTCGCGGTGGGAGGCACGATCGACGCGCCAAGCAGGCCAGCCGTGTCAACGGCGACCGTGAAGGCGCCCGATCGGGAAAGTGTCGACAGGTCGAAGGGGATCAGCGGTACAGAGTCGAGTCCCGCGAGTCGGCTCTCCGGCCCGCGCACGCGGACAAGTTGCGGACTGAGCTCGATGCCCGCTGCGAGAGCCAGATGATCCCGTACACGGCCGACCATGCGCATGGAGACAGGGATCAATCGAGTGCGCGCAGGCTCGAATGACACCCGAATCGTAGAGGGTGAGACGGACTCGACGGTCAGCCCCGAGCGCTGGCCGAGTTCGACCCATTCACGCCGCAACGTGATCAATGTGTCCCGGGAGCCGATCGCTCCCACGGGTACCCTTATGCTCGTGCCCTCACGAGCCAGACGGATGATCTCTCGTGCGGGTCCACCGAGCCTGAGCTCCACGGTAGCTGGGGTCGGAGCACCCGAGGTCGTCCAGCCGGTATCAGCGATCTGAACTCGAACCGGCACGGAGGAGAACGTCTCCTGGTTCGTGGGCTCCGTCTGGACGAGTGCCCATAGGAAGATCGACAGCCCCAACGCGGAAAGCTTCAAGCGCCAATTCAGCACGAGCGCCCGAGAGCTCGACGTCATGACGTCAGTTCGCGAGGAGCCGTCGGACGAGCTCCTCATTTTCGATCGAATCCCACTCGGTCGGGCCGGCCACCTTCTTGTAGATGATCCCGTCCTTTCCGATGACGAAGCTCTCCGGGACACCCGTCGTCTGGTACATCAGCTGGATGTCACCACTCGGGTTGTGGAGAATCGGAAACGTCAGGCCGAGTTCATCGGCGAACGCCTGCAGGTTCCCACCGGGGCGACCTCCGATGTCGAACTGCCCGAACGGCGCATCGACGCTCACAGCCATGATTTCGAAGTCCTCCCCCGAGAGCGACTCGTAGAGTCGTTGCATGGAGGGCATCTCAACGACACACGGTCCGCACCAAGTCGCCCAAACGTTGACGAGGACGACCCTGTTCCCTCGGTAGTCGGAGAGGCTCACCTGCCCCCCGTCGAGCGCGGTCACCACGAAGTCCGGTGCGTCGCTTCCGGTGATGACGGGTCGATAGTTCTCGCGACCGATCCAGGCCGTCGTCACGACGGCGATAACGCCGACGATAGCCCAGAGGTACGGAGACCGAACGAAGGAGCGCTTCATGGCTCGAGGCTGGGGGGGGTGCGGACGTCAGAAATGCTACGGATTCCAGGGGTCATTGTTCCCCTTCCCGACCCCGGCGCCCTACCGCGAGTCGTACGCTGCCACCCCGCTGCAACTCGGTGTCGGCAGCGGGTTCCTGCTCCACGACGATCCCCTGGTCGCGTCCAAACCGGAAGACTTCGTCGACCACCGATATGACGAGGCCGAGCGAGTCGAGCATGAGCTCGACCTCGGCGAGTTCGAGGCCGAGTACCAACGGCATGGGGATGACGGGTGGGCCGGTGCTGATCACGAGCCTGATCTGGGCCGGAAGGGCGACGATACTGTCCGGCCCGGGGGACGAGTCGACCACGCGTCCGCGGGGCTCCTCGTCCTCGACGGTGTCCACCGCGACGACGAAACCGCTGGTCTCGAGAACGATCCGGGCGCGCTCGAGGTCGAGACTCAGCACGTCGGGGACGGACCGCATCTGCGGACCGAGGCTGATCGTCACGCGTACGCGCGATTCGGAGAAACCGATCTGGCCGGGTAAGGGCGACTGGCCAAGAATCAGGCCGGCCGCCACGGACGGATGGCGGAGGGAGTCGACAGCCCCCAGGGCCAAGCCGGAGCCGACGAGCCTTTCACCCGCGCTCGCCAAGCCGAGCCCACGGAGATTGGGTACCTCGAACAGGTCTCCTGTTGGCGGCGGAGCGGGAAAGAATACCCGGGTCGCGAGCTGATACCCAAAGACCCACCCGACCACCGAGAGCCCGCCTGCCACCATGAAGAGCGTGCTCCACGGCATCCTCTTCATTCGCGACGGCCGCTCCGAAGTCCCCATGGCTCGTCGCGTATCCGGTCCACTGTCGGTCGAGTCCGGAGACCCAGCGCGCTCTGCAGCGGCCTTCCGTCGAGCCCGGCGGCTCCGGCCTAGCGAGTCTCCGAGTTTCATCCGGCCTTCCTCAGTCGGGCCGCAAACGCTCCGTCAAATCCGGTGCCCTGGGGGACCACGCTGAGATAGCCGCTCGGGGTGAGATACTCGGCGGGAACGGCCTCCGTCGCATCCAGCACGAACTCCGGATGGGATTCCAGGAAGGTGCTCACCTGCTCCTCGTTCTCTTCGGGCTCCAGCGTGCAAGTGGAGTAGACCAGTAGCCCTCCGGGCGACACCACCCCCGCGGCCGACTCCAACATCCGGGCCTGAACCTCCGCCAACTCCGTGATCGACTCGGGCTTCAGCCGCCAGCGAGCGTCGGGGTGCCGGGCCATCGTCCCGGTACCTGTGCAGGGGACGTCGAGGAGCACAACGTCGACCTCGACGATCGGTGGGTGCATGGCATCAGCCACCATGAGGCCCACCGGGCGTCCCGTTCGACGGGCGTTGTCTCTTACCATGCGGATGCGCGACTCCGAACGATCGGCGGCCAAGACCTTCCTCGGGCGGTCCGACAGGGCGAGTACCTTGCCGCCGGGTGCCGCGCAAAGATCTGCAACGATCGTGCCTGAAGGAACATCGGCGTATAGGGAGACGAGATTGGCCGCGGGATCCTGTACAATAGCACGCGGCAATACTTCGAGGGCCTTCGGAGTATCCACGCCGTCCGCAAGGCGAACACACGGGGTCCCCGCGCCCACCTCCATGGCCTCGATTCCCGCATCGGCCAACCGTTGAACCGCTTCGGTCGACTCCATGTCCGTTGCGATCAGATTCACGGAAGGCCGGCGGTTATTCGCCTCCACGAGCCTCTTCACTTCCGCTGGACTCCAACGTGACAGCCAACGGTCGATCAGCCACCGCGGATGTGATCCCCAGGTGGTGAGAAATGCTCCGGGGTCACCCTCCTCGTCGGGGAAACGGCCAGGCCCGTCGCCTGCGGCTCCGACCTTGCGCAGCACTGCGTTCACGAATCCGGCTGGTGGCGCTCCGACGGCTACGCGCACCTGCGCAACGGTTTCGGAGACCGCCGCATAAGGCGGAACGCTGCCCATGTACAGCAGCTGATACGCGCCCAATCGGAGCATCTCGAGCACCGTGGCGTCGACGCTTTCGATTCCGCGAGCGACGTGCGGCGCAATGAGGTGGTCGAGGCGACCACGCATCCGGGTCACGCCGTACGCGAGTTCGTGCGCGAAGGCTCGATCTCTCGGCTCCAGGCGCGAAGCCGCCTCTCCGAACGCCCGGTCCAGCCGTCTGCCGCGTTCCGTTTCGAGTCGAACCGACAGGGCCGCCGAGCGGCCGGAGCTCACAGGATTCAGTCGAGCATCCCGACGGTCGGTGAGGAGGGCACGGCGATCTCTCGGGCGGGCATCCGGCCGGCAAGGTAGGCCAGCCGGCCCGCGACGACGCCGTGCCGCATCGCATGGGCCATCCGTACGGGATCGCCGGCAGCCGCGAGGGCCGTATTCATGAGAACGCCGTCGACGCCCTGCTCCATCGTGATACACGCGTCGGACGCGGTTCCTACCCCGGCGTCCACGATCACCGGAACCTCGAGACGACGCTTGATCTCACGAATGAAGTATGGATTGACGATGCCGAGCCCACTCCCGATCGGGCTCGCCAGCGGCATCACGGCCGCACACCCCGCGTCCTCGAGGCGCAACGCGGTTATGAGGTCGTCATTCGTGTAGGCCATGACCTTGAAGCCCTCGCCCGCGAGCGTCCTGGCCGCTTCGAGTGTCGCGTGAACATCCGGAAGCAGCGTCAGCTCGTCGCCAATGACTTCCAGCTTGATGAACTCATTGAAGCCGGCGGCTCGCGCGAGGCGCGCATACCGGACCGCGTCCTCCGCCGTGTAGCAGCCGGCCGTATTGGCCAGAAGGAAGTAGTCCTCGGGGGGAAGGTGGTGGAGGATGGCCTCCTCCTTGGTACGATCGAGATCGACTCGGCGAACCGCGACCGTCACCATCTCGGCCCCCGAAGCCCGGATCGCATCGACCATGACCTCGTTCGTCTTGTACTTCCCCGTACCCACGATCAGCCGTGACGTGAACGTCACCCCACCGATTTCGAGGGGGCCATCGAGTCCCTTAGTCATATCATCCGCCACCGACGAAGTGAACGAGTTCGAGAGCGTCACCCTCGGTGACGGGAAACTCCTCGTATCGATCACGTTCGAGGATGTCTCGGTTCAGCTCCACCACCACCATCCCGGGCGTCAGCTCCAACCACGCCAGGAGCGATCGCACAGTGTGGCCGCGATCTATGACGCGCTCCTTGCCGTTCAACTGAACCTTGATCGTCGTTTGTTCACTCACACGCACTTCCTCGTCCAGTAAACCGTCCCCTGCCAACCTCGATCGCTTCGAGATAAGCTGCCACAGTCGCGCCCGCGTCTGCAGAGCTCCACACCCCGCGTACCGCGGCGACACCGTACGCACCCTCGGCGAGTACCGAGGTGGCCCGTGCCGCATCTACTCCACCGATCCCGATGACGGGAAGGCCGCCGCCCCCCCTCATCATGCCTCGGATCCCATCAACCCCGATGCCCGCTTCGTCCGGATGCGTCGGAGTTGGGAAGATCGTACCCACGAAGGCGTAATCTGCCCCCCCCGAAGCGGCCGCGGCTACTTCGGCGCCCGAATGGCAAGAGACGCCTACACCCGTGGTGCGCGCGAACAGGCCGCGCGTGACCGCGATCGGTAGCGACCTCTGGCCCAAATGGACTGCATCGGCACCTATTGCGATCGCGACATCGACCCGGTCATTGATCACCAACAAGGTTCCGGTTCGACGGGCGTGGGGGAGGAGTGCTGAAGCGAATCGGTAGATCGTAGCGCCACTCGACCGGGGCCCACGCACATGGAGTGCGATCGAGGGACCTCCCGCCTCCATGACCGAAACAGCAGTCGTGAGCCATCGTTCACCGGCGAGCACATCGTCGTCGGTCACGACGTGCAGATGTGGTACCCGCCACGCACGGCTCACTCGAAGCGTTGTCCCGGCGCGACGCCGCGTCCCCCGATCCAGTCCGTCGCGGTCATTCGACGGCTACCCGACGGTTGAACCTCCGAGAAGAGCACCGCGCCGTCTCCGGCGCGAACGAGCACTCCTTCATCCTGCGCCGTACGTAGCACCGTCCCCGGAACGATGTCCTGTTCCGACACCGGTGGGCCCCCGTTCGTGCTGGGGTCGGATAGCGAACCCTCAGACTCGTCGAGGGAAACCACGACCGGTCGGTACAGTTTGACCGGCGAACCGTTCAGCTCCGACCACGCGCCCGGAACCGAGTCCATGCCGCGCACGTGGGCAGCAACCGCCGCCGCTCCACGCGTCCAATCAACCCTTGCGGTCGCGCGGTCGACCTTGGGCGCGTAGGTCGCGGCGTCGTGATCCTGCTCGATTTCGTCGACCTGCCCGGCCGTCATCAGCGCCAGAGCCTCGATCAAGGCCTGCGCGCCCACCTCAGACAGCCGCACGGTCAGCTCACCCGCGGTCTCATCGTTGAGGATCCGCTCGCGGACCTGATAGATGATCGCGCCGGCGTCCATCGCCTCGACCATACGCATGATGGTAATCCCCGATTCCTCGTGGCCGCGCGCAACAGCCCAGTTGATCGGAGCGGCGCCGCGGAGTTCCGGAAGCAACGACGCATGGATATTGATCGATCCGAGTCGGGGAACGTCGAGGACGTCGGGCCTCAAAATGCGGCCGTAGGCCACCACCACGGAGATGTCGGGCTCGAGGCGCCGAATCGCGGCGAGAAAGTCCTCGGTCTTGGGTTGTTCCGGCTGCAGTACTTCGAGGCCGAGTTCCAGGGCCACTTCTTTGACCGCAGATGGCGTGAGACGCTGTCCTCGCCCGGCAGGTCGATCCGGTTGAGTCACAACGCCAACGATCTCGAAACCCTCGTCATCCAGGGCACGGAGCGACGGCACTGCGAACGTGGAGGTACCCCAGAAGAGCACTTTCACCGAACCGTCACGGCTCCTCCGCTAGGAGCTTTCGCCACTTCTTGAGCAACAGCCTTCGCTTGAGCGGCGTAACCCGATCGATGAAGAGAATACCGTTCACGTGATCAATCTCGTGCTGCAGCGCCCGACCATATAGATCGTCGGCTTCGACAACGACATCGTTCCCGTCCGGATCCTGGCCTTCCACAACCACCGACACCGGACGTCGAACGACCTCCTCCAACTCCGGAATGCTGAGGCAACCTTCGGACTGCCGATAAGTGTCTTCACTCGACCAAGTGACAACCGGGTTCACGAGGGCAATGCGATGGTCCTGCACGTCATCGCCTTCGTCCCTCCGGAGGTCGACCACGACGACGCGCGTCGAGACTCCGATCTGTGGTGCCGCAAGACCGATGCCCTCCGCGTGGTACATCGTCTCGAACATGTCCCGAACCAATCGCCGCAATCCGTCGTCGAAGACGGTCACGGGCTCGGCCTCCGCGCGGAGAACCGGGTCGCCCATAAGGACGATCTCGCGAATGGCCACTACTCTTCCTTCGTTTCGCCTTTCGCGTCGAGTACTGCGGCAATGCGACCGCGATCGACGGTGATACGGGTGTTCTCGGCGGTCTTGATGGTCAGTCGCTTCTCCTCGACGTGAACCACCCTGCCGATTACGCCACCATTTGTGACGATCTCATCGCCCTTCTTGATCTTGGTGAGCATGTCCTCGACCCGCTGACGTTCCTTCGCCTGAGGCCGTAGCAGCAGGAAATAGAAGATGGCGAAGATGAGCACCATCTGAACGCCGAAGATGAGGCCTGAGTTGCCCCCCTCGCGGGGGACAGCAAAAAGAAGGTCTAAAGACGTCACGCTTGACTCCGTTCGTTGCGATATCGTTCGAGCCAGTCCCGCTGCCACGTGTCGAATGTGCCCTCGCCGACACGGCGACGGGCCTCCTCGCCGAGGCGAACCAGGAACCGAAGGTTATGAATCGAGAGCAGGCGTAACGAAAGCAACTCGTTCGAGACCACCAAGTGGCGCAGATACGCCCGATCATAATGAGAACAGGTGTAACAATCGCATCCAGGATCGACGGGAGACGAATCATCCCTGAATCGAGCCGCTTTTAAGTTGATCTGGCCCTCGTGGCTCGTCCAGGCGGTTCCGTGCCGCGCATTCCTCGTCGGAGCCACACAATCGAACATGTCACAGCCGCGAGCCACCGCTTCCAGGAGGTCGTCGGGATATCCGACACCCATCAGATACCTGGGGACGCTCGCCGGGAGTTCGTCGTTCAGTAGCTCCAGGACTCTCCACATGTCCTCCTTGGCTTCCCCGACGCTGAGCCCACCAATTCCGTAGCCGGGCCAGTCGCCGAGATCCCTGAACTGTCGAGCGTGCTCGAGACGAAGATCGTCGTAGACGTTGCCCTGGAGAACCGGAAAGAGGGCCTGCTCCGGAACGTCCCGCTCCCCCCCGATTTCTTCGAAGCGGGCCCGGCAACGCGAAAGCCAGTCCAGCGTGCGACGGTTCGCCGCTTCGGCGGTCCCACGATCGCAGCCCCCTGGCGGACACTCGTCGAACGCCATGATCACGTCGGCACCCAGGGTCCGCTGAATGTCCATGACCGACTCGGGCGTAAACTCATGCTTCGAGCCGTCCAGATGGCTTCGGAACTCGACACCCTGTTCGTGAATCGTCCGCGTACCGGCGAGTGAGAAGACCTGAAACCCGCCCGAATCGGTGAGAAGGGGCCGGTTCCACCGCATGAACGCGTGGATGCCCCCGAGCTGGCGCACCAACCCGTGACCGGGTCGGAGGTAAAGGTGGTACGTGTTCGCCAGGACCATGCGGGCCGATAGAGCCTCGACCTCTTCCATGATCAGGCCCTTCACGGTGCCCGCCGTACCGACCGGCATGAACGCGGGCGTCGGGACCTCGCCGTGGGGCGTGGTGAGGGTGCCGGAGCGGGCAGCACCATGCGTGGCGGCGAGGTGGAATTCGAACATGGCGCGCAAATGTAACGGCCCGCCGGCTACTTCCGGCGGGGGAGCACCACCATCGCGTCGCCATAGGAGTAGAACCGATATCCCTCCGCGACAGCCGACGCGTATGCAGCCATCGTACGTTCGTACCCGGCCAGAGCCGCGACGAGCATCAGCAGGGTGGAACGCGGAAGGTGGAAATTGGTGATGAGTGCGTCCACGACCCGCAGCGAGTCGGGCGGGCGCAGGAATAGCCGGGTATCGCCCGCCCCGGGCCGAACCAGCCCGTCTGCATCCGCGACGGTCTCCAACGTGCGAACGGCCGTGGTTCCCACAGCCCATACGCGCCCGCCCGCTGCGCGAGCCGTGTTGATCGTCTCGGCTGCGCTTTCGGAGACGAAATACGATTCCGAGTGCATTGGGTGCTCCCGTGGATCGTCGACCTCGACAGGGCGAAACGTGCCGATGCCGACGTGCAGAGTCACCGCCGCTCGGCCGATCCCCTTTTCCTGGAGTCGATCGAGCACTTCCTGGGTGAAGTGGAGCCCTGCGGTCGGCGCGGCAACCGACCCAGGCTCGCGCGCATAGACCGTCTGATAACGTTCCTGATCCAGAGGCTCTGCTGTTCGATCTATATAGGGCGGAAGCGGAACCTGCCCGTAGCGTTGCAGCGCTTCTTCCAGTGACGACCCGGTCACCAAGCGGACGATGCGATTGCCCTCGGCGGTCGACCCGACGATTTCGACCCGCAGGTCGTCTCCGACGACGACCGTACGGCCGGGCTTCAACTTGGAGCCGGGCCGGACCAGCGCCTCCCAGAGGAGGCCGTCTGCGTCCGCGCCGGCAGGCCGAACAAGGAAGACTTCGACCTCAGCACCCGTTGGCTTACGTCCGAGGAGTCGGGCGGGAATCACCTTGCTCTCGTTGACCACCACGACATCACCGGGCGACATCAGATCGACGATATCGACGAAGTGGCGATGTTCGAGCGGTCCCGCCGCGGGGAGAACGAGGAGGCGGCTCTCGTCTCGGCGCTGTGCCGGGTACTTCGCGATGCGGCCGGGGGGCAGATCGTAGTCGTAATGTGAGACGAGCGAACCATCCGCTGTCGCGTCCACTACTCCCCCACGAAGAGCGTGCCCTGGGCCCCTTCTGTGCCCTTCCTTTCGGGGAGTGTGTAACCGAAGTGCCGAAAAGCGCGAGGCGTGGCGACCCGCCCCTGAGCCGTCCGCATGAGAAACCCCTCCATGATGAGGAAGGGCTCGTAGACTTCCTCGAGCGTGGTCGCGTCTTCTCCCATCGCTACGGCTAATGAGTTCAGTCCGACCGGACCACCTTCGAATTTCTCGATCAGGGTCTTCAGGACCTGCGTGTCCATCTCGTCGAGGCCGTATTCATCGACGTCGAGCAGAAGCAACGCCTGCCGGGCCACATCCGCGTCGATATGTCCCTCGGCTCTGACCTGCGCAAAGTCGCGCACTCTTCTCAGCAGCCTGTTCGCAACTCGTGGCGTGCCCCGCGACCGCTTCGCGATTTCCTCGGCGCCCTCGACCGTCGTTTCCACACCGAGAATCTCCGCGCTTCTCCGCACGATCGTCACCAATTCGTCGGGCGGATAGAAGTTCAGACGCTGCACGATGCCGAAACGCGCTCTCATGGGGGATGTGAGCAAGCCAAAGCGCGTCGTCGCCCCGACCAGGGTGAAGCGCTCGATCTTCATCGTCATGGTCTGGGCCTTCGGACCATCAGACAGTCGGATGTCGACCTGCCAATCCTCCATGGCCGGATACAGGAACTCCTCGATCACCGGGCGCAGACGGTGGATCTCATCGATGAAGAGGATGTCACCCTCACGCTGGTTCGTGAGGATGCCTACGAGGTCCGCCGGCTTCTCGAGGACCGGCCCCGAGGTCGTCTTGATGTTCACGCCCATCTCACGGGCAAGAAGGGACGCGAGCGTCGTCTTCCCGAGCCCGGGGGGACCGTGAAAAAGAAGATGGTCGAGCGGGTCACGCCGTTGTTTTGCAGCCTCGATCGAGATCGAGAGCGCGTCGCGGACTCGCGCCTGCCCGATGAACTCGGTGAGGCGATGAGGCCGGAGCGTCGGCTCGGCCGCCACGTCCTCCGAAAGCGGCTCCGGTGTCGTGATATGGGTGTGTTCTGTCATGCCCCTACCCAGCCAGTGCCTGACGGATCAGATCCTCGGTCGTCTTCGGCGCCCCACTCTCGAGCACGCCGCGTACGGCTCGATCGGCGTCCCCGAAGGTGTACCCAAGGGCCACGAGCGCCTTCACGGCCTCCTGCGCCCCACTGGACTGCCCTGGACTCGACGGAGTAATGATCGCGAGGTCGGCCACCTTGTCGGACAGGTCGAGCGCGATCTTCTCCGCCTTCTTCCGCCCGATCCCACTCACCTGTTGCAGCGCGGCCGTGTCCTTTTCGAGGAGGGCCCGCGCGAGCCGCTCGGCCGTGTAGGTCGACATCATCGCGAGCGCGAGTCGGGCGCCCACACCCGAAGCCGTGAGCAATCGCTGGAAGAGGGTGCGTTCCAACGCGTCCACGAAGCCGTATAGCGATGCCGAACTGTCCGTGACGACCTGCAATGTCCGGAGTTCTACGGCTCCGCCCGGAGCAGGGAGTCTTTGTAGCACGAAGAGCGGTACCTCCACCTCATAGACGACTCCACCCTTCGTCTCGATCTCGACTCGATCCGCGGCTCGGGACAAGACGACACCCTGGAGCCGGGAGATCATCTAGTCACCGGGGGAAGCTGCCAATCAGGCAGTGGCAAAGCGCAGCCGCAACCCCGTCCGCCGCGTCCGCAGGGGTCGGAATCTCTTTGAGTCTGAGCTGTTGCTGCACCATGAATCCGACCTGGTCCTTGGTTGCGTTGCCGGTTCCGACCACGGCTTTCTTGATCTGGCGGGGCGCGTACTCGGCAATGATAAGGTCGTGGTGCGCCGCAGCGAGAAGAATAGCTCCCCGCGCATGGCCTAGCTTCAACGCACTCTGCGCGTTCTTGCCGTGAAAAACGTCCTCCACCGAAACCGCGGCAGGGCGATGCCGGGCGATCAGGCCGACGATGGCGTCATAAATCTCACGAATCCGTGTCGGCAGAGGTTCGCTCGCAGAGGTCCGGACCACGCCACATTCGATCAAGGTGACCGAGCCGGTCGGACTTCTGAGTACGACCCCGTATCCCGTGGCCGCGGTCCCGGGGTCGATCCCCAGGATCCGCACCCCCTCGGGGGGCGGCCCCACAGAGGTCACGATGCTTCGGCGAGGACGGCCTCGTCGATGTCCGCATTGGAGTGGACTTTCTGCACATCATCGAGGTCGTCGAGCATGTCCATCAGCTTGAGGAGTTTCTCCGCATCGGCGCCCGACACCGCCACCTCGTTCTTGGCGATCCTGGTCAATTCGGCAGATCGCACCTCGATGCCCGACGTCCTCATGGCCTCCTGAACGGCCGCGAATTCTGTTGGCTCCGTCGTAACCACGAACTCCTCTCCGTCGCCCACGACGTCCTCCGCCCCCGCATCGATCGCAGCTTCAAAGACGGCTTCCTCTGAATACCGCGTCGCGTCGATGACGATTTGCCCCTTGCGATCGAACTGCCACGCGACGGAACCGTCGGTTCCGAGACTCCCGTCGTTCTTGGTCAGGGCAAAGCGAACGTCCGCGACCGTCCGATTGGTGTTGTCGGTCAGGCATTCGATGAACAGCGCCACCCCACCAGGACCGTACCCCTCATACGTGGACTCTTCGTAATTCACACCCTCGAGTTCACCCGTGCCTTTCTTGATGGCCCGGTCGATGTTCTCTGCCGGCATCGAAGCCGCTTTGGCCGTATCAACGGCAAGGCGCAGTCGGGCATTGAACTCGACGCTGCCGCCTCCTTCCCGCGCTGCCACCGTGATTTCTCGAATGAGCTTGGTAAAGAGCGCGCCACGCTTGGAATCGGTGACGCCCTTCTTGCGTTTGATCTTCGACCACTTGTTATGACCTGCCACGGGTCCTCCGGATGTCCAGCGGTCGGCTCTGAGCGGACAAAAGTATAGGGTTCAAGGGGTCTCGATCAATTGACTCGGGGGCCCATATTGCGCTTGCGGGCCGCATGGGGCCAGCGTAGCGTGGTATAGTAGTTATCCCGTCGCCCCCCAAGAAAATTCATGTGGGTGAGGTGTCTCACAGTGCTACGTGGGGCCTCGAAGCCGAGAGAGTGCAATGGAACGTAAAGGCTTTACGTTGATCGAATTGTTGATTGTCGTCGTCGTGATCGGGATTCTGGCCACGATCGCGATCCCGAAATTCTCCGCAATGCGGACGAAATCGTACATCGCGGCCGTGACCTCAGATCTGAAGAACGTTGCGAGTCAGCAAGAAATCTATCTGAGCAACCAGTATTCGTATTCGTCGACGATCGCGGCCATGGACATGCAGCTCACCGCCGCCGTGTCGGTTACGATCAACGAAGCGACCGGAACAGGCTGGGCGGCGACCGGGACGCACACCGGCCTCGCCGGCCAGCAGTGTGGGATCTATTTCGGGGACGCCGCAGCCAGTGGCGCGACCCCCGCGACGGCACCGGGCACGGTGCAGTGCAACTAGGGAACCTTTGTTCCGTACCGTCGGCTAGTTGCGTCCGCCTCCACCGAATCCTCCGCCACCAAAGCCTCCTTCGCCGGTCCCGCGGAATCGATTGTTCACCACGTTGTTGAAGATCGATCCGAACTGCACCGAGAAGCCAACGGACATCCCGTAGTTGAAGTCGGTGCCGCGCTGCTGCAGGCGGAGCAACGCCTCTTCATCGGTGGTCCCTTGGGCGGACAGATAGATCTGGTCGTTCACCCACGCGATGTTGGCTCGCGCGTTCACGCTGAAGCCACGGACGACGCGAAAGTCGATATCTCCACGTAGGGAAAGGTTGTTGCGCTCGAAGTCATGCAGGAAGTGCGACCCGACGACCGTAACGCCAGCGTCTCCCCACGTCTGACGCTGCGAGAACTCGACCTCGATCGACTCTTCCCAGCGCGTCTCGTCCAACTCACCGTACACGGTCTCTTGGATGTAGTCGCGATAGGCCGGCCCGATCTTGTAGAAGGCGGTCAGCGATCGCCGCGTCGCCTGTTCGTAGGGAAACACACTGAACTCGACGGCAGGAGTGAGTTCGGCACGGAAGTTCTGGTTCACTCGCGTCATACGCGCGACCTGACCCTGGAACCCTATGGACCAGTGGTCGGCGATCGAGTACACAACGAGAGGAGTGAATCCCCAGTCCGTCCGGGCATCACGGAACGTGCCGTCGTCGAGATCGAACTCTTGACGACTGTAATTGAGATTCCCGTTGTAATTCATTTTCCACGCGGGCGTCACGCGGGAAACATTGAAGCTCCCGTTCAAGCGCTCCGTCTTGCGCGTCTCCTCTCCGTCGATGTTCCCGCTACCGTTGAGGCGGATGACCCACAGGTTCCATGGGTCGTCGACTTCTTGGCTAGAGACGACCCGGCGACTGCCCTGTCCTGAACTCTCAGGATCAGGGGCCGTAAGGTGCACGAGGTCGCGATAGCCGGCGGAGTTCGCGAAGCGCGCCATCCCCAATCCGAGGGTGTGGGCGAGTCCGTCGAGTTCCTCTCGATCGGTATCCGTCGGAAGCGTTTGAAAGCGGACTCGGTCGACGTATGCGCTTTGTGCCCCACGCCCGATGAAATCGAGCTGATATTCCCTCCCCCCCGCCCCGGTTGTGAGGCTGGCCATGATCACGTGCACGTCGGAGACGGCCTGATCGTTCACCCAGTTCACCCAGGTGATTTCGGTCCTGTAATACTGCGAGTTGCAGTTCCTACCATCACAGTCGAAGAAGACGTTGGGCCGTCCAGAGCCCTGCTGTGCCCCTAGCGTACCCCCGACGGCGGAAAGAGCGAGACCGAGAAACAGTGCCGAAGTGGCGGATCTATGAAGAGAACGCATGCTTATGGGGGCAGACATGAATAAGAGGGTCACCCCTACGAGACACGACGGCGACCGGTTTGGTTGAGGTCGGTTCTCGACGAGACCTCGCAAGGACCAAAACGAACCGCGGCCTCAGCCGATCGGCTTTTCCACGAGGACCGGGGCCGTCCGTGACTGCGTCGCCTGCTCGAACGCATACGCGAACGACAGAAGTCGCGCCTCAGTCCACATGTCTCCGATGAACGCGAGCACGAACGGAGTCCCGTCGTCGAAGTAGCTGAACGGGACCGTGACCGTGGGAACACCGAGGTCGTTGACGATGTTGCTCGGAATCTCGGCCCAATTGTTGGGCGCGAATTCGGGACGCGTAGGGTCTTCGACCAGATTCCTGTTGGGCGTGCCTGACTGCGGGAAGAAGAGGCCGTCCAAGTTGTTCTGTTCGAGGACGCTGCGGAACAGGTTCCGAATCTTGTATCGCCACGCCTGATACGCGTCACCTTGCTCGGTCGCGCTGGGCCGGGCCGGTACCGGAGGCGGCCCTCCCCCACGGCCCCCGCGACCGCGTGAGTACTCGCGGCCGCTCAAGATCTCCCACTCCTCGATGGTATTGAAGGGCGCACCGGACCCAAGACCCTGGAGGTACACGAACATGTCATGCGTGCCCTGTGAAGGGACATTCGTGCGCTCTCCGTACATCTCCACGAAGCCGGTACCGGCGAAGGGGTCCTCCACCACTTCTGCGCCGAGTCGCGTCAGCTCGTCCACGGCCCGCCGATAGTGCTCTTCGGTGAGAGAATCGAGCGGCAAGAAATCGGTCCGCCAACCGGTGCCGACCAGACCGAAGCGCTTCCCACTCAGCGCCCCGGCGTCCAAACTGGCCGCGTACCCCCCCTCCGGCATATGGCCGACGGCCGCGAAGGTGGCCAGGTCCTCCGTGGTCGGACCCGCGAGGACATCCAGCGTCACCGCCGCGTCGTACACGGTCTTCGCGAGCGGCCCAACAACATCGACGTACGTGCCGCTGAGCGGCACCACACCTTCGATCGGAACCAGACCGTACGTCGGCTTCACGCCCACAAGCGCCTGGGCCGACGCGGGATTCTGAATCGAACCCCCTGTTTCCGACCCGAGGCCGAGTACGGCGAAGCTGCCGCTCACGGCGGTAGCGGTGCCACCACTCGACCCACCCGGGACCTTGTCGACGTTGTAGGGGTTGAGCGTCTGACCCGCGACTGTGCTGTTCGTCCGCGTACCGTGGCCGGCAAAATCGGGAAGGTTGGTCTTGCCCAAGATGATGGCGCCGGCGGCTCGCAGCCGCGTCACTACAGCGGCATCGTCATCGGGAATCATGTCGACGCCACCCGTGCGGGCGCTGAAGCCCTCCCACCCCGCTGTGGTGACCAAGCCCCCGTAGTCGATGTTGTCCTTGATGACGACCGGAACGCCGTGCAAGGGACCGCGCGGACCCGAACCCGCGTACTCGACGTCGAGTGCCGCCGCGATCGCGAGCGCATCAGGGTTCATCGAGATGAACGCGTTGTAGTGGCTTTCGTATCGGGCGATCCGGTCCAGGAAAGCCCGGGTGAGTTCAACCGCCGTAAAGTCGCCCGCTGCGTAGCCAGCGAGGACGTCACGCGTAGTCATCTCCACGACGGAGATCTCTTGTCCCGCGGCGGAAGCGGGGCCCGCCAGGGCAGCCGCGGCGAAGGCGGCTATCCACGGCGCGGTCCGACTACTCCCCACCGGGCCCCCTCACTTCGGGCTCGCCATCCGCCGCCCCGTCGCTCGCATCGGCACCATCTTCGGAAACCGGGCGCGTGCGCACCGTCGGGTATTCGATACCGAGCTGCTCGAGATACGAGGAATACCGCGTCGCATCGTAGTAGAACGGGCGCATGCGCTCACGCCACTGCGCCATGATGCCCTCGTTCAGCCAGATCGCGGGCTGATCGGACGGCGCGATGAACGGGATGTACTCCTGTTCGGCGGTCTGGATGTCGTTGAAGTAATCCCACGCCGCAGCGACGGTCTCTCCGTCGAGGAAGAGATCGAGAAGCGTGAGTGCCTGCGCCTTCGCCCCCGCAACGCCACCCTTGTGCGCGATGGGCGTGGCCATGGCGATCCCGTTGGCCCAGTTGTGTCCCGGACCACCTCGCATGTTCGACGGGAAGTTCATGGTAACGGTCGGCATATTCCACGAAATGTCGCCGATGTCGTCGGAGCCGCCGCCCAGTGACTGCGAGAGATCGACCGGTCCGCGGAGTTCGCCGACCTCGGTCTCGAGGCCGTTTACCTCGACACCCATCTCTGCCTGGAACGCCTCGGCGAATCGGATGTCATCGGCACTCCATTCCGGCATTCCGACTCGAACCATGTTGGCGTGTGTCGCCTCGGCGACCGGCTTGCTGAAGTGCCTACCCCAAGCCGAACCGACGGTCATGATGGTGTCGACGGTAGTCCCGGTCATGAGCGCAGCACCCTCTGCCATGAGCGCCGCGGCGTCGTACTGCTCCTTCGTCAACGCGTAGTCGCGTTCGCGGAAGTAGAACCAGATGGTCGCGGTCTGCGGCACGACGTTCGGCTGGTCACCCCCCTCGACGATGATGTAGTGCGATCGCGCCGCAGGGCGCAGGTGCTCACGCTTGAACTCCCACGCCTGAGCCATGAGCATGATCGCGTCGAGCGCCGAGCGGCCGCGCCAGGGAGAACCGGCTGAATGCGCGGTCTCACCGGTGAACCGGTATTGGACCGACCAGAGTGCGTTTCCGCCGGCCTGCCCCCAGCTCACACCGAAGCCCGACCCCACGTGGGTGAAGAGGTTCACGTCGACGCCTTCGAAGATTCCCTCACGCACGAAGAACGCCTTCGATGCGACCTGTTCCTCCGCGACCCCGGGCCAAAGGAGCAGCGACCCGTTGATGTTCTCGCGCTGCATGATCTCCTTCACAGCAAGCGCCGCCACGATGTTCACGGCCTGACCCGAGTTGTGCCCCTCTCCGTGTCCCGGGGCCATGCCCAGGATCGGATCGCGATAGGCAACGCCGGGCTTCTGGTTCGACTGTGGAATGCCGTCGACGTCGGATCCGAGGGCGATCACCGGACTGCCCGTTCCGTTCGACCAGCGTGCCGTCCACGCGGACGGCATGCCGGCGACTCCGAGTTGGATGTCGAAGCCTTCGGCCTCGAGGAGGCCGGTCAGGTATCGCTGCGTCTCGAACTCCTGCATACCCAGCTCGCCGAACGAGAACAGGTGATCGATGATCTCCTGAACGAGCTTGGAGCGCTCCTGCACGAGTTCGAGCGCCTCGGTCTTGAGTGATTCCAGTCGGGGGTCGGCCTGGGCCGATGCCGTCCGAGGGAGAAGGCCAAGTACAACCACGGCGATGGTGGCAACCGCGAAGGACGAAAAAGCGCGACGCATGTTCGATCTCCGATCTCAGCGTGGGGATGGTGGCAGGCGGGACAATAAGTCGTGGAGCTTTCTCCGTCGACCATGGCCGGGATTCTCGGGTCGCGGATCCGCATTGCCGGTCCCTCGCGGACAAGCTACTCTGGCCGTGCGGGGTGTCGTGGCGGGCTGCCTATTCGCCGACCGGAGGAACCATGGACGTACAGGTCGATCGCAGAACGTTTCTCGCGGCCGTGGGTGTTGGGGCCATCGAAGCGATGTCCCCAGAGGACAGGGCCGAGGAGCTCGAGCACTACATGATGCACGAGCTCGACGAGAGTGTCACGCCGAAACTCGACGGCGAAGAATCGGCTCTGATCGACTTGGAGCAACAAGCTGCCCGACCCCCGCGAGGCACCGGCAACCTCTTCATGCCTCGCGAAGACGCCTTCGAACCGATGCCCCGCAACCCGACGTTGGAAGACTTCTTCCGGCTTCGTTTCGCTCCCGCGACCCACGTTCTCCAGAGCGCTCAGCATGCGCTCGAGACGGGGCAACCCGAATCGACCATCATCGCGTGTTTGCTGCACGATGTCGTACTCAATCTCATCAAGGTCGATCACGGCTGGTGGGGCGCCCAGCTCGTCGAGCCCTACGTCGACGAGAAGGTCACCTGGGGCATTCGGTACCACGCCGCGTTGCGCTTCTACCCCGACGACTCCGTCGGCTACGAATACCCGGAATTGTACAATCGGATTTTCGGAGAGGACTACGTGCCTGAACCGTATATCCGCGAGCAGTATGACTTCGCTCGCCAACACCCGTGGTACATGGAGGCGCGCATGATCACGGTCAATGACACCTACGGCTTCCAGGAGGGCGTACGGCCCGAACTCGATCAGTTCATCGACATCATTGGTCGGAATTTCAAGCAGCCGAAGGAAGGCTTGGGCTACGACAATAGTCCCGTCGCCCACATGTGGCGGACGATCGCGAGCCCCAACAAGCCGCTGTAACTACCCGTCGAGTCGGGGCCTCCGCAGGTGCCAATCCGTGTTCCTCTGGAAGGCGTGGGCCACGCTGAGAATCTTGTCGTCGGCGAATAGGTCGCCGATGAGCGTGGAGGTCAGCGGCATTTCCGTCGGGCTGTCTGCCTCCGGGTCGCGCACGCCGAAGCCGTACTGAACGATCGCGGCCGGGTGTCCGGTCTGGTTCGTGAGGCCCACCTGACCGGAGCCCGACACGAACATGTCGAAGCCCTCCATCGCCTCTTGCATCTCCCGCATGAGGATGAGCCGCCGCCGCTGACTCTGTACGAAGTCGAGGGCGGTCACCGCGCGGCCACCCCGGAAACGACCTCGGTCGCGGCGTTCCTGTGGGGTCGCGCCCTCGGGAATCGGTTCAGGCTCGACCCCGTCTGGGGCCACATGGAAGTCGAACGCGGCCGAAGATTCCACGTTGAGCGCGTTGGAGCTACCGCTCGGGATCGGATTCATCTCCCGGAGATTGGCCCCCATGCTCCTGAGCTGCTCCAAGAAGGGCTCTTGGGCGGTCTCGTCGTAGCCGATTCTGAACGAGCCCAGATCGGCGTTGCGGTCGAAGCGAAACGGCGTGGTCAAGGAAGCGGGGTCCCTCTCACTCGCCCCATGGATCGCGTTGAACACGAGCGCGCAATCCTCGATCGTCCGGCACATCGGTCCGGCCTTGTCCATGCTCCAGGACAGAACCATACCCCCGTAGCGACTCACGCGGCCGAAGGTTGGCCGCAGAGCGGAGAGACCATTGCGTCGGGCCGGTGACACGATCGACCCCTGGGTCTCGGTGCCGATCGCGAAGGCGACGGCCGCAGCGGCGGTTGCGGAGCCGGGCCCAGCCGATGACCCGCTCGCGCCTTCTTCGGCGTTCCAAGGATTCCTGGTGCGGCCCCGATACCACTGGTCACCGCGTGCGAACTCTCCCGTGGCGAGCTTCGCGATCAGGACGGCGCCCGACTCGCGGAGCCTCACGACCACGTCAGCATCTTCTTCGATCACGCGGTTCTCAAAGTCGGACGATCCCCACGTGGTGCGCGCTCCGGTCACGGAGAACAGGTCCTTCACACCGTAGGGAATTCCGTGGAGAGGTCCGTGGTACTCGCCGTTGCGGAGATCCGCATCCGCCTGCTGAGCTTCTTCGCGGGCCCGCCCCTCGAGAATCGTGACCGCGCACAACAGAACCGGGTCATAGCGCTTCAACCGTTCGAGGTAGATTTCCGTGAGTTCGACGGACGACATGTGCCGCCCGCGGATGAGCGCGGCGAGTCGATCAACCGGCAGGAAGGCAACGTCCGCGGGGTCCCCAGGAACCGCACCCATCCAGGGGTCGACGAGGATCTGCTGCCGCCGGAACAAGTCAACTCCGTATTGGGCGGACAGCTTCTCCATGAGCGCGCCGGTTCCGCCTGGATACGCCTGGAAGACGAGCGCGGGATGTTCACCGTTCCCCAGCGGCACAAGCGGAACCTCCTGACGCTCCTGGAGCGCGGCACGCAGCGGAGGAGACTGGCCCGCCAGCACCGCCGCGGGAGTAAGCGCGCCCGTGGCCGCAGCGACGGCCGCGGCCTTCAGAAAGTCCCTGCGTTCGATGCTACCCGCCGCCCCCGGAACGCTCGTATCCTCCCGCTTCGAACCCATCTGCACTCCTCGCTTGGTAGTCAGGTGGCTCACAGTGCGCGGGGGATCCTACCGAGGCAAGACGGGCGGCCTGCGGGGCCAGACGGGCGGCTCTCGGGTCAGGTGAAGAGGACAGCCTCCACCGCCAGGCCCGGTCCGAAGGCAAGGGCCACGCATGGTCGTTCGGCGCCGCTCGTTCGCATTCGATCGAGAATGAAGAGCACGGTGGCCGAAGACATGTTGCCATGGGCCGCCAGAACGGCCTTCGAGTCGGCGGTGTGGTCGCGGGAGAGTTCGAGCGAATGTTCGGCGGCCGCGAGAATCCGAGGCCCGCCCGGATGCACGGCCCATGATTGGACGTCCGCGAGCCCGAGTCCGACGCCGGCAAGCCACTCGACCAACCATCCCCTGAGGTGGGCCTGGATCAGCTCAGGCACTCTCGCCGACAGGGTCATTCGGAAGCCGTGGTCCCCGATACGCCAACTCATATCCTCCTCCGACCCCGGCATGAGCAATGTACCCGTGGCCGCGACGCGCCACGCATCGGTCTGCGTCGGGCTCCCTCGACCTGATGACCCGCTCGCACGGCTGACCACAGCGGCGGCGCCATCGGAGAACAGCGCATTCGCCACGAGCATATCGGGATCCCATCCGTAGGCGAAGTGAAGGGTGCACAGTTCCACGGCGACGACCAGCGGCACCGCATCGGGTGTGCCCTGAGCAAACGAGCGGGCTACCCGCAGGCCGTTGAGAGCGCCGTGGCAACCCATGAAGCCGACGTGGGTTCGCTCGGCTGTGCGTGGCAGCCCAAGGGCGTCGATCACGGCATGATCAACACCGGGCGAGACAAAGCCGGTGCACGATACCGTCACGAGATGTGTGACCTCGGCCGGATCGACGGCTCCTGCGGACAGGGCTCGGCGCGCGGCTTCGGTGGCCAACACAGGCGCGAGGCGCTCGTACACCGCCATACGTTCGGCCGTGGTCGGGCCCGCGTCATCGTCGCTCGTTGCCGGCTGATAGAAACTCTGGCGAGTCGCCAGTTCGCCATCGGACGCGCCGAGCAGCACACTGTGTCTCGTCAAAATGCCGGAACGACGGTACAGAGCGCGTAAGGTCCGGCTCCGAACCGGATCGATCCCACAAAAAGTCGTGTGGAGCTCCGCCGCTTCCGCTTGAGTGAGGCGGTGTTCGGGGAGGGCGGTACCCATCCCGACGATGTCGAGACTCATGCCCACCTCACCGTCGACGGTCGTGGCCCGCGTGCCGCGGCGCTTACGATCGGGTCAGCCAGAACGGGCGCTCGGCCCAAGATACCCACCGCGGCGCGGACGAGTCGTGGCCGCCGGAGGCCCCAGGCCAAGCTCCGGCCGAGCCACTGCGACCTCCCGACGACCCGCCGGTGCTCCCTCGTCCATCCGTCGGCGAGTTCGTCGGACCACCCCCGAATTGCCTGAGTCGCGAAGGAAACAACCGCGACCCCCGTCCCGATGGCCCACCCCATGCCCTCACCCGTGAAAGGCTCCGTGTATCCCGCGCCGTCACCGACTCGAAACAGGCGACGGTCAGCGAGCGCGGTGGGTCGCTGCGTCAACGGGCCAGTCCCCCTCCACCCATCGATCACCTCACCCGAGAGACTCGGTAGGCCGGCCTCGGCCAGAATGTTCATCGCGGCCTCGGCCGGCGTCGAAGATGACAGCACCTCGGGCTTCACCGCCGCGGCCACGTTGATCGCGCCGTCCTCCACTCGCACGAGGCCCACGTAGCCGGATCGCCCAACCGCCATCTGTAGCTCTCCGAAGCGAAGGTCACTGTCGGGGCATCGGAGCGTGGCGCCGATGCCGATCCTCGAGCCGGGTGCGGTCAGGGTGCGTCGGTCTCCTCGGCCGTTGGTCTCGGCGGCTGTCGGCCCGCGAGGCCTGAGGCCTGCGCCCAACCCAGTCGCGTCGATCACGACCCGTGCACGCGTCTGCGACGAAATGCCGGAGTCCCGCAGCGCCAAGCCAAGAAACTCCTCCTCGTCACTCTCGTCGTGATCCAAGTCGACCCGTACCCCGTCTCGAAAGTCGACGCCCGCCGCCACGGCCGCATCGACCAGCGCCTGGTCGAAGCGACTCCGGGAGAGCGCCACCGTGCCCCTCAGCGCCACTCCGGCGGTCCGTCCCGAAGAAGCGAGGAGCACTCGGTCGAGCGGGACGGCGCCTTGGCGCTCCACCATGTCGCCCAAGCCGATCCCCTCGAGTCGGCGGAGTGCCGCAGGACCAACGCAGGCGCCACAGACCTTCCACCGCGGGAACGACGCTCGATCGACGAGCATAACCGAGGCCCCGCCGAGCGCGAGCTGGCGAGCGGCCACGCTCCCCGCGGGCCCCGCCCCGACGACGACCGCGTCCCAGATGTTCACGCTCTCTCCCATCGGATCGTGAATCGTTGGGGCCATCCATACGCAATCTCGGCACGGATCAACGCCGCCTCGCGACAGAGGTCGGCTACCTCCTCCGTCGTGAAGGCGGCTCGAACGGACACGAGTCCGTCGGCACGCGCCACGTCGGAGGTCGTAAGCGTATGGAGTCCGACCCACGCGAGAACATACCCGAGGCGCGTTCTCCGTAGATCCTGAACCAGCAGGGCTCGCTCGGTCCGCTCGCTCATCCGCCGGAGAAGGGCCACGGCATCCTCGCGAGACAGGTGGTGGAGGAACAGCGACGTCGTCATGAGGTCGAAGCCCGACGGAAGATCCTCTCGCAGAACATCGAGTTCGAAGACATCCACAGCAGCCTCACCCGAGGCCAGGCGACGGGCCTCTGCGAGCGCCACAGGACTGATATCGCAGCCGCTCAGTTCGACCGGGACTCCGGAGCGACGTGCCTGGCGCGCTATGTGAACCAGCACGTCCGCCCCCCCGCAAGCGATATCGAGGACCCGGACCGGACGCTGCATCTCCTCGTGGAGCCGGCGAACCTCGCCCCAGACGCGTTCAGCAGCGAACGAAATCCGGTTTACACGGCCAAGGGCACGAAGCGCCCTGCGATGACGGACCGGGTCGAGACCCGGATCGTCCATGAGTTCGGCCTGGTGGCGCCGAAAAGACAGATCCGGCACCACCAGATCGAGTATGCTCACGCTGCGCTACCTACCGACCCTCATCGTTCGGCTGGTTGTCCTGGCTGACCGGACGGGTTCTCACCACGGGGTACGGAATCCCGAGCTGTTCGAGGTACGTGTCGAAACGGGTCGGATCGTAGTAGAACGGACGCATGCGCTCTCGCCATTGGGCCATGATGTCTTCGTTGAGCCAGATGGCAGGCTTGTCGTCAGGAGTAATGAAGGGGGTGTATGTCGTCTCGGCGGTCTGGACATCGTTGAAATAGTCCCAAGCGGCACCGACCGTCGATCCATCGAGGAACAGGTCGAGCAGCGTAAGCGCCTGGACCTTCGCCCCTGCGAGCGATCCCTTGTGGGCGATAGGAGTCGCCATTGCGATTCCGTTCGCCCAGTTGTGGCCCGGCCCTCCGGGCATGTTCGCCGGAAACCGCAGCGTAACAGTGGGCATGTTCCACGAGACGTCGCCGATGTCATCGGACCCACCGCCGAGCGAGCGCGATAGATCCACCGGGCCATCGAGCGTGCCCACCTCAGTCGGCAGCCCCTGTTCCGTCTGCCCCATCTCACGCTGGAAGCTGTTGGCCAGCAGCACGTCGTCCGAGCTCCACTCCGGCAGCCCCACCCGCTCGACGTTGGACCAGCTCATCTCTGCGACGGGACGGTTGAAGTGACGGCTCCACGCGGACCCCACTGTCATGATGGTATCGACCTCGGTACCGGTCATGAGAGCCGCACCCTGCGCCATCAGCTTGGCAGCGTCGAACGACTCCATCACGAGTTCGTAGCTGATCTCACGGAAGAAGAACCAGATCGTCGAGCTCTGCGGCACGACGTTCGGCTGGTCGCCACCATCGACGATGACGTAATGCGATCGCTCGGCGGGCCTGAGGTGCTCGCGTTTGAACTCCCACGCCGAAGCCATGAGCATGACGGCGTCCAGTGCCGAACGGCCTCGCCAAGGCGAACCCGCCGAGTGGGCCGTCTCGCCCTTGAAACGGAACTGAGCCGAGATGAGCGCGTTGCCGCCGCCCTGCCCCCAAGACATCCCCCACCCCGATCCCACGTGCGTGAAGAGGTTGACGTCGACGCCGTCAAACACGCCGTCGCGGACGAAGAAAGCCTTGGACCCGAGCTGCTCCTCCGCGATCCCGGGCCAAATCAACAGCGTGCCGTCGATGTTCTCGCGTTGCATCAACTCCTTCACTACGAGCGCCGCGACGATGTTCACGGCCTGACCGGAGTTGTGCCCCTCGCCATGACCCGGAGCCATCGACAGGATCGCCTCACGGTAGCCGACCCCCGGCTTCTGGTTCGACTGTGGGATCCCGTCGACGTCGGAGCCCATCGCGATCACCGGAGACCCCGAGCCATTCGTCCACCGGGCGGTCCAGGCACTCGGCATGCCCGCTACACCCAGCTCGATCTCGAATCCGGCATCGGCCAGGATACCCGTGAGATAGGTTTGCGTCTCGAACTCCTGGAAGCCGAGCTCGCCGAAGCTGAACTGCATGTCGACGATTTCCTGGACCTGCTTGGCGCGCCCCTCGATCATCTCGAGCGCTTCGGATTTCAGGGCCTCGAGTCGACGATCCGCCTGCGCCTCGAGCCCCACGGGCACGAACGACAGAGCGCATGCGACTGCCGCGCTGAGCATGATCAATGGGGTGCGAGAGCGCATGTTCCTACCTCGGATGGAGTGGTGATCGGACGCGGTCCGACGCGAAACGGGGTTCGGAGCACATCACCATGCGGAGCACATCTCCGTGCGGCAAGCCGCGAGGCAGCACCGGCGCCCCATTTCTTCGACCCAACGTACAGTCAATTGCGGCCCGGCCCGCCTTCCTGGCATATTCTCCGCGGCCAAACCCCTGGAGATCCAATGCTTCGTACGACGTCGACACGCTGGTTTCTGCTCGCTCTCCTGGCTCCGATGGGGTGCTCCGGCCCGACGGCCGAACAGGGAGATTGGCGTCACTACGGGCGCGATCTCGCCGCGACGAAGTATTCGCCCCTCGACCAGATCGACGCGGACAACGTCGGTTCCCTGGAGATCGTCTGGAGCTGGGAGTCGGCCGACTACCGCCTCGGCAACGAGCGGGCCAGCGTCGACGTGAATCCGAACTTTCAGGCGACACCCATCAAGATCGGAAATCGTCTCTACACTGCGACCAATCTCGGGCAGGCCGCGGCGCTCGACCCCAGCACCGGCCGAGAGATCTGGAGGTACGATCCGTACGCCTCGGGGCTGCGGGACGAACCGAGCGGGCGGGCCAATCGTGGCGTCGCGTACTGGGCTGATGGCTCCAACGAGCGGATCCTGCTTGGCTCCGGCCAGCACCTGGTCTCGATCGATGCCGCTACCGGGAGGCCCGATCCGGCCTTCGGGTCGGGCGGGTCGATCGACCTGGCCGACGATCCCGATCCGAGGGTGGTCACGTACAACTGGACCTCCGCCCCGATCGTCGTGCGCGATGTCGTCATCGTCGGAGCGACTGCCATGGTGCCGAATCGGAACTGGATGACCGCGCCGCCCGGCTACGTCCGCGCGTACGACGTAAGGACGGGCGAGCTGCGCTGGAGGTTCAATCCGATCCCGGAGCCGGGTGATCCAGCCATCCAGACCTGGGCCGACTCTTCGTGGGCATACAGCGGGAACGGAAACGTCTGGACGCTCATGAGCGCCGACGAGGAGTTGGGCTTGGTCTACCTGCCCCTGAAAACCACGACCAACGACTGGTACGGTGGTCATCGCGTCGGGGACAACTTGTATGGCGAGTCCGTCGTCGCCGTCGATGTCGAGACCGGCGAGCGCGCCTGGCACTATCAGATGGTACGGCACGGGTTGTGGGACTACGACCCGCCCGCGGCGCCCAATGTGATGGACCTCGTCGTCGACGGGCGACCGGTTCAGGCCGTGGTGCAGGTAACCAAACAGGCCTTCGTCTTCGCCTTCGATCGTAAGACGGGCGCCCCACTCTGGCCCATCGAAGACCGCCCGGTACCTCCCTCGAACGTGCCCGGCGAGGTCGCCGCCACCACCCAGCCCTTCCCGACCCATCCGGAACCGTTCGACCTCCAGGGGATCACCGTCGACGACCTGATCGACTTTACGCCGGAGCTCCGCGCCGAGGCCGAATCGATTCTGGAAGACTTCGTCTACGGCCCCATGTTTACACCTCCGACCGTCTTCGATGAGGCGGGGACCCATGGTACGATCTTGATGCCCGGCTGGGTCGGGGGTGCGAACTGGGGCGGAGCGGCGGTCGATCCGGAGACGGGTATCCTCTACGTGCCCTCGGTCACCTCGCCGAACGTCACGGCGCTGGTCGCTCCGCCCATTCCCGATAGCTCGGACTTCCGGTACATCCGTGGCCTTCCACGCGAGGTGCCCATGCCCCAGGGGCTGCCCCTGCTGAAACCACCGTACGGCCGCATCACCGCCATCGACATGAACTCGGGCGAGCACCTATGGATGAAGGCCAACGGGCCGGGCCCCCGGGACCATCCAGCCCTCTCAGGGCTCGATCTTCCCTGGCTCGGTCAGCGCGGGCGGCCAGCCCCCATGCTCACCAAGACGCTCCTGTTCTTGGGCGAAGGAACCGAGGACGCTCTATCGATCCTCCCGATCGCCGGGGGAAAGACCTTTCGGGCGTGGGATAAGACGACCGGTGAAGTCGTCTGGGAGATGGACCTTGCCGCCGGCACCTCAGGTGCCCCGATGACCTACATGTCCGACGGCCGCCAGTACATCGTCGTAGCCATCGGCGACCGCAACACGACGGGACGCCTCGTGGCTCTCGCGCTTCCTCGGGACGGTCGTTAACCTGGCCAGCCAGTCGACAGCCCTACGGAACCGGAGCAACGCCGTGAAGCCAAAATGGATCGGCGCGTCCAGATGTGTGCCCCCGTGCTCGGCGGAAGCGAACGCGTTCGACGCGTAGAACCATCCCCCTGGTGTGACCCCGGACGCCAGTTCGGTGAGCTCGAAACCTGCGGTGTCGGTCGGCCAGTAGACCGTCGACTCGCCGAAGGAATACGTGAGGTCGATCCACCGGCCTGCGGTACCATCGAAGACCGCTCCGTAGTCGACCGGCTCGGGCTCGCCACATGCCGCGAATATCGCTGCGAGGACGAACGCCAAAACCCGCTTCATGCGGCCCAGATGCCCCCGAGCACACGCTGGAAGTTGCCCCCGAGAATCCCTCGGATGTGCTCGTCTGTATAACCACGACGAATCAGCCCATCCGTCACGTCGAACATCCGCTTCGGATGAGCAATCTCGTCGATGTCGATCTTGTCCCGGAAGGCGTACGAGCCCTTGTAGTTCGCTTTCAAGGCCTGGTACTCGGCCGGAGGCATGTCGTCATACCCCTGCAGGTCGATGTCCGACCCGATTCCGAGGTGTTCGACGCCAATTAGATCGCGAACATGGTCGAAGTGATCGAGATAGTGCTCGATCGTCGTGGGCTCCGAGGCGGCGACGAAGTTCCGCACCCCGGTAATGCCCATGACTCCGCCCGTCTCACCCATTTTCGAGATCGCTTCGTCGGTCTTGCAGCGGGGGTGCCCCGGATTCAAGGCTCGCGCGTTCGAATGAGTGAACAACACCGGGGCCCCAGAGAGAGCGCAGGCATCCAGCGTCGTTCGGTCGCCCGAGTGCGACACATCGACCGCCATCCCGACCGTGTTCATCTGCTCGATGATGGTCACTCCGAAGTCGCTAATCCCGCCGTCGACACGCTCGGTGGAGCCGTTGCCGATCATGTTGCGCGCGTTGTACGTGAGCTGACTCACGCGCTGGCCGAGCTCATGGAAGGTCCGGACGTCGGCCGGCGAGCGGAAGTGAGCCGAGTCCTGTAGCCCGATCAGAATACCGGAGCGACCCGATCCCTGAACGGACGCCAGATCCTCGGCGGAATCGATTCGAACAAAGATGTCCGGACGGTTCGCGATGATCGAGTTGAAGGCCCCCACGAATCGCATGGCGTTCTCGTAGGCCTGATCGGCGGTACGTCCTCCGACCCCCCGTGCGATGTGGAAGACATCGATGCCCGACTCTCTGAAGTCGACCGCGTCCTCAGCGGTCAGTCCCGAAAAGTCCGGACCCCAGCGCTCGCGGGTTCGGCCATTGAGCGTCGTGAGGCCGAGCATGTCGATCACGAGGGAACCCCGAACCAGGTCGATGCAGCGTGTCGTGTACTCCTGGGGAGACCAGCCGAACAGATGGCTTCGACCCAGATTCAAGAACGGGGCACCGATGACGGCCGTGGCCGCGGATGCGGCGCCGCGCAGCAACGCGCGTCGGGAGATGTCAGGAATGCTCATGCTTCTGAGCCCGACTTTTCGACCTGCTCCAGCATGTCGGCCATCATCAGGTTGAGGCGACGCTCCACGACTTGAGCCTTTGCTTTCGCTTTCGAGGGTTCGAGTTGACCGACCGCAACCATGTGGCAGGTCGAGTAGAACTCGCGAATCAATTTGAGGAGCTCCTGAATCTGCTCCCGGACGCCACCATCGGCTCGTCGGTCGTCACGAGGCGCCGTCGCGGACGAGGAGTTGGTCGTGCCTACGCCCGCACCCACGAGCGCTCGCTGAGCCAAGAGCAACGCAGGGAGGAGGCCGAGCCCGGTACGGACCCAGCGGTCATCGACTAGGACGATCGCGAAGGCCATGACACCCAGCATGAACACCACGGTGACGTTGTCGCTCGCCTGCTTCACGATTGCCTCGATTGTGGTGGGATCCCTGACGCTGACCGAAGGTACAGCTATCGCGAATAGCCTTCCAGAATTGCCAAGACACTGTCGATGTCGGCCTCGGTGTGATCCGCGTTGACCTGCGCCCGAATCTCCTCATCACCGCGGGGAACGACGGGGTACGCGAGCCCGGTCACGAGAACGCCGTGATCGTATAGGTGCCGAACCAGGGCGTGAGTCTTGTGGGTGTCGCGAATCATGAGCGGAACCACAGGATGCGCTCCAGGAATCGTCTCGATACCGATGCGCCCCAGGCCGTCTTCGAATCGCTGGGTCAAAGACCGGAGACGAGCCAGAAGCGCTTCACCCTCGGGGCTCGCGACGATCCGGAGCGACGCTAGCGCCGCGGCCGCCTCCCCCACCGTGATCGGGTTCGAATAGATGTACATCTGCGAAGACTCACGCAGAAACGCGATCGTTGATTCGTCGGCGACGACGTAACCGCCATTCACGCCGAACGCCTTGCCGAGCGTCCCTACAAGCACATCAGCCGGAGCGCACTCCGTGTATTCTTCCGTGCCCCGCCCCGTCCTGCCCATGGCACCGACGCCATGCGAGTCGTCGACGATGCTCACGACGTTCTCCTCGAAGCCGGCATCGTGGCGAGCGCACAGCTCCATCACCTCTTCGAGAGGGGCATGGTCACCCCGCATGGAGAAGATCCCATCCGTGACGACGAGCGCTCGTTTGGCCTTCCCCTTCCACTCCACCAGCGCCGCCTCGAGCTGGGCCATGTCGTTGTGACCGTAGATCGCCTTGCCCACGGGTCGCGACAACCGCATGGCGTTGATGATGCAATTGTGGTTGAGCTCGTCGGAAATCAGCACGGTCTCCGGGGTCACCAGCGACGAGATCGTCGAGACGACCGTCGCGTAGGCCGAGGAGAAGATCATCCCCGCGTCCCGCCCGTGGAACTCCGCGAGTTCCCGCTCCAGCGTAAGGTGAGCCTCGTAGCTTCCCGAAATGAATCGCACGGCGCCGGGGCCCGCTCCGAACTGCGCCGTGGCGGCTTCCTCCGCGTCGATCACTTCGGGCCGCAGCCCCATCCCCAGGTAGGAGTTCGAGTTCATGCGCATGAACTCCTTGTCCCCCTCACCCCTCAGCAGGAATCGGGGGCCACGATCGCCCTCAGCTCGTTTTACGCCGACGACGACGGTCTCCGATCCCTTGGCGGTCCCCGCCCTGTGAAGGTTGGCGACGTGTTCCTGCAGGATGGGGGTCAGGCGATCCACCGGCATCGTTGTCTCCCTTCTATTCGGACGAGAGGTGATGGAGCATGTCTGCGGTCATGGCAGAGGCGTCGAAGGACGGACTCCAGTCCCACTCCTCTCGGGCCGCGGAATCATCGATACGATCGGGCCACGACTCGGCGATCGCCTGACGAACGGGGTCGATCTCGTATGCGATGGAGAAGTCAGGGAGGTGCTTACGAATCTCCGCCGTCAGCCCCTCCGGAGTCAGCTGCATGGCAGTGACGTTGAAGGCGTTGCGATGCACGAGACGGTCCGGATCAGCCTCCATGATCTCGACCAGGGCGTCGACGGCGTCGGGCATGTACATCATGTCGAGCTGGGTGTCGGGCCCGAGAAAGCAGGTATAGGTACCCCGCTTTACGGCCTGATAGAAGATGTCCACCGCCCAGTCGGTCGTGCCGCCCCCTGGCGGCGCACCGTAGGATATCAACCCCGGAAAGCGCACGCCGCGCGTATCGACCCCGAAGCGTCGATGGTAGTAATCGCACAACAGTTCGCCAGCGACCTTGGTGATGCCGTACATCGTCGCGGGGCGCATGACGGTGTCCTGCGGTGTCGGATTCTTCGGCGTGTCCGGTCCAAACACCCCGATCGAGCTGGGTGTGAAGACGGCGCATCTTCGCTCGCGGGCGACTTCGAGGACGGCCTCGAGACTCGACATGTTGACCTTCCACGCCGCGCGCGGATCGCGCTCACCGGTGGCCGAGAGGATCGCAGCCAGGTGATACACCGTGTCCGCTTTGTGGACTGCGACCGCCTCACCGACCGCCACCGCGTCGGTGGCGTCGAGCACCTGAAAGGGGCCCGCTTCTATCACCTCCCCACTGAGCACCTTCAGGTCGGTCGCCATCACATCCGGGGCGCCGTACAACTCCCTGAGTCTCGGAACCAGCCAAGAGCCGATCTGTCCTCCGGCCCCCGTTACGAGGATTCGTTTCACGGGTGCTCGCACGCTCCAGATGGGGTTCCAGGATGTCGGATGGCGGGGAATCTATATGCACCCGCGCGTCCGCGTCGAATCGCCGCGTTACCTTTTCCGGCATTGGACCGTCTTGTTTTCGTCAAGCCTGCTTTCAAGGCATCGAAACACACGGAGACGAGACCATGAGGATGTTGATCAAGCCCCGATTCCTTGGACTTCTGGGAATCCTTGCCGTCGCGGCCTGCGACGATATCGGTACGGATCTCGGATTCGAGGATCTGACCGCCGAACAGCAGCTAGAACTCGCCGTTTTGGCCGACGAGGCATCGTTCGACGTCGCCGTCACGATGACCAGCGTATCGAACGATGTGGCCGTCGCACACGGCCAGACGGTTGCGCTCCAGGCCCGCACGTTGAACGCCGAGGCGCGCGCCGCCTTTCACGAGGCGCGCCGGGAGATGCTCGCCGGCAATCACCGTCGGGCCCTCGAGGTGTCGGATATCGCACGCCGATTGGTGGCTCGCTCGCTCATCGCCACAGGCGGTGTCCCGGCGGTCGAGGATCTCATCGAGCGGCTAGAGGACCTACTGCTCACGCTCGACAATGACGTGTTCGACAATCCCGAAGCGCTTCGGGCCGAACTAGAAGCGATCATCGCGGAAGCCCACGCCCTGCTCGAAGCGGGTGACTCGGTCGGCGCGGCCGCTCGAGCGATTCTGGGTGAACAGAGGGCGCGCTTTCGTCGTGGACAGCACGACCGCCGGGGTGACGTAGATCCCGACAGGGCGCGGCTCGAAGTCTCCTTCGCCGGGGTCGCAGTCTCTCTCGCGGAGCGCTTGATCGCCGACCAGGTCGTCCCGATCGATGTCGCTCAGCCGGACGCATCAGGTCGTCGCAATCGCTGGCTCGCCAACGCGAGGCACATGCTCGAGCACGCTCAGCAGGCACTTTCGAACGGGCACTTCGCTCGCGCACTTCACTTCGCGCAGCACGCTCAATGGTCGGCCCTCAAAGCCGTGATCCTGCCAGGTGGGATCACCGAGGACGAGCTCGACGCGATGGTAGTGCTGGCCACGGAGCTGCACGAACAGGCGTCGACCGCGCTCGGGGCCAACCCCGATATCGAGCCGTCGGAGCTGGAGCTTCGCATCCTCGGGCGAGCAGGCGACCTCCTCGAGATCGGGATTCGCAAACTCGAGGCGGGCCACAGGCGCGGTGTCGCCGCCCTGTGGCGGTCGGCCGTCATGTCCAGCTGGTTGATCCGCTAGTCATGGAGCGGGTCGCCGTCCCCAATGCGGGGGCGGCGACCATCTCCCTATCTTGCAGCATGTTGTCATCCGTTGAACGAACCGATGAGCAAGTGGTCCGGGACGTCCTGGCAGGTGACCGGGACGCCTACCGGCTCCTGGTACGCAGGTACGGTGATACGCTGCACGGACACGCACTCCGCATGACGGGAAACTCCGACGAAGCCGCAGATTTGGTGCAGCGCGCGCTCGTGAAGGGTTTCAAGAAGCTGAGGAGCTGTCGCGAACCGGAGCGAGTGGGGGCCTGGCTCTTTCGAATTCTGGCCAACCTCTGCAAGGACCACGTTCGGAGCGCGCGACGGAACGACATCTCCCTTGGCCGAGTGGCGCCGCACCTGGCCGGTGGATCGGACCCCGAAGCCGATGCAGCGGGAGCCGAGATTCGAAGCAGGGTCTGGGGTGCGCTCGATGCGCTGACCCCGGAACAGAAGGAGGCCTTCGTACTGAAACACGTGGAAGGCCGATCGTATGAGGAGATCGCAGCGGTCATGGACCTATCGGTCGCATCACTGAAGATGCGAGTTCACCGAGCGCGGGAAGCGCTCCGGGGACTCCTGGAGGAGTACGCATGAAGGACGAACTACATCGGCATCTCGACGGTGACATGCCCGTCGAAGAGCTAGGCCAACCCCAACGGGACGAGGCGGATGAGTGGGACAGGATGGTCGCCTCGTTCCGTACCACGGCCCCGAAGGGTGCGATGCCCCCCTGGCTCGAACAGAATGTCATGTCCGAGATCGAGTAGCTTGCCGAAGCCGGGTGGCTTACCCGGTCCTTCGGCTGGATCCTTCGACCCGCCCCGGTGCGCATCTCCCCCCTCGCGGCCGGCCTCGTCTTCGCAGCATTCGCGGCTGTCATCTTGATCCCAGGGCCGATCGGAACGCCGGCGTCGACACCGGTTGCGGACCCGTTGGGGGCTCCCCAGGCCGTCGTGTACGTGCAGTTCCTGCTCGATGCCCCCGCCGCCACGAGCGTTGCCGTCGCCGGAGATTTCAGTGAGTGGGAGCCGCAGTTCGCGCTGGACGATGCCGACGGCGACGGGATCTGGACGGGACGGGTGCCGATCCGGCCGGGGGTCCACAGCTACATGTTCCTGATCGACGGAACGCAGTGGCAGACCGACCCGTACGCGGGCCGATATCAGGACGACGGCTTCGGGAATCGAAACGCGGTCCTCGCGGTCGCCGCAGGAGCGTAATGTGACCTTCCGAGGCTTCTTCTGGTTGCTGGTCACCACGGTGGCGACGGGCTCGGGTGCGACCCCGCTCGCCGCCCAACGTGACCTCACCCTGGAAGTCGGTGCCTCGCAGATCGGCCCCCCGCTCGACGTGGCGGGAGACCGCGCTCGGTTCGTCATCGGGGGCCTGAGAGGGTCCGCCTACTCGGCCGGAGGGTCTGGGGTCTTCGGCTCGGTGCTCTTCGGGCAAACACTCGACGATGTTACGGGCGGCAACTTTCTGTCCGGCATGGTCTCGGCAAGTATTGCCGATCGCTGGACGAGCAATCTGAACGCGAGTTTCGACGTCCGACTCATGGGCTACGGCGTGCAACGCCCCTTCCCCTACCGCGCATTCGCCGCGGAGGGTGGCCCCTCGCTCCGACTCCGGACACCGAATCTCTCGGTCAAGCTGTCAGGATTGGGGGGCGTGGGCCGCTCGCAACTCGAATTGTGGAGGCTGGAGGGCGGACGGACGCGCCTCTTCGAAGACGACCTGTGGCGCGCGGGTGGGACGGCAGAAGTCATGGTGGGCCCCGTCACCTCGAGCTTCGGCCTCGTGGCCGGACGTCATGAGACTCCGGGGGGCGGCTACGGCACGATCGGAGGCAGGGTCGTACTCGCGGGGCTGTGGGGCCTCGCGGAACTCCGCGTCGACCGTTGGAAAACGCCGACGAGCACCGAGATCACGGGCGGACTCGCACTGGTCGTGCCCATGGGGCGGTCCTGGAGCCTTCGCGGCTTCTTCGGACGGACCGATCCGGATCCGCTCACGCTCGCTCAGCCTGGTAGCGGGAGTGGCGGAGTACTCGTCTGCCGGAATCTTCTTTCCAGTGGAGACGAGGAGCCGCCGTTTTCACCCTACGAGATCATTCGCTACGGCGAGACCACGAGTCGGGTCCGGCTCATGGTGGAGGCTCCCGAGGGCACTGTGACCGTGCACGTGATGGGTGATTTCACGTTGTGGGATCCTGTGCCTATGAGCCGTGGGGAGGGTATGTGGCTCGTCGAACTCGACGTGCCCGCGGGGACGCACCACTTCGGTTTCTTGATCGATGACGAATGGCATGTGCCGGCCGACGCACCTGACGTCGTGCCGGACGAATGGGGGCGCATGAGCGCGACCCTCGTGATTGAAGGAGGCCTATGATGAAGAGCCCAGCCTTGACCCTCGTGTGTTTGATGGCGTTCGGCGCCACGAGCCTGATCGCGCAGGAAACTGCGCGGGAGCGTGCGCAACGAACGCTTCCGCCACAGGTCTTCGACGATGTCGCGGCCCTCGCCACCGAAATGAGGGCGTCCGGCATTCCGGATGAGCCGCTCTTCAACAAGGCGTTGGAGGGCATGGCGAAGAGGGTCCCGTCCGACCGGCTCATCCCGGCCGTGCGGGCCTACGCCGGCCGCCTCGGAGAGGCCCGTGGAGCGTTCGGCGCCGGCGCCTCGGTTCCGCTACTAGTAGCGGGGGCCGACGCGATCCAGCGCGGTGTGCCCAGCGAGACGCTCCGGTCGCTTCCTTCGGATCGCCCCAGGTCACCGGTCGCGGTCCTCGTGCTCGCCGAGCTTCTCGAGAGCGGCGTGCCGGTCGACCGCGCGCTCGATGTCATGCGTCAGGCGATGGAGCAACGGACCCAGGACGCCGGAATGCTCGACATCCCCGCGCGGGTGCGACGTCTCATTCGGGCAGGCGTGCCACCGCATGAAGCCATGGAACGGGTACGCAGGGCCCTACAACGGGACCGCGGTGGCAACGTCGGGCCCGCGCTTCCGCCCGGGACCGAGCCGCTGTCGGACCAACGCCTGAGGGATCGGCTCCGCCGCATCGGATAGACGCGGCGCACGAACTCAGTCGCCGGCCTCCACGTAGATCTCGCTGCCCTTCTGGCGGAACTCGTCGGCCATCCGTTTCATGCCGGCGTCGACCGCCTCTTCTGCACCAAGGCCCTGCTCCTCCGCAAAGCGGCGGATATCCTCCGTGATCTTCATCGAGCAGAACTTGGGACCACACATCGAACAGAAGTGGGCGACCTTGGCTCCCTCTGCGGGAAGCGTCTCATCATGGTATTCGGCAGCCGTCACCGGATCGAGTGACAGGTTGAACTGGTCACGCCACCGGAACTCGAACCGGGCCTTCGAAAGAGCGTCGTCCCACTCCTGACTTCCGGGGTGACCTTTGGCGAGGTCAGCCGCATGAGCCGCGATCTTGTAGGTGATCACCCCGCGCTTCACATCGTCTCGGTTCGGAAGTCCGAGGTGCTCCTTGGGGGTCACGTAGCAGAGCATCGCCGTACCGTACCATCCGATCTGGGCTGCGCCGATGGCACTCGTGATGTGGTCGTACCCCGGAGCGATGTCGGTGGTGAGCGGTCCGAGGGTGTAGAACGGCGCTTCGGCGCACCATTCCAACTGTTTGTCCATGTTTTCTTTGATCAGGTGCATGGGCACGTGCCCAGGGCCCTCGTTCATGACCTGAACGCCATGCTCCCAGGCAATCTTGTTCAGTTCGCCCTGCACCTTCAACTCGGCGAACTGTGCCTCGTCGTTCGCGTCTCGAATGGATCCTGGCCGCAGGCCGTCGCCCAGCGAGAATGACACGTCGTAGGCGGCCATGATCTCACACAATTCAGGAAAATGTGTGTAGGTGAAGTTCTCCTTGTGGTGAGCCATGCACCACTTGGCCAGAATCGCACCGCCCCGTGACACGATGCCCGTCAACCGGTTCGCGGTCATCGGAATGAAGCGGAGCAGTACACCGGCGTGGACGGTGAAGTAGTCGACGCCCTGCTCGCACTGCTCGATGATCGTGTCGCGGTAGATCTCCCACGTAAGCTCTTCCGGAACGCCGTCGACCTTCTCGAGCGCCTGGTAGATGGGCACAGTCCCAATGGGCACCGGCGAGTTGCGGAGGATCCATTCGCGGGTCTCGTGGATGTTCTTTCCGGTCGAGAGATCCATGACGGTATCCGCCCCCCACAGGGTCGCCCAGCGGAGCTTCTCGACCTCCTCTTCGATCGATGAACTGACGGCCGAGTTCCCGATATTCGCGTTGATCTTCACCTTGAAGTTGCGACCGATGATCATCGGTTCGATCTCCGGGTGATTGATATTCGCCGGGATGATAGCCCTGCCCCTCGCGACCTCGTCGCGGACGAATTCCGGCGCCATCGCCTCGCGGATGGCTACGAACTCCATTTCGGGAGTGACCTCCCCCCGGCGAGCATACGCCATCTGGGTCACGGCTCCGGAGCCGCGAAACGTCGGCCGAGTAAGGCCTGTCGGCATTTCGACACCCGAGGCCGGTCGCAGCGTGCGAGCGGCTTCGCTCACGTCACCACGATCGCGGATCCACGTCGCGCGCACCGTGGGGAGACCCAAACGAACATCGACTCCCTGTGGACCACTCGTGTCGTACACACGCAGCGGTGGCTCACCACCCGTCAGCTGGATTTCGCGGACCGGCACGCGTACACCGCGCGTGCCCTCCAGGTAGACCTTCTTCGAGTTCGGGAATGCCCCGGGATAGTCGGATCCCACGTCCTCCGTCCGAGGCGCGACACGCGCACCACCGACCGAGCCGACTCCGTTCTCGCTCATGACGTTCTCCTTCGAGGGCCACATCGGCCCGAGAATACGCGAAGAGAGACGGCTGTGACGCGGGCCGCGCTCCCTCCGCCGGTTTGAACCGGATCAGGTTCCAAGGGTCTGTCTCAATCCCGCGGCGTCGGCCCCTTCCTGGGACGTAACCGGGATACCCCTGGCGGCACGTGGAAGGTATCGCCGCATCGGCCCCTTCGATACGGGACTCCCGCCTGCGACTGGCGGACCGTGATCGGGTCGCGCACGTTAACCGATTGAAGCACATTCGGTTCGCCCGCCCGACACTAGCCGAGACCCTTGCCGACCGACTTCGATCGCCTGCAGGCTGCGCTGCCACAGCGCTACACCCTACTCCGTGAGTTGGATCGGGGGGGCATGTCGCGGGTCTATCTGGCCCGCGAGTCGCTACCCGACCGCCAGGTCGCCGTCAAAGTGCTGGATGAGGAGCTGTCTGCCCGGCTCGGCCGCGAACGCTTCGTACGAGAGGTCGAGGTGACCTCCAAGCTGGGCCACCCCCACATCGTTCCGATCTATGCGGCGGGCGACGCAGGTGGAGCCCTGTACTACGTCATGCCGTTCATCGAAGGCGAAAGCCTACGGGATCGGCTGAGCCGAGAAGACCAGCTCTCCATCGAGGACGCGCTTCGGATCACGCACCAGGTGGCCGACGCCCTCCAGCACGCACACGACAAGGGGATCGTGCACCGCGACATCAAGCCCTCGAACATCCTCTTCCAGAGCGGGCACGCCGTGGTGGCGGACTTCGGGATCGCACGGGCCCTCCGTGCGGCCGAGAGCGGCGGCGAGTTCACCCAGAGCGGCCTGCCGATCGGGACTCCGGACTACATGAGCCCCGAACAGGCCGGAGGCGACGGTCCCGTGGACGGCCGGACCGATACGTACGCGCTCGCGTGCGTCCTGTATGAGATGCTGGCCGGTCAGCCTCCGTTCCACAGCAGGACCGCACAGGCGACGCTCGCGAGGCACCTCACGGACAACATGCCCTCGTTACGGTCCGTTCGCGGTTCGGTACCCCGTGCCGTCGAGCAGGTGATCGCGCAGGCGCTCGCCAAGTCTCCGGCCGACCGCCAACGCGAAGTCACACATTTCGCGGATGCTCTGCTGGTCGCGAACGGATCAGGGATCCCTCGACTCACGGTGAAGGGCGCGGAGCGGCCCCGGCGGACCCCGATGGGCATGTCGCTTCGCATCGCGGCAGGATTGCTCGTGGTAGCAGCCATGGGCCTGGCCGTTCAACTCTGGTCCTCATCCGCTGCGGCGGGGGGGCGCTGGGAAGCATCACTCGCCGTCATGCCCTTCGAGAATCGCACGGGCGATCCGGCCTACGACAACCTCGGGCAATCGCTGGCCGAAGGAGTGATCGCCCGTCTCACTGCGGTACCGGAAGTCAGGGTGATCGACCCCTACACCGCCGCCTCCCTCATGAAGGACAGTCTGGGTACGCCTCGGTTGCTCGACACGCTCAATGTCGAACACATCATTCACGGCTACATCGAAGCCCGCGGTGGCGATCTGATCGTGCACGTGTCGGAGTCCGACCTCGACGGGTTCCTGTCGCCCCGCCGCCAACACCGGATCGACCCGGAGAGCCTCGCGGTCGCACAGGTCACCCTGGCGAACACCGTGGCACTCAGCTTTCTCCAAGGCGTCGGACTCGCGCACAGCTTCGATCCCGGAGGGTCCGTCATCGGACCCGGAAGAGATGCCTACCTCGCCGGCAACAGCGCGCTCGGACAGCGGACCCCGCAGGCGATGAGGGAAGCAGTCGCTTGGTTCCGCGAAGCGATCACGCTCGATCCAGCGTCCGCCGCGGCACTGTCAGCGCTGTCGTCCGCATACTCCCTGGCCTTGTACTACAAGTACGACGTGGGCCTCCCCTCGTATCAGCTCGCCGCGCGCTCGCTCGCCGCTGCGGATTCGGCCATCAGTGTCGATCCCGGCGTCGCCAACGGCTACTCTGCGCGAGGGTACATCCGCGCGCTCCTGGGCATCGACATCGCCGGCGCCGAGGCGGACTTCGCCCGCGCCGAACAGCTCGCCCCTAACGCTCCCAACGGTCCCAGCTGGTCGGCTCGGATTCTGGCCGGAAAGGGCCAGGTCGACGAGGCGTTCAGCGAGGCTCGTCGAGCGAGAGATCTCGATCCGCTGCAGGCCGGCCGGCGCACGGCACTCGCCTCTCTCGGATTCCAGTTGGGCCGCTATGACGTAGCCATCGAGGAGGCCCGCGAAGCCTATCGTTTGGAAAGTCAGCTTTCGCTCGCGACGGCCTTCGAGGGACGTGCCCTGGCACTCACGGGGCGTGGCGCCGAGTGTTTAGATCTCAACTTCGGTGTCTATGAGCTCGTCCGCGCGTTGTGCCTGCATTCGATGGGACAGGAGGGCTCGGCTCGGCGCCTCGTGGCCGAGGCAGAGCAACGGCTCGGGGCGTCAGGCAGCCAGGACGACGACTACCTCGCCGAGGTCGTAGCCCAGGATCTCGCGACGTTCTACGGACTCGTAGGGGATGCCCCCGGGGCGATCCGCTGGGTTACGTACGCGTTCGAGCTTTCACCGGCTGGCGTGGACGAGCGCCTGCTCGGATCCGCACTCTTCGATCCGGTTCGGGCGAGCCCGGACTTCGCGGCTACGCTCGAGGCCACCCTGGCCCACGCGCGCGACCAGGTGATCGACGCGCGTGGGCGACTCGGCCCGCTTTAGGGTGACTTTTCGAAGCTAGGCTTCCTGCGGATCACTCCCGCCCATGCCGAGCGTCCAGCCGATAACCCCGCCCGCAACCGCCGTGCGGACCACCCAGAAGATGGGTTCGACCATGGTCGCCGTGAGGTTCGAGACGTTCATGACCGAATAGAAGTCCATCGCGATCGAAACGCCGAGCAGGAGTCCGAAGATGGCACCTGCCTTCAATCCGTCGAGCGCCGATGCGACCCCGGCTCGGTCGAACGTGTAGGTGACCAACGCGGCAAGCGCGAGCTGCGACACGCCGAGACCCCAGAAGATCGGCGGGTCCTTCCATACGCCGGTCGCCGAACCGGCGTTGCCGGCGATAAAGTCGGCGAACAGGAACTCGTAGATGAGGCCGCCCAGAAGGAACAACGTGACCCCACCGGCGACTGATCCAAGAATCATTTTCTTCATCGCGATACGTCCTCTTCAGGAGGGAGAAGAAGCCACGTCGCCACGTTAGCCCCCGCGACCCCGCGATGCGAGCCGCGACTCAGTTGCTCTCGCGTCGAACGGACCCTTCCCACCCGCTGTTCTGTACCACGCTTGGATCCCCCTACGACCTCGACACTGCTACGACTCGCCCATGCGCATCCCTACGTTCGCCCTCCTCTCTGTCCTCGTCGCCTCGCCGATGAACGTGACAGCGCAAGGCATCGCCGAGGTGATGGGCGCCATCCGGGACGGCGGGGGATGGGTGGGCATTGCCATCGAAGACGGTCGGGGAAGCGCCCGCTCGACGGCCCTCCCCACGGCGGGGCTCAGCGTCGCCGGATGTGTGAATGTCTGGTACGGACACTCCGGTGAATTTGCGATACGTGCGGTGGATCGTGTCACCCGACAGGTATTGGAGATCCGAGCGGAGCCCGGAGTCGGCGTGCCCTTCTCCCACACCTTCGGCGTCCGGGCGCAGGTCGACTTCGACTTCCAGTGGAGTGAGCCGCGCGACACGACGCTGATGCTCTGGGTCGGGATGGGACTCGGACGTCAGGGCGGCTCGGAAGCCTGTGAACCGAAGTATGGAGGGGGCTGACCGGGACTTCTCAGTCCTGTTGGCCTCCGGGGCTCTCTCCGATCAGACGTTTCGCGACCATCGCGTGGACACCGACGTTCTGATCGACGAGCTGGGTGATCCGTAGGTCGACCGCCATCGAAACCACCGCGTAGGCCTCCCCCTGGCTGATTCCCGTGCGCTCCATGAGGAACTCCACAGTCTCGCGGATCGCGATCTCCGTGGCGGCTTCCAGGTCCGGATCGAACCCCATCAAAATGTGGTGAGTCGGCGTTTCGGCCCGAGGCCAATCCAACGTCCGATCCCTGTGAAGAATGAACTGGAGCCGACCCTCGAGAGAGGTTTCGAGACCAGTCTGGTCTGCCTCGCCGTCGCCCTGCGCGGCGTGCCCATCCCCGACTTCAAAGAGGGCGCCCGCCACCCAGACGGGGACGAACAGGCTCGTGCCAGCAACCAGCTCCTTGAGGTCCATGTTCCCGGCGTGCCTTCCGGGCGGCACCGAACTCACGCGCCCCGAGTCCGGGGGCGGCGCCACACCCATGCTCCCGAAGAACGGCCGCGTGTCGATCGACACACCAGGCGCGATCTCGGCGCGGTGGTTCTCGGTGTCGATGCGGATCAGCCTCGAGCGGCGCTCCGGGTCGCACAGATCCCGAACGAAGCCACTACACCCGTTGTAGCCATAGGGAATCGAGTAGTCGATCGAGAGGATCCGCACCTCGAGCACATCGCCCGGCTCCGCTCCCTCGATGTGGATCGGGCCTGTCAGGATGTGCCCACCCGGCCCCCGATCCGTTACCTCATCGTAGATCGCCGCCAAGTTCGGCTGGACTTCGCTGGCGGGAAGCCCCATCTCCTGGAGGCGGGTGGGGCTGCTCGTAAGCATCGTCGTGACGTCCACGATGTCACCCGGCTGGATCCGGAGCACACCGGGCTTGTTCGGATCGTAATGCCCGAACGCGACCGTGGCCGGCCCTGCCACGAGCCGATGTGTGACCTGGGCTCCCACCGGGGTCGCGGGGGACGTGCCGACGCTCACCACCCCGAGCACGGCCGCCGCCGTGAGTCTCCAGCGTGGCCTCCACCAGCCCGTCATTGGCTCAGTCCCCTCCGTTGCCCTTCACCAGACTGATCAACTTCGCGAGCGGGTCGTAGGAACGATCCACGACACGTTCCTTGAGCGGAATGATCGCGTTGTCGGTGATCGTGATCCCCTCGGGACACACCTTGGTGCAACACTTTGTGATGTTGCAGTACCCGATCCCCAACTCGTCCCTGAGCGCAGCGACCCGATCGCCGGTGTCGATTGGGTTCATTTCCAGGTTCGCCGCATACACGTAATGGCGGGGCCCCGCGAACCGATCATGCATCGCGTGGTCCCTCAGCACGTGGCAAACGTCCTGACAAAGGAAGCATTCGATACACTTCCGGAACTCCTGAGCGCGCTCCACGTCGTACTGCTCCATGTGCCAGGAGCCGTCCGCGTTGTCCGGTGCCTTGGGAGTGAACTGCTTGATCGACGCCTTCACCTCGTAGTTCCAGCTCACGTCCGTCACGAGATCCCGCAGCAACGGGAAGGCGCGCATCGGCTCGACGGTGACCGGCCCCTCCGGGAGGTCATCGAGGCGCGTCATGCACATCAGCCTCGGCATACCGTTGATCTCGGCTGAGCACGATCCGCACTTGCCCGCCTTGCAGTTCCAGCGGACCGCCATGTCGGTGGCCTGTTCCGCCTGGATCTGGTGGATCGCATCGAGGACGACATAACCGTGGTCGACTTCGACCTCGTACGTTTGGAACTCACCGCCCGCGGAGTCGCCGCGCCAGACCTTGAACGTCGTCGTGGCCATCAGCCTTGCTCCTCGGTGATGATGTCCTTGAGTTCCTGGCGCATCGGCGGAATGTCCTCGCGTCGGATCTCCATGGAACCGTCGCCACCCTTCTTGATGACGTGATTGAAGGTGGCCCAGGCCGGGTCCTTGGTGAGGTAGTCGAGTCGGGAATGCGCGCCCCGGCTCTCCTTCCTCGCTTGCGCCGCCATCACTACGGCTTCGGACACGGTCACGAGATTGGGTAGGTCGAGCGTAGTGTGCCAGCCCGGGTTGAACTCACGATTGCCGCTGGAGCCCATCGCCGCTGCCCGTGCCTTCAGCTTGAGCACCTCGGCGTGTGCCTCGGCCAGCCCCTCTCCCTCCCGTGCGATGCCCGCCTTGTCTTGCATGATGACCTGCAGTTCGTACTGCAGGCGGAACGGTCCGACGTCCCCTCCAGGATCTCGACCGAGCGGGGCAAGCGCGTCAGCCTCGGCCGCGGCAACCGCTTCGTCTCTCAGCGACACGGCTCCGTTCGACTGCGCGAACTTCGCCGCGTGCTCTCCCGCCCGTTTCCCGAAGACGAGCAGATCGGACAGGGAGTTCCCGCCGAGCCGGTTGGCGCCATGGAGTCCGCCCGCACATTCCCCGGCCGCAAAAAGCCCAGGTACGGTGGTGGACATCTGGGTGTCGCCGTCCACGCGGATTCCTCCCATCGCGTAATGCGTGGTCGGCCCAACCTCCATGGGTTCTTTCGTGATGTCGATTCCGGCCAGCTCCTTGAACTGGTGATACATGCTCGGGAGCTTCTTCTTGATATGGGCCTCGGAGTCTTTGATGTGCTCCTTGATCCACGCGATATCGAGGTAGACCCCTCCATGGGGGCTGCCCCGGCCTTCCTTGACCTCTTTCACGATCTTCCGTGCCACGTGGTCTCGGGTCAGGAGCTCGGGCGGACGGCGCGCTTCACGGTCGCCCATCACATACCGCCACCCCTCTTCGGGCGTGTCCGCTGTTTGATCGACGTACAGCGGCGGGATGTCGTCGAACATGAACCGCTTGCCTTCGCTGTTCTTCAGAATGCCACCCTCTCCGCGCACACCTTCGGTCACGAGGATGCCTCGCACGCTGGGCGGCCAAACCATGCCCGTGGGGTGGAACTGAACGAACTCCATGTCGACGAGCTCGGCACCCGCCTCGTAGGCGAGGGCGTGCCCGTCTCCGGTGTATTCCCAGCTGTTGCTGGTCACGAGGAAGGCTCGCCCGATCCCACCCGTGGCGATGACAACGGCTTTGGCCTTGAACACCCGAAAGCGGCCCTTCTCGCGGTCGTAGGCAAAGGCGCCGACGCACCGCCCGCCTTCCATGAGGAGTCGAGTGACCGTCACCTCCATGTGGACGTCGAGTCCCTGGTGGATGCCGTGATCCTGGAGCGTCCGGATCATCTCGAGGCCGGTACGATCGCCGACGTGCGCCAGGCGGGGGTACGCGTGCCCACCGAAGTTGCGCTGCAAGATCTTGCCGTCGGGCGTGCGATCCATGAGCGCCCCCCAGCCTTCCAACTCCCGCACCCTCGCCGGAGATTCCTGGGCGTGTAGCTCGGCCATTCTCCAGTTGTTGAGATACTGGCCGCCACGCATGGTGTCCGCGAAGTGCACCTTCCAGTTGTCCCGCTCGTCCACGTTACCGAGCGCGGCGGCCACGCCACCCTCGGCCATGACGGTATGGGCCTTCCCGAGAAGCGACTTGCAGATCAGCCCGACGGAAACGCCTTGGGCTGCCGCTTCGACCGCCGCACGCAGCCCCGCTCCACCCGCGCCGATGACGATTACGTCGTGCTCGATCACCTGATGCTCGGCCATTAGAAGAACCTCACGTTGGTCCAGACGCCCATGGCGCAAAGCCTGACGTAGACATCGGTAAAGCCGACCCAGATCAAGCTCATCCAGGCAAAGAGCATATGTCGCTTGTTGAAGCAGGTGACGCAGGCGTAGGCAGTTCGCCGAATCGGCCGGCGGGCCAGCCTGTCCATTCCACCCCCAACCAGGTGCCTCAGCGAGTGGCACCCGAAGGTGTAGCTGCCGAGCAAAAGCACGTTCATCGTCAGAACGATCGTCCCGACGCTCATTCCGAACTGTTTGCCACCCCCGACCGAGTCGAACCAGAGAGCGTTCCACGCGTCGATCGACAGAAATACGAGCAGAAGAAGGGCGAACGGAACGGTGTAGCGATGGATGTTCTGGATGATGAGCGGAAAGTGGCGCTCACCCAGATAGTTGTTCCGTGGCTCACCGACTGCGCAGTTGGGCGGATCGGCCCAGAAGGCCTTGTAGTAGGCCCCTCGATAGTAGTAACAGGTCAGCCGAAAGCTGACCGGAGCCCACAGAATCAGGAACGCCGGGGAGTAAGGCAGAAAGCCCGGCCACCATCCCGGGGCGCCGGTCCGCTGGATGAGCGCGTGCTCCGTCGGCCCCCAGATCTCCGGAGAATAGAACGGGGACAGCAGATTCTCGAATGAGTAGAACGTTCCTTGGAACGCGGCCCACGTCGAATAGACGATGAAGGCGGAGAATCCGATGAACACAACGATCGGTTGAATCCACCATGCATCCCGTCGCATGGTCTCCCCGAACGTGCGCTTGACCGGCAGAGCCGTGACTTTGGACGGCATGGGTCACCTTTCGCGGTACCGAGGCACCGATAGAAGCTACGCGGCGGACGATTTTCAGGCTGCGGGGCGGGGCGCAGCGCCGTCGTAATATGCCCGGGGACGCGCGCACGGCAACGCCCCTCGGGTCGTTGGCCCACCGCCTGGTCACTTCCGGAGATCGAATCGTCGGACCGGCGACCGCTACTCCGCCTTGAGTGCCTCCAACGGATCCGTCCTCCCGGCCCGACGCGCGGGTAACCAACTCGCGAGCGCGGCGGCGAGGAGAAGCACAAGCGCGGATCCCAAGAGGACGGTCGGATCCGTGGAGTCGACGCCGAACAACCGGCTCTCCATGAAGCTCCCGACCCACCCTGCGCCGACCAGACCGAACAGCGCGCCCAGTCCAGCCATCCGCAACCCAGCGATCACGACATCCCATTCCACCCGCGATCGAGCTGCGCCCAGCGCGATCCGAATGCCGAGCTCTCTGCCCTGCTGGCGGACGTTGTAAAGCAGTGTGCCGTACAGACCCGCGGCTGCCAATACCAGAGCGATCAGTCCAAACGCGCTGAAGAGAGCCGAATCGAACCGACGACCCGACACCGAGTCGTGCACCCACTCCTCCATGGACCGAACAGACGGCACGGGCATCTCGGGCGATGCTCTCCAGACGGCCTCGCGGAGCGTACGCGCCAGCCCCTCCGGGGCCTCTCCGCGGATCCGCACGGCCATGTGCGCCTTGGGGATCGTGAACGGCACTACCGAGATCGGGACGTACGCGGAAGTCGGGTACTCCTGGTCGAGACCGTAGTGTCGCACGTCCGCGGCGACTCCGACGACGTGCAGCTGAAGGCGGTCGGGAGCACCGATCACCCGATCCATCGCGAGTGCGGCGGAGCCGAAGAGCTCGACGGCCAGGCGTTCGGAGAGCACGGCAGGGACCGGACGCTCCGTCTCCGTCGTTGCCGACCACGTCGATCCGGCCAAGAGCGGGACACGCAACGTCTCGAAATAGGTGTCGGTCACCGGTTGGAGCATCAGGCGGAGGCCCTCATGCTCCTCGCCTTCCACTTCGACCCGACTCTGGCTCCAACAGCAGCGACCTCCTCCTGTGAACTCGAAGGGCTGCGTCAGCCCGTAGGTGGCCGACTGGATGCCCGGCAGGCTTTTGAGTGATACGACGATCTGGTCCATCGCCTCACGATAGGCTTCGGGTGTCTCCAATCCCGTGGGCGTGAGGGGGATCGTCCACACCCCTCGAGTCTCGAATCCAGCCTGGTGCGTCTGGACCTGAGCGAAACTCTTCAGCAGGAGGCCCGCCTCGGCCACCAAGACAAGCGAAATCGCTACTTCGGCCACTACGAGAAGTCCGCGAAGTCGCGAGGTGCCCTTTCCACCCGTCGCATTCCGGGACGTGCCCTTGAGCCCCCTCGTGAGGTCCTTTCCGACCGTCTGAAGCGCCGGGAACAGCCCGAAGAGAATCGCCGTCGCACCCGACATGCCGATCGCAAAGATCGCCAGACGTAGATCGAGTCCGACACCAGAGCGCGGCAGTACATCCGGATTCAGACTCATGAAGGCCTGGAGCCCTCCGTACGCGAAGCCGAGGCCCAGCAGCCCACCGGCAGCGCCGAGGACCAGGTTCTCGGCCATGAGCTGCTGTATCAGGCCTCCGGGGCCGGCTCCGAGAGCCCGCCGCACGGCCATCTCGCGCACGCGCCCGAGGCCCCGCGCCAGGACGAGGTGAGCGACGTTGAGACAGGCAACGAGCAAGAGAAGGCCGACGGCGCCGAACAGGAGGTTGAGGCCCGTGCGAACTCGTTGAACGGTCGCATCCTGCAGACCCGCCAGAGGCATCGGATCGGGTTCGCCCTCCCGATTCAGCATCTCATCCGGGTACAGCTCGCCCATATGAACCGTGAGTGCATCGAGTTGCGCTTGGACCTCGGCCTGGGAAGTGCCGACCGCGAGCCGGCCGGCCACCTCCAGCATCCGGTAACCGGGTTCGGTCATCTCCTCTCGATGCCAGTCGATCGGGCTCCACACATCCACCGTCGCGGCAACGATACTCTGGGGCGGCTCGAAATCCTCGGCGAGAACGCCGACCACCGCATGCGGCACACCGTCGATACGGATCGTTCGGCCCACGACGTCGTCCGCGGCAGCGAAGATGGTCTGCCATAGCGCATGCGACAGGACGACCACATCCGTCGCCTCGAAGTCGTCGGTGACTAGGAGCCGACCGATCTCGGGCCGACCGCCGAAAAGAGCGAAGAACCCATCGGTCACCACGGCCTGTTGGATCCGGATCGGATCACCTTCGCCGGTCAGATTGGCGTCGGCCGAATTGCCTGCGACCCATTCCTCGACGCCGTCCAACTCCTCGAACGCTCGAAAAAGTACTCCCGAGTGGGACCCGTTCAATACTGTGACCAGCCGATCGGCCGCAGGGTACGGGAGCGGGCGTAGCAGCACATGGTCGACAAGAGTGAAGATCGTAGTCACCGCGCCGACACCGAGTCCGATAAGAAAGACAACCGTCCCCGCGAACGCCGCGGACTTCCGAAGTGTCCTCACCGCCAGTCGCAGATTCCTTCCCCATGCCCTCATCTCCCACCCCCCGGTCGTCTTGGTTTTCGACATTCCTAGAACATCCAACCACTCCAGCGCGATCGCGGCCGGGAGCCGTCCGAACGTCCGAGCGGCAACAACGAGTCTGCGGCCCCGCATGGCCGCGTCGGCCCATAGTTCGGCAAAGGTGAGCACCATCTCGTCCACGTCCTCGCGCCGAACCGAAGGAGGCAGCAACCGAAGCGCTGCCGAGTACAACCGCGGGACGAAGGGGAAGCGCCGACCAGACATCAGCCGTTGGCCACCGCAGGTCGGGCCTGCGCGAGCAGATGCTCGAGGCGCGCCAGCTCGGCACCGAGCACCGCCGAGCCGTGGGGTGCGATCTCGTAGGTGCGGCGTCGCGGAGCGTCGCCGTCAGTCTCCCGGATCCAGCCAAGCCCGCTCATCCGCCGAAGCACCCGGTACAGGTTTGCGGGATCGAGCAGCACCCCCGAGCGCGAGCGGTCCTCCACGGCCTTGATCAGGCCGTATCCGTGGAGCGCGCCCTCTGCGAGGACCGCGAGAATCATCAGATCCCGGGGGGCGAGCGGCAGATGGTCTTGGACGTCCATGGTCACTATCTGTAGGTTGACTGATACTAGTCATATTACAGATAGACCCGATCAGCGCCAAGAGGGTTGCACGGCACCGGGGTCACCCCGCCCACCTGGAGCTGTGGCTCCGCAGCACGGCCCGCCCTACTTGTTCAGATCCCTCTAGTGGGCCTCTTCGGCCTCCCGTTCAGCCCGCACCTTTTGGGCGATGTTGTCGGGAGCTTGCTCGTATCCGGCGTGCGCGCGTGTGTGGTGAGCGCGCCCCTGAGTGATGGATCGGAGCGTCGCGGCATACTTGTATAGTTCCGACTCGGGGACGAGGGCCCGGACGGTGGTCCGCCCGTTCTCGGGGGCCAACCCCTGGACCTTGCCGCGGCGGGACGTGAGGTCCCCCATGATGTCCCCCACATACTCGTCGGGCGTCGTAACGGCGACGTCGATGATCGGTTCCAGCAATACCGGGCCGCACTTGTCCGCGACCGAGCGGAACGCCTGAGATCCGGCCAGCTTGAACGCAATGTCGGAGGAGTCCACCGCATGATACGAGCCGTCGTAACACTCCGCCGCAAAATCGACGAACTGGAAGCCAGCCACGATCCCTCGCTGGGCTGCTTCCTGGATGCCCCGGTCGACCGACGGGACGAACTTTCCCGGAATCACACCACCCTTGATCGCGTTGACGAACTCGTAGCCCGCTCCCCTCGGATTCGGGCGCAACCGAACCCAACAGTCTCCGAACTGACCCCTCCCGCCCGATTGTTTCTTGTGGCGGCCTTGCCCCTCGGCCTGCTTCGTAATGGTCTCGCGGTACGCGATCTTCGGCTGCTCGGTTTTCACATGGACGCCGTACTTGCGAGCCATGCGCTCGAATTGAATGTCCAAGTGCAACTCGCCCACACCGCGAGCGATCGTCTGATGTAGTTCGGAGTTGAACGAGGCACTGAAGGTGGGGTCCTCTTCGTGAAGCTTCGGAAGCACTTCGCCGAGCTTGTCCTCGTCTGCACGCGTGACCCCTCGAATCGCGATCGAGATGTCCGCGCTCGGAAAGTTGATCTTGTCGAGTACGACGTTCCGCTCCCGACTGCACAGCGTGTCGTTCGTGTGGGTGTGCTTGAGCTTCGCGATGACCCCGATGTCTCCCGCGTGCAGCGCAGTGACTTCCAGGCGCTCCTTTCCCAGGGAGATGCTCAGATGATTGAGCTTCTCCGGCTGTCCGTCCGAACCGTTTACCACCTCGGCTCCGTTCGTGACCTTGCCCGAGAAGATTCGGAAGTACGACAACTCGCCAACGTGAGGCTCGGCCGCGGTCTTGAAGACGAGCGCGGCAAGGGGCCCGTTGTCATCCGCTGGATACTGCTTTTCACCCACGACCTCGACCCGGGCTTCGGCGGGGTTCGGGCACAGCTCCACGAGCTTCCTGAGCAGCGCACGAATCCCGTAGGTGAGCGTGGAAGCTCCGCAGAACACAGGATACACTTCCTGTCGGGACATACCGCGAGCCATCGCGTCGATGGCCTCGTCCCGGGAGATCGTGCCGCCCTCGAGATAGGCCTCGAGGAGATTCTCGTCCGTCGTCGCGAGCGTCTCCTGAAGTTCGGTCTCCCACTGAGCTTCCTTGGCCTTTAGATCGTCGGGGATGTCGCCCTCGTCATACTCGCCCGTCGCGGTGCCCTTCTTGTATAGGTGGGCTCGTTCGCTGAACAGATTGATGATGCCCGAAAAGCCAGGACCCTCCCCGATCGGAATCTCGACCGGCAGCGCGCGGTCGGTGAGGCGGCCCTTGATCTGGGCAAAGACCGAATCGAAGTCGGCATGATCCTTGTCCATCATCGATACAAAAAAGATCCGGGGAATTCCCCGGGCCTCGCAGTACTCCCACACCCGCTCCGTGCCCACCTCGACGCCCGAGGTGGCCGAAACGACAATGATCGCGGCGTCCGCGACACGCACCGCCGCGAGCGCCTCCCCCGTGAAGTCGAGATAGCCGGGTGTGTCGAGCAAATTGATCTTCGTATCCAGGTGCTCGGCGAACGCCGGCGTGAGTTGGATCGAGATGCCGTGGGCCTGCTCCTCTGGCGCGTGCATCGTGAGGGCCTGGCCGTCGTCCACACTCCCATGCCTCTTCGACGTGCCTGACACGAAGCAGAGGGAGTCGATCAGGCTGGTCTTGCCCGAGCCTCCGTGTCCCACAACCGCAACGTTGCGAATGCGATCCGTGGTGTACTCCTTGGCCGATGCCATCTGGAATCCTCCGAGATTCGATAGGTCGGGGCCGCGTTGGCGACCCCTCGCCGAAAAGAAGGATTCCGATTGTAGACCGGCCCACAGGCCCAAGCAAGGAAGACTATTCTCTACTCGCTCGTCAGGAGTACCCCGCCTCGTAATTACTTCGGACGGAAGGCGTTACCCATAATCTGGGGGTCGAAGTAGCCGGTATCGCCCGTCATCGCGTAGCGGTACAGGGCGGCGGTGTAGATCCCGTTCAGGGCCGACCCCATGAGGGTGAGGAAGACGAAACCGAGCACGGAAACACCGATCACGGCGAAGAGAGCCACAGGAGCGATCATCACGGCGACATAGCCCACACCGAAGGAGACTGCGCCCCAGGCGAGCATGATGAGAAACATCGCCCAGGTCAGCCCGAAATTACCTGTCACTTGTTCGCCCCACGTCCGCCTGAAGACCGCGGCGCTCTCCTTGATCGCGTCGATCGCGCCGATGTCCTTCGTGACGAGAATCGGCACCGCTAGATACGTCGCGAGCGTCCAGGCGACCCCAGCGAACGCGGCCGCGATCTTGGCGAAGATGCCACCCCGCTCGGAGATCATGCGGAGGATCATCCCGACGGTCGCGGCGATGACCGCGTACCCGATGATCGCGCCCATTCGTTTGGATGCGATGGCAAGGCCATCACCGACGGTCGGATCACCGCCGTCGAGTCGGATGAGTGCTGCGCCGACCAGGGCGGCATTGAAAAAGAAGATGACCGTGTATTGCACGACGTAGAAAAGGAACATCACGGACATGGCGAGATAGTCGCTGCCTCCGTCCGTGAAGACCTCACCCGCTCCCGTGAGGAAGACGGGAGCGATGAAGCTCGCCATGACCAACACGCTCGCGACCCCGGACAACATCGGGAAGACCATCAACTCCTTGTCGAGCTTGAGGACGTTGATGCTCGCCTTCATGAGCGCGACGCTGTTTCCCATGCTACCGGCCATCCGTCACCTCGATTCCGCAGGGTTCGATCGGTCCATACGCCGAAGTCTACGTCGCAAAATGCGGTTTCCTTCGCCCCGTCGAAAGCCTTTCGGGGTCAACGCCGGGCGCGATCGGCCTCCGCTTCCGTCGGAACGAGCCGTCCCGTCGTCAACTCGAGCACGAGGCGGTCCAGGTCATACACCTTGTCCAGCGCCTCGAGAATCGCTCGCACGTCGACCGTGACGGACCGGTTCAATTCGGGGAGATAGATGTAGTCGCCGGGCAAACTCTCGATGTTACCGTCGAAGACCACCCCCACGACCTCGAGGTCGGCGTCCAAGACCGGGGAGCCTGAGTTGCCCCCGATGATGTCGGCTGTGGAAGCGAAGTTCATCGGCGTCGACAGGTCGAGGGCTCCCGTCGCGGAGACCCAGCGGGCGGGTAACGCCCAATCAGCATCCCCAGCGTGAGAGAAGTGCCGATCGTACAACCCGTACATCGTCGTGAACGCCGGAGCGCGTGTCCCGTTGTATTCGTATCCGCCGACGACACCGTCCGCGATGCGCAGCGAGAACGTCGCGTCCGGCGGTACATCCGTCCCGTAGATTTCGAAGCGCGCCCGTCCGAGTTCGGCTGCGATCGCCTCCTCTTGCGGGAAGACGCCGGCCACGACTTGCTGAAATCCGATGAACGATGGCAGGTAGGCTCGCACGATCTCGAGCGCCGCATCTCCCATCGTCAACGCGCCGCTCTCGATCGCGGCTACCGCCGTGGCCGAGTCCTGAAGCTGTGAGCTAGAAACGACCGCTGCGGCCCTCGCCTCGACGCTCTGGCCACGAAGGACGGCGGAGGCGAGTGGCGATGTCATGCCGAAGAAGCTCACGAAATCATTGAAGCGCGCTTCGATGAACGCTCGATCCAGATCGGGAGCCTGGTCCGGGACCCCGAGCAACTCTTCCATGAGCGGGTCGATCGCTTCGGCCGGTGCGCCGCCCTGTTGGGCGCTCAGGATCTGGTACGCGATCAGAGCTCGATGCAGCGTCGCCGACTCCAGGTCCGAACTGGTCATCGCGAGGAAGGCCCCGAACCCAGGCGCCTGAGTCGCCTTCTGGTCCTGGAGATCCGCCATCTCTTGGATCAGCGAACCATACCGTTCGGCGAGAGCGGCGTCGCCATCGATCGCGGCTTGGAAGTCACGCTCCGTGTCCTGCCGCCGTGCGATGATGATCGGGTCCTCGAGACCACCCACCTGCCCGCCATATGCCTTGAGGGAGTTGGCGAGGCTGAAGTAGCTGTTGCGGAGATCGCGCTCCTCCGCTTCCACCGGGTTGGCTTCGATGTAGCCGTCGAGCACCGCCATCCGCGAACGCAATAGGTCGATGATGGCCCGGTCGCTCACGTCACGTCGGAATTCCAGCTCAGCCACGGTTTGGAGACGGCTCGTAGAGCCCGGATTCCCCACGATGAAGATCGGGTCTCCATCGCGCAGCCCATCCGCGTCGAACGGGAAATAGTGATCGCTCTTGAGTGGTTGTCCGTCGTCGTCGTAGATGCGGAAGAAAGAGAAATCGAGATTGTAGCGAGGATAGGTGAAGTTGTCGGGGTCCCCGCCGAAGAACCCGATCTGGAGTTCGGGCGCCATCACGAGCTTCGCATGGGTATAGCGCCGAAACACGTAGGCCGAAGTCCGCCCGCCGTTGTACAACGAAATCATCTCGACGACGTGAGCCGACTCTTCGCCGCCGTGCTCCAACAGCACCCGGGCCTCGATTTCTTCGAGCAGGCTCTCCCGCGCATCGGGCCGCTCCGCGGCCGAGAGCGCGTCGAGCGCTGCATTCACCTCGGCGGTGACATCAACGATGGCTACGAGCTGATCCGCTTCGAAGTCTTCGACTGCCCGCTCGTCGGCCAGGTCTTTCGCTACCAGCCCGCCATCAAGCAACGCTTCACCTTCGCCCGACACCTGGGACACGAACTCGCGGGCGCAGTGATGGTTGGTCATCACCAGCCCGTTGGGAGACACAAAGGACGCCGAACAACTCGGTATACGGAGTGCACCCAGGCGCGCCTTCTCGAACCAAGCTGCATCCGGCCGAAAGCCATACGTCTCTTCGAGGTAATCCAACGGCGGGAACTCGAACGTCCACATCTTGCCCTGGTCGAATCTTCCGGCCTGCACGGTGTCGAGGTCGACGCCATAGACGAAGGGCCGAGGCTCGACGGGGGCCACAGGTACGACAGGGACCGGAGCCTCAGCGACGGGCGGGGCCACGGCAGGCGCCGGGACCGGCGAAGCGGGCCGCGCCGGCGCGGGAGCTCCACCGCATGCGGCCGCCAGAAGTGCCCCCGTCAAAGAGGCGGAAAACCGAAAGCCAGCGGAACCGATCGACTTCATGATGTCCTCATTTTCGCGTTGAGATTCCGTAGACCACTCTCCGCGGAGTGGCTAGAGAGGCAGCCGAACAACTAGTTGGCGCGGTGTTTCTTCGAAACGTCGTCGAGCAGCTTCAACTCCGCCGCCGTGAGCGATGACATCCCCTCGGCAGAGATCTTGTCGAGAACAGCATCGACCCTGTCATAGAGCGCGGCATCTTCACGTGCCTGTTTCCGTGAGGGAGCCCGTCCCGCGCTCTCCTCTTCCGCTTCATCCCTCGGCACGATCGCGAGTCGGCGTTTCTTGCGGGTGGCGCGTTGCAACCCCTGCAAAGCCTCGCCCGTCCGCCAGTCGGCCTTCAGGTACAGGAACGCGGCGATCAGTCCGCCGAGGTGCGCGAAGTGGGCGATGTTGCTCCCGCCCTGTGTACTGTCGACAGCGCTCAGGAGACTCGTGAGCGCCATGAAGCCGACCAGATATTTCGCGAGCACTGGGAAGATCCCGAATACATAGATCGGGATATTGGGCCAGTTCATGGCGAACGCCAGCATCACTCCATAGGTCGCCGCCGACGCGCCCACGATCGAAGCGGGCAAGAAGACGTAGCTGAGCGCCACGCCGCCCAGGCCGCAGACGAGGTAGAACCGCAGGAATTCGCGCGGTCCCCACCGAGCCTCCAAAGGCGGCCCGAAGAAGAACAGGACCAGCATGTTGATCGCGAGGTGGCCGAGGTCACCGTGCAAGAACATGTACGTCAGCGGGCCCCACGGGCGGAATACGATCTCGGTCGGTTGGAACGCAAACCACTCGAACATGAGTCGCTCGCCGACGCCCAACGTCAGCGCGAACACAACTCCATTCGCGATCAACAGCCGCTTCACCATCGGGGTGAGCATGAAGTTGAGTCCGAAGCGCGTGTCGTAGCTCATGGATTCCGGTGTGTGCGTCGTTCCTCGCCGGGAAAGCCGGGCTTTGTCGAACCCCCAACCGTAAAGACGGTTCCTGCTCCCCCGATCAGGGAGAATGGGCTCTTCCGCGCTCGGAAGCGAGTCGTACGATCGTGTCACAGAGGTCGGGAAACGAAAGCCCAGCGGCCAGCGCGGCTCTAGGAAGGAGACTGTTGGCGGTCATCCCCGGGAGCGCGTTCGCCTCCAGACACCAGGCGTCCCCCTGAGCATCGACGATGAAGTCGACCCGCGAGAAGTCGCGGAGACGCAGTGCCTGGTGGACGCGGAGCGCCAGCGCCCGCAACCGATCCGACAGCTGCTCGGGGATGTCAGCGGGGAACACCTCTTGAGCCAGGCCCGGCTGGTACTTGCACTCGTAATCGAAGATCTCGTGCTCCGGAATGATCTCGCCCACGGGATAGGTGTCGCGACCGACGACCCCTACCGTGAATTCGCGACCCGCGTGAAAGCGCTCGAAGAGCACGAGATCGCCCCATCCTTCGCTCTCCACGATCGCGCCTTCGAGTTCCGCGCGATCGTGTGCGAGCACGAGCCTGAGGGATGATCCCCCGCCGGCTGCCTTCACGATGACCGGAAGGCCTAATGCGGACTCTACCTCGAGCGCGGTCTGGGGCCCGATGAGCCAGTCGGGCGTACGCACGCCCGCGTCCCGGAGGAGGCGCTTGGTGACCTCCTTGTCCATAGCGAGCGCACAGCCGAGGCGGTCGCTACCCGTGTACGCCACACCTGCCGCGTCGAGCAGAGCTTGAATCGTGCCGTCCTCGCCCGTGCCTCCATGCAGGGCAAGAAAGAACACGTCGACTTCGCCGAGCTTCGGATCGCGAACCAGCGTGACCGTGTGACCCTCGTCGAGGTCGGCGAGTTCTTCCGTCCGGGGCGGAGCAAGGCGCACCCCCCCCTCTCTCAGTTGGCGCTCCGCAGCGGTAGTCAGGACCCCGTGCCCCGTGTCGATCGCGACGACGTCATGGCCCGCCTCGCGTAGCGCGTGTGAAACTTGAACGCCCGACGAGAGTGACACCTCACGCTCGTCGGAACTCCCGCCCATGAGAACCGCGATCTTCACTTCGTCAACGCACGCACGACGTCGTAGCGGGTGATGATCCCCACGAGCTCGCCACCGTTCCGAACGAGGCAGGCAGCGTTGTCGCGAGTCAGAAGCACTCGGATGTCGTCGAAGTCGACGTGGGAATCGAGCACCGGGAAGGGTGCACCCATGACGGTCTCGACGGTCTTGTCGAGGAGCCCCGGATCCTCGATAACCTGAGTCATGAGGCCGGCCTCGGTAATTGAACCGATACACTCGCCGCCACGTACGACCGGCAACTGGCCGATGTCGTGCGCCGTGATCGCGGAAAGCGCCATGCGGATCGGAGTCGTAGGCTCGACCGTCACCAGCGCACCAACCCGGTTGTCCTTCGCGTTCACCGCCTCGAGGACGGTCGACCGGCGCGGTCGTTCGAGGAATCCGTTCTCTCGCATCCAATCGTCGTCGTACACCTTGCTGAGGTAGCGCTCACCCCGGTCGCACAAAAACGTTACCACGAAGGCGTCTGGGTCGTCGACCTCTTTGGCAACATCGACCGCGGTCTGAACGAGCAGTCCGGAGGACCCGCCCGCAAAAAGACCCTCCTCCCTGGAGATCCGACGCGCCATACGGAAGGAAGGCCCGTCTCCCAGCGATCGGTATTCGTCCACCACGGACAGGTCGAGCGCACCCGGAATCTTGTCGTTGCCGACACCCTCGACCTTGTAGGGGCGGCCCTCTACGTGGTCCCCCGTGTTGAAGAACCCCGCGATCATGGAGCCTTCGGGATCGACACCCACGATGCGTACGTCGGGGTTCTTTTCCTTCAGGTACCGCCCCACGCCGGTGATCGTCCCGCCCGTTCCCGCAGACGCGATGAAGTGTGTAACCCTGCCCTCGCTCTGCTCCCAGATTTCCCGCCCCGTGGTCGCGTAGTGAGCGTCCGTGTTGGCCTGGTTGTAGAACTGATTCGCGAGCACAGCCCCGGGCGTTTGGGCGGTAATGCTGCGAGCCTTCTGCAAATAGTGATCGGGATGGTCCGACGAGACCGCCGTCGGCGTGATGATGACCTCCGCACCGAAGGCACGCAGTAGCTTGACCTTCTCGGTACTCATCTTGTCCGGCATGGTACAAATGCACCGATAGCCCTTGAGCGACGCAGCCATCGCCAACGCGAGGCCTGTGTTTCCACCTGTCGCCTCGACGATCGTACCGCCGGGCTTGAGTGACCCGTCTGCCTCCGCCGCCTCGATCATTGCGAGTCCGATGCGGTCCTTTATGGAGCCCCCCGGGCCCATGAACTCACACTTGGCGTATACCGGCGTGCGTCCGCCATCCGTGACAGAGTTGAGTCGCACCATCGGAGTCCATCCGATGAGGTCGAGCACGCTATCGTACGGGCGGGAATGACGCTCAGGCATTCAGAACTCCGTTCAAGATAAGGCAGGCGACGCTTAGGGGCCGCCTGGGGCCCGCCGAGAACCGAGTGTATCTGGACGCGGGCGCTTCGAGAAGCGAACCGGCACCTCGGCCCACACCTCGATACGTCTCCCGTCCTGACGGGCCGGGGTGAAGCGGAGACGGCGAGCGCCCTCAACAGCGGACGAATCGAAGGCCGTATACCCCGAGGACTCGATCACCTCTACGCTGTCGACGCCACCGGTATCTCCCACTCGGACGCGCAGCAGCGTCTCGCCTTCAACTCCTCCGTCCCACATGTGCAGCGGGTAATCGATCGGCACCTCACCGAACAGCGGCTCCGGCTGCTCGATCTTGCCCTCAGCGGCACACCCTCCGAAGGCAACGATGCCAGCCCACACGCTAGCGCCGAGCGCTCCGGTGAGCAGCCTGCAGTCGAGCCGATCTCGCTTCAATCGTCTTCCCCGCGCCTCGTGACGCTACCCAGCTCGTAGAGAATGTGAAGCGCCTCCCGGGGCGAGAGAGTGTCCGGATCGATCGCTCGCAATCGACTCACCATGGGGTGCTCCATCTGGAACATCGACAATTGGTGCGGAGGGGCCTCGGACTTGGGCCGGTGTTGTCCGTGGCGACCGAGTCCCTCCCCTCCACTGGTATGTGTTCCCTCCAGCTCGGCAAGAAGTTCCCGGGCCCGAAGGATGATTCCATCGGGGAGTCCTGCGAGCCGGGCCACCTGGATCCCGTAGGAGCGATCCGCCCCGCCCTCGGCCAGCCGACGCAGGAACACGATCTCGTCGCCTACCTCCCGAACGGACACATTCATGTTCTTCACCCCATCGAGCTGGTCACCCAATTGGGTCAGTTCGTGATAGTGGGTCGCGAAGATGGTCTTGGCGCCGATGAGTTCGTGAATGTGTTCGGTCACTGCCCACGCGATCGACACGCCGTCGTATGTTGATGTGCCCCGTCCGATCTCGTCGAGCAACACGAGACTTCGGTCCGTCGCGCCGTGCACGATCGCCGCCGTCTCGCTCATTTCGACCATGAACGTGGACTGGCCGCGCGCGAGATTATCGGACGCCCCAACGCGCGTGAAGATGCGATCGGCAATCGCGAGACGGGCGGAATCCGCGGGTACGAAAGAACCGATCTGGCCGAGTAGCTGAATCAGGCCGATCTGGCGGAGCACGGTGCTCTTGCCTGCCATGTTCGGGCCCGTAAGCACGATGATCCGACCCGCCTCGTCGAGCACGACGTCGTTGGGGATGAACTCTTCCCTCGGCATCATGGTCTCCACGACCGGGTGCCTACCTGCGCGAATCTCCGTGCCAAATCCGGTGTGAAGCTCGGGGCGAACATACGCCCTTCGAACCGCGACCTGCGCGAAGGTCGACAGGACGTCGAGGGCCGCGACGCGTGCGCCGGCCTCTTGGAGTCGCGGTACGGCACCCGCGACGTCCGCGCGGATCTTCGTGAAGAGTTCGACCTCGAGATGGCCGATGCGATCCTCGGCATCGAACACCTTCTCTTCCCACTCCTTCAGCTCAGGCGTGAAGTACCGCTCGCCGTTCGTGAGCGTCTGTTTCCTCACGAAATCGTCGGGGACACGATCGAGATTGGTCTTCGTGACCTCGAGGTAATACCCGAACACCTTGTTGAATCCGACCTTCAAGGAGGAGATGCCGGTTCGGGCACGTTCCCGCACCTGGAGGCTCGCGATGAAGTCACGCGCACCGTCCCGTACGGTCCTCAGATCGTCGAGCTCGACGGACCATCCAGAGCGAATGACTCCACCATCGTGCAGTGCCGCCGGGGGCTCATCCGCGATCGCGCTGGCCAGCAAATCACGCGTCGCCTCGAGACAGTCCATATCGATGCCGAGGGAGCGCAACAACTCCGACTTCGCCTCCGCCGAAGCGTCCTTCACCTGGGGGAGTCGGTCGAGTGAGCGATGAAGGCCCATCAGGTCGCGGGGTCCTACCCGGAGCGTCCCGATCTTGCCCGCCAGCCTCTCCAGGTCGGCCACGCCTCCCAGCGAGGCCCTCAACCGCCCTCGGAGGTCCGGGCGCTCTACGAGTTCAGCGACAGCGTCCTGGCGCAGCCAGAGGGCCTCGGGCACGACGAGCGGCTCCAGCATCCACCTTCGAAGCAGCCGCCCACCCATGGCGGTCGTCGTGTCGTCGAGAACGTCGAGTAACGTGCCCCCTTCTTCGCCGACCCGGAGCGGCTCGATCAGCTCGAGATTCCGTCGCGTCATCTCGTCGAGAAGCATGACGCGCCCGGGACGTTGAACCCGCACGGGTTTCAGGTGGGTCACCCCTCCGGGTCGAGCCTCCGCGAGGTACTGGATCAGAGCCCCCGCTGCCCGCACCAATGCGGTGTCATCGACCTGAAAGCCGAAACCATCGAGCGACTGAATCGAATAGGACTTCAGGAGAGCGGAGGAGCAGACGTCTTCCTCGAACAGCCAATCGTCCCGGAGGGTTCTCGGGGTCGTCGGCGCAGCGCGAGCGACATCCGAATCGTCGCTCAAGGCACGCGGGAGGAGAATCTCAGACGGCTCGAGCCGTCCCAATTCGGCTCTGACCTCGTGCGCCGGGACCAACTGGACGGAGAACTCTCCGGTCGACACATCGAGCACGGCCATGCCGAAAGCGTTGGCCCCGTCTCCGACCAATGCGATCAGAAAGTTGTTCTTTCGTTCGGCCAGCAGGTTGTCCGCCAGCACGGTCCCGGGAGTGATGATCTCCGTGACCTCCCGACGCACGATTCCTTGCTCGAGTGCCGGATCCTCGACCTGATCACAGATCGCGACGCGGCGCCCCAATTTCACGAGGCGCGACAGGTAGTCGTCGAGTGCTTTGGCTGGGACCCCCGCGAGCGGCACCTTGGCGGCGGCGCCGTTGTTTCGCGCCGTCAGGGTCAGGCCGAGTAGCCGCGCACCCTCCTCGGCATCTCCGTGGAAAAGCTCGTAGAAGTCTCCCACTCGGAAAAAGAGGAGCGAATCAGGGTAGCGGGATTTGGCCTCCCGCCACTGCTGCATAAGGGGGGTGTCGCTCGATGCCATGGGTGAAAGTAGGCGGGTCTGGCTTCCGCTCAAGGCTCCCCCGCAACTTCAACCCTCGGTGTACGTACGACGAGTAGGTAGAAAGTCACAATCAGCCCCGAATTGGATCATGCGCTCACTCGCTCTCCTCCCCATCCTGACCGCACTGGTATCGGCCGTCGGGCCCGCAAGCCTCGCCGCGCAGCGCGCGGCCGAGTCCGATGTAGAATCGATCGACGCCATCATCACCGCCGTCTACGATGTGATCTCGGGGGAAGCGGGTGAGGCGCGGGACTGGGACCGTTGGCACTCGCTCTTTTCCGAAGGCGCCACATTAAGCGCTTTGGTTCAGCGCCAGGCCGGAGGTGTCACGCGCGTGCTCATGACGCCGGAGAGCTGGGTCGAGAGCAGTGGTGCGATCATTGAACGGGACGGCTTTGTCGAGGCTGAGATCGGGAGGGTGACCGAGAGCTTCGGGCTGATCGCGCACGCGTTCAGCACCTACGAGTCCTATCGCAGCTCACGCGACGCCGCGCCGTTCGCTCGAGGCATCAACTCCTTCCAGCTCATGAACGACGGTGATCGCTGGTGGGTCGTGTCGGTTTTTTGGCAAGCCGAGGGCCCAGGCTTCCCGATTCCCGAGAAGTATGTCGGTGTCGTCGGCCCCGAAACGGAAAAGCTCCGCTAGAGGCCTCTGGGAACCTCTCGCACGAGTGAGGCCGGAGGTCCCTAGTCCCGCACGGGAGTTTCGACACGGTCGTCGCGGACGAGCGCGGCGCTGATCCCCCGCGCAGTCAGGGCCTCAAGCTGTTCCACGGCGTCTTCACGAGCTGCGAATCTGCCGAAACGAACGTGCGTGAACTGACTCCCCTCGACGCGCACGACCCGCACGTCGACCCCGGTTGCCCGGACCTCCTCAGCGAGAGCCACCGCTCGAGCATCATCCGCGAACGCGCCGAGCTGGACGTAATAGTTCATGACCGCTGGGCCCACTTCTACTGCCGCGGCCGGAGAGTCACTCCGAACCGGCGGCTCACGGACCGGCGCTTCACGAACCGGGGCGGCGGTAGGTGTCGGACGTTGCGAGGTCGGAGCCGGAGCGGCCGCTCGGGTGGAGTCGGTAGCGCGGGGGCTCTCTGCGACGCGCGTCGGCGTGTCCCCGGCGGGCGGCACCGGTCCAGCTCGACTCAACCACGCGTCCGCTTCCTTCCGGGCATCGGAACTGGGGTAGTCCCTCACGAGCGTTGCCACATAGCGCTGGGCGGCCGCTTCGTCGCCCATCGCGAAGGACGCCTGCGCGAGGCGCAGAATCGCCTGCGGGGTGAACTGCCCACTCGGGTAGAGCACGACCAGTCGCTGAAAGTCGAGCTCGGCCTGGACCGGATCCACCGTCAGCCGTCCACGCAGCCATAGGCCTCGCTGCAAATCACGCCGTGACGCGTCCTCGCGATCACCCTCCCACCAGTCGACGAGAGCGGCCCGAGCTTCGTCCGCCCGGCCAAGGCGAGTCAGCTCCTCCACCCGCTCGAGACCCGACTGCGCCCCCGCGGGCATAGTGAAGGTCGCGGCCGCCAAGGCGACCAAGGCCAACAGTCTTGCTACGCCGTTCATGCGGCCTCCGAGTAGACCCACAGCCCCAAGAGCCATGACTCCAGGAAATGCTCGTCCGTGTGAGGGCTGGCCTTCAAGAGTCGATCGACGTCCAGGAGACCGGCCAGTGCGTGGTCGATATCTTCGACCGTCCACCGTTTCGCCTGGGAGGCGACTCGTTTCGCCAACCATTTCTGATGGGGGGGTAAAGCGGACTCGAGGCCCCGCGTCCCCTGCTCGGCCCCGATCCCCAGTCGAAGGAATTGTGTCGCCAGACCGATCACGAGCCCAACCCCTGTCTCACCTTGAGCGATCAAGATGGGAAGCGCCCTGCCGGCCTGTTCGAACTTCCGATCCCCAACCAGGTCGAACCACTGCCAACGATCCTGGGAAGGCAGTCGGGTGCCGGCCGCCTCTACGTCCGCCAGAGTGACCGTTCCACGTTCGCCCACGAAGTCGGCAAGCTTCTGCAGTTCCTGCGAGAGAATACCGAGGTTGGTGCCGATGGCGGCGCCGAGCGCACGCGCCGCATCGACGGCGAAGTCGATCTCGTACTCCTCTCGCGCGCGGCTCATTAACCAGCCAGGCACATCGGCTTCCGAAATGGGCTTGTACTCGACCGACCGCGCGACCCGTGTCAGGTCCCGATAAAACTTGGCCTTCGATCCCGACGGCACGGTGCAACTCAGAATCAAGACGAGCCCAGGCGGCGGGTTTTCGGCGACGGCCAAGAGTTCCTCGCGTGCCTTCTTGGAACCGGCCAGCCCCTCCACCTCTCGGAGCACCACAACCCGCCACTCGGCCATCATCGGCGGGGTGGCAAGCACCGACGCCAGCGTCTCAGGATCGACGTCCGTGCCGCGGAGTGGGTCGAGGTTGAAGTCCTTCGTGGCGGGGTCGAGGTGAGCCTCGATCAAGGCCCGGACGCCGACTTCCTTTCGGAAGTGATCGTCCCCGTGGAGATAGAACGCCCCCCCACGCGAGTCGCCGAGTCCGGGAAAAGGGTCGGCGGGTTTCAGCGATCGAGCAGGCCGGCCCGCCGCCCCCGCGTACGCTGGTCGTACCGTTGTGACAGCGGTGAGTAGTCGTACAGAAGCGTGTTCGCCCAGAGGCCCTCGTCCAGATCGGCTTCGCTCTTGGAGCTGAACATACCTGGCGGAGTCATGCTCGCGGGGCGGAACGGAGACCGAACCGGCGCACGATCGACCACGATGGGTGCCAACTCGAGGACGGGTGAACGCCCGACGAGCGTCGGTGACCAGGCCACGGCCGTCAGGAGCACTGCGATTCCGAGGACAGTCAGCGCTGGCGCCCCCGATGCTGCGTGCGCTCCAAGCGCCTGCTCGTCATCTACATGGTACAGACGATGCTGGAGCCGGGGACCGAAGTCCTCCTGGAGCTCAACCTGCGGCAGCGAACGAAGGAGGTGTCCACCGTGCTCCAGGATGTTGCCGTACCGAGTACAGGCCGCGCAGCCCTCCAAATGCAGCTCGATCGCTACGACTTCCTCGGCCGGCGCGGTGCGATCGAGGTATCCCGTGAAGCGGTCAACGACTTCCGAACAGTTCATCGACACCGGACTCGCGGAGGTGGCCCTGGACGCGTGCCGACCAGGCTCTGTGCTGCAGTGATACTGTGCCGTGCCGAGAGGGTTCCCGCGCCTCGGTCCCGCGAATCGACAACGCATATCAGGTCCCAAAGCACGACGCCCCCGCCGGGTCTCCCCGGCGGGGGCTCCACCCCTGCCCACCTCACTGTCGAACAGATCTGGCGCCCGGCTCCTCCGATCAGTCGATCATCGGACCGATGATGTGGGCGAAGTTGTTGCGGGCCCGATTCAGCCGGCTCTTGACCGTGCCGAGGTTGCAGCCGGTGATGTCGGCGATCTCCTCGTACGTCTTCCCTTCCATTTCTCTCAGAACGAAAACGATACGGTGATGCTCCGGAAGCTGTTCGACCGCTTCTTCCACTCTCGCCCGGAGATGACGCTTCCGGAAGAGATCGTCCGGCTTGTACTGAGTATCTTCCCATTCGAGCGGTCGGTGGTCGGCATCCCAGTTCTTCTTGAGCGTCTGGAAGAGGACCAGTGGGTTCCGGGACCGATTGCGTAGCTCGTTCTTCGCAAGGTTGCTCGCGATCGTGTAGATCCAGGTCGAGAACTTCTTGCTCTGATCGAATCGGTGCAGGTGCCGATAGACCCGAACGAAGGTCTCCTGCACCAGATCCTGGCCGCGTTCGCGGTCCCCGATGGTCCGATACACGAAGTTGAGAAGCCGCTGGTCGTATCGCCGAACCAGCTCGCCGAAGGCTCGGGGGTCCCCGTCGAGCGACGCCTGTACGACGTCAGAATCTCCGAGTTCGCCCAGCTTAAGACGATGTTCTCGGGCTTCGCCCGATCCCACCTGGCGCTCAATCTTCTGTTTCACTCGAGCCCTGGCCACAAGTACCTCCTCGTTGCGGCGATCCGCCCAAACGGCAGATGCACTCCCATACCCGGTTCTGCACAGTTGCAGGGGCCGTGCCAGCGTCGAAACGCCGCCATTCCTCAGTGGTTCTCCGGCCCTCCGTCCCATCCATGTGACGTCTCAACCTCGACGAATAGGACACACTGGCAGGTCCGGTGACGCCTTCTTCCTAGCCTTCGATACGGAAGGAGGGTAGTTCGGTTGCAAATGGGGGCGTTCGGAAACCTCAGCTGGGCGACGCCACGACCTCGACGGGCCCCAGACCCAACTCCTCCACCGGTGGCCCGATCACGTCGGCGTCACCGACGAGAACCACCTGCACCTCATCGGGCCGAATATGAATAGCCGCAGCAGCCGCGACCTCTTCCGTGGTCACGTCGCGCACGTTGTCCCGGTAGTCGTCGAAGTAGCGCTCCGGAAGGCCGTAGACGACGAGTTGGGTCACCCTCGCTGCGACCTGGCCTGCGGTCTCGAGCTGGAGGCCGAAGATTCCGGCGGCATAGTCCCGAGCCGCCGCAACTTCGTCCGCGGTCGGTCCCTGGGCGGCCATCGCCTTCAATTCGACCATGATCTCGCGGACCGCCGAGGCGGTGACGTCATTCCCGACGGACGTCGAGACTTCAAAGGGTCCCGCTTCGCTGCGGAACGAAAAACGTGAACGGACCCCGTAGGTGAAGCCGTTCTTCTCTCTGAGATTGAGATTGAGGCGACTCGTGAACATGCCGCCCAAAACCATATTCGCCACGGACAGCGCGTAGTAGTCGGGTGTGGAGCGCGCTGCTCCCACGTGGCCCACTCGAATCTCAGTTTGAACCGATCCGGGCCGGTGCACGACGTACACGCGTCGCTCGCGGGTCGCAGCTTCCGATGAGAAGTCGGGGATCGAGGCCGGGGCCCCCGACCAGGACGTGAAATGGTCGGCGACCATCTGCTCGACCTCACGGGTTTCGACGTCACCCGCGACGATCAGCCCACCGCCGGCCGGGAGGAAGTTGGCCGAGGCATACCCTCTCAGTTGGTCGCGCGACATCTCGGCAATCGATTCAGCGGAACCGTCTATCGGCCGCGCATAGGGCGAGCCCTCCGTGAAATACCGGGTCGGAGCCGTATCACTCGCGAGCGATGCCGGATCTTTTGCCCGCTGCCGGATTCCTGCGAGCTGTTGGTCTCGAGCGCGCGCGACCTCTTCCTCGGGGAACGAGGGCTCGAGCACGGCCTCGGCCAGGAGGCCGACCGCCTCGTCGAGCCGCTCTGCCAGGCACGACAGCCCAATGCTCGTTCCCTCCCAACCGCCCGTCGCTGACACACGTGCACCGATTCGTTCCAGAGCTTCCGCCAACTCGCTGCCGGTCCTGCGGGCGGTGCCCCCCTCCAGGGCATCCGCCGCGAGCACAGCGAGCCCGGCATTCTTGCCGTAGAGCGCCGACTCACCGCTTCGCACGAAGAGGTTCAGGCTCACTACCGGAAGGCGGTTCATGTGTGCGACCCGAAGGTCGAGTCCGTTCTTCAGGACTCGGCGATCGACGGCGGGGAAGTCGAAATTCCGGATCGGGCCACCCTTTGGCGTCTTCGACCGGTCGAGGGTGCTCATCGGCCGGCCTCCGGCTCGTAGACGAGGATCGCTCGGTTGTCGACCGCGAGTCGCTCACCGACGAAGCTCCTGACTTGCTCGAGCGAGACCGCCCTCAATCGATCCAACTCACGGTTCAAGCGCCCCGGGTCATCGAAGTACAAGTCGAACATCGAAAGCAGATCGGCCCGCTCCGCGACCCGCTCGAGGCCTCGGACGAGATCCGTCTCCGTCAACGTGATCGCCCGATCCAACTCGCTCTGTTGGGCGTCCGCGAGCGCATCAATTTCTTCGCTCATAGCGGCCTCCAGCTCCGTGGGGTCGCAACCCGGGTACCCCGTGGCCCAGACGAGCATCATCGAGGCGCCCGTCATCAGGGGGAAAACGTAGGTGACGACGCTCTTGGCCACGCGCCGCTCGCGAACCAATCGCTTGTAGAAACGCGAAGCCCGGCCCATGCCGAGCAGTGAGCCTGCGACTTCAGCGACTGCGAAGTCGGGGGATGAATAGGGCGGGATGCGGAACGCCATAATGACACGAGTCAGAGGAACGTCCGCTACCACGTGCTCTCGCACGGTGCTCCCGATCAAAGGGTCGAGCGACGGATTGCCGGGCAGCGGTGGGATCGGCGCTCCGGGTTCGATGTCGCCGAAGTAACGCTTGATCTGCTCGAGCGCCGCAGCCGGGTCTACGTCTCCCGCCACCGTGAGCACCGCGTTGTTGGGGACGTAGAATGTCTTGAAGAACGACCCTACGTCGTCGAGCGTCGAAGCGTCGATGTCATCCATCGAGCCAATGACCGTGTGTCGGTAGGGATGGTCTTCGGGATACATCAGTTTCTGCAGACGCTCATCCCAGTCGCCGTACGGCTGATTATCGTACCGTTGGCGCTTCTCGTTCTTCACCACGTCACGCTGGTTGTCGAGCTTCTCCTGCGTCATCGCCGGAAGCATCCAACCCATTCGGTCCGACTCGAGCCAGAGCGCCAACTCGAGCTCGTTGGACGGAACCGTTTCGAAGTAGTTGGTCCTGTCGAACCAGGTGGTCGCGTTCAAGGTCCCACCCACCCGCTCGATCAACTCGAAGTGCCTGTTCTTCGGGACGTGAGCCGACCCCTGGAACATCATGTGCTCGAAGAGGTGAGCGAATCCTGTCTTGCCGGCGACCTCGTTACGCGAACCCACACCATACCAGAGGTTGGCCGCGACGACCGGGATCGTCCGGTCCGGTGCGAGGACCACCTTGAGCCCGTTGTCGAGTCGATGCCGCTCGAAGGGAATCGAAAGAAGGCTCACATCCAGCTCCGGTATCAGGGTCGAGCATGCAACCGCATGCGTAGGATCTTTGGTGCGAATTCTTCGAGGAGCATACTCTCCGAAGCTTCGTGTCCGGCTTCGAGGCGGTCTTCTACCGAAGAGACCATCCCTAGGTCGTCCTCGGTCGCATTCAGCCTCGCCCTCTCCAGCATGACATAGGCCCACTCCTCCCGGCCTGTCGCCGAAGCAGCCAGAGCGGCCAGCAGATGGGCGTCCAGATCATCCTCGCCACGGCGGGCTCCGGCGATGAGTTCTGCCGTGCCCTCCTCGACCCGGTCGGCCTCGACGAGAACGAGCCCGAGCACGGTACGAGACCAGCCGTCGTCCGGATCCAGGCGGACCGCGTCGGCCAGGGCGTCGGTGGACAGGTCGTAGTCCTCGGCGAGCGCATAGGCCACCCCGAGTTCATAGGCTATCTGAGGGTCGTCGGCGTCGATCTCTCGCGCGGCGAGCAGTTCTCGGAGTGCATCTTCAAGGAGGCCCTCCCGGGCGAGGTAGGCTCCGTACGCGAGCCGTCCGACGACCAGGTGGGGAGCCGTCAGCGCCGCCGCTCTCAGAGCCGTCTCCGCGTCCGGATCGTCGAAGTACGCGAGGCCGCTGCCCGCGGTCGCGAGCACGTACGGGTCGACCGGCTCAAGGGCGAGGGCGCGCTTGAAGCGCTCGTAGGCCACACCCTCCATCCCCAACTCCCGCTCAGCGACTCCCAGACTACAGTGAACCGCGGGATCGTCATCGAAGTCGTCGAGATACTCGCGAAGCAGGTCGGCTGCCCCCTGCCAGTCCTCGTCCTCCCCGAGCGCAATGGCCCGTTCGAGCAGTTCGTCACGTTCCATCAGGCGGTCTCCTCGGAGGGTGTGCACAGGTCACGGCCTGTCATGGACTCGGGTTGGGGAAGCTTCATGAAGCCAAGGACGGTCGGAGCCACGTCCGCGAGTCGCGCACCGCCGTCGCCCGGGTGGAGATCGGTCCGTCCCACGATATCCACGGATCCGCGCACTACTCGAGGGTCGTAGATCATGAAGTCGACGGGTTCGGTCGTGTGCGCCGTGTGAACCCTGCCCTCGGCATCGATCATCATCTCACAATTGCCGTGATCGGCGGTTATTAGCGCGACCCATTCAGGGTGCTCGTCGAGGCATTTCAAAATGTCCGCCAGACAAGCGTCGACCGCCTCGACCGCTTTCACGGCGGCAGGAATCGATCCGGTATGCCCGACCATGTCCGGATTGGCAAAGTTCACGAGAATGAAGTCGTACGCCCCCTGGATCCCATTCATGACCGCCTCGGCTACCCCACGCGCGCTCATCTCGGGCTGGAGGTCGTATGTCGCCACCTTCGGCGACGGGACCAGCGCCCGGTCCTCGCCCGCCCAGGGCTCCTCTTCTCCTCCGTTGAAGAAGTACGTCACATGCGCATACTTCTCGGTCTCCGCGACCTTCAGCTGCTTCAGGCCCCGGGACGCGAGGTATTCAGAGAGGCCGGACCTCACGTTCTGAGGCGGAAAGGCCACGGTCACCGGCAGCCCCTCCTGCACCTGGGTCACGGAGACGACCTCCGATGGGAGTGACGCGGAACGATCGAACCCGGTGAAGTCGTTCAGAGCCAGCGCCGCCGTGAGTTGGCGCATGCGGTCGGCCCGAAAGTTCAGAAGGAGGACGATGTCATTCGGCCCTATGCCGGCCTCCCCCACACCCCGTATTCCCGTCGGCTCGATAAACTCGTCGGTCGTACCGGCCTGGTACCGGGTCGAAAGAAACGTCGGGTCATCCGCCCAGTCGGCCGCTACTCCCGTTGCCATGAGATCGTATGCCTTCTTCGTCCGATCCCAGCGCTTGTCACGGTCCATCGCCCAGTAGCGACCGGTCACCGAAGCGATGGCCCACTCTTCGCTTCGTGCACAGAGGGTCGCGATCTCGCCGACGTAGTCCAGGCCCCCGGTGGGCGACGTGTCCCGCCCGTCGGTGAAGCAATGGACACGAACAGGCAGGTCGACGGGGAGCGCCTCCATGAGCGCCGCGAAGTGTCTCAGGTGACTGTGGACACCCCCATCCGATACCAGGCCCGCCACGTGGAGCGCCCCGCCCGAGGCACGCAGGCCCGCGACGATTCGACTCAGGCCGAGCCGATCCCCGAAGTCACCGTCGGCGATGGCTTGGTCCAGGCGTGCGATGTCCTGATACACGATGCGACCGCTACCGAGGTTCAGATGGCCGACCTCGGAGTTGCCCATTTGACCCTCGGGGAGCCCGACATCCTTCCCCGAACAGGCGAGTCTGGTCCGAGGGCATGATTCGAAGAGTCCGCGGAACGCGGGTACGTTCGCGAGTTCCACCGCGTTGCCTACGGTGGGCAGCCCTTCGAAATCGGAGTGACCCCAGCCGTCGAGAATGACGAGGAGAACCTTTCGCATGGTCCGCGGTTGGCTCGGGAATAGGGGAACGCTGCGGAATCTAACCAGCCGCCGACCCCGTTCAACGGGATCGTGTGGGACCGCCCCGCGCGAGAACCTCCGATATTTACATCGGGTGTCGGGCCACCTAGCATCCGCCCTTTCTCATGCCGGCCGGGAGCATCGACGTGCGCTACACCCCTTTCCGTATGGAGCGGTGGCAATCCACCCATGAACACCGCGTCGAGATCAATCTCTCGGAGAGCGGCGTACACCCGCTTACCGTGGGAGAACTCGTCGAACTCTCCGATCGGGACATCGATCTCGACACCGTCCTCCTCGGGTACGGCCAGTCCAATGGATCAGACGAACTCCGGTCGCTGATCTCGGGTCAGTACCCCGGTACGAGCGACGCATCGATCCTGGTCACCGTCGGTGGAGCCGAGGCGAATTTTACATGCTTCTGGCACTTGTTCGAGAAGGATGCCAAGGCAGCCATCGTACTCCCGACCTACGGTCAGGTACCTGGTCTGCTCGAATCGTTCGGGAGCCGCTTGAGTCCGGTACAACTCGTGGAGGCCGAGGGCTGGCAGCCCGATCTCAAGGCACTCGAAGCGGCGCTCGTCGACGGCGCTCGGTTCGTGCTGATCACCAACCCGAACAACCCGACGGGGGCGGCACTCACCCGGTCCTCGATGGATGCGATCGCCGAACTGACCGAGCGACATGAAGCGTGGATTCTGTCCGATGAGGTCTACGCCGGGGCGGAGGCGGGTCCGGAGCGGACTCCTTCATTCTGGGGATGCCACGACCGCGTGCTCGTCACCAACTCGCTCTCGAAGGCTTATGGACTTCCGGGACTACGCCTCGGCTGGATCGTCGGACCGGACGCTCTGATCAGCGAACTGTGGGGGCGAACGGACTACACTACGATCTGCCCTGCGTCCGTCTCCGACTCCCTCGCGTGCCTCGCACTCGAGCCGGACACCCGCGCCAGAATCGGAGAGCGCACGCGTGGCATTGTTCGGGCGAATCTCAGTGTGCTGAAGGACTGGATGGACCAACAAGGCGGACGATTCCGGTACCGCGCACCGGACGCCGGTGCCATCTGCTATACCCGTTACGACGCGGAGGTGAACTCGACGGACTTTGCGGAGAAACTCCGCTCCGAGAAGTCCGTCCTGGTGGTGCCAGGAGATCACTTCGGCATGGATCACTACTTGCGGCTCGGATTTGGCAATCCAGAGGACGAACTGTTGGAAGGACTGGGTCGGGTGCGCGAGGCCTTCGACGAGGTCACGGGTTGAAGGACTCGCTTCACGACCTCGAGCTACTCTGTCGAGCGTGACATCCGACTTCGTGAGCGTCGGGAGGATGCCCGTGAGCGCGACGTCGGTCCCGTGGTGTCGAGCCGCGTCACGCGCATCGTTCACGAGTTCTGCGACCCTCGCCTCGAGGTCGGAGAAGCAGCTTCCCTCCAACAGACGGGGCTCAACGTTGGCTTCGAGGTTGAAGAGGGCGAGTTCGGTCGTGTAGGGCCCTTCGAGCGACTCGAGTATCTCCACCGCAGTGGAAGCCGGTCGCCAAGCCTCGTTGACGAGGAACATCTCCTGTTCGGCGCCAATGCGCCGCACACCCGACTCGAACAGACCTTCCTCGAGCATAAGCTCGAGTGCCTGGAAGTCCCTCAGAAGCGCCTTGGTAAACGCACGAGTCATCGCCGGCGTCTGTGCGCGTCCGGCCACGTCCTGCCCCATGTGCCCTACTCGACGAAGATGGCGATATCCTCGATCGGCTTCTTCGTGATGTCTGGCACGGTGGCACCCTCATCGGGATACCCCACGACAAGAATCAGGAAGGGACGCTCGTTGCTCGGGCGGCCCAACAAGCCGTTGAGGAACTTCATGGGGGAGGGTGTGTGCGTCAGCGTCACGAGCCCCGCATGGTGCAGTGCGGTGATGAGCATGCCCGTCGCGATCCCGACGGACTCCGTGACGTAGTAGTTCTTGGCTTTCGTACCGTCGGCCAACACCTCGTAGCTCTCCGCGAAGATCGCGATGAGCCAGGGTGCTCGCTCTAGGAAGGGCTTGTGTTCGTCCGTGCCGAGATGCTCCAGAGCCTCGATCCATTCGGGAGGCGCCTTTCCGGAGTAGAACTCCTTTTCTTCGATCTCGGCCTCGGTCCGAATCTTGGCCTTGATGGCCGGATCACTGATCACCACGAAGCGCCACGGCTGTCGATTGGCACCGTTCGGCGCGGTTCCAGCCGCGAGGAGGCAGTCCTCCACGACCCCGCGAGGCACCGGCCGATCCGAGAACTCTCGTACGGTGCGCCGGCGACGCATGGTCTCGAGGAACGCGTGTGCGCTGCGCCGCATCTCTTCTTCGGGAAGTTCACGGTAGGTGCTCAGCGGTACGAACTCGGCGCGCGGCATCGAGAGTCTCGTCAGCGTTTTAAACGGGCGAATAGCTGGACAAAGGATGGGGCCGAGCCCGTATCTCGCAAGACGGCGTCTGGGGAAAGTCCGAGGGATTGGGCGAGGACGCGCACGTTCACGAGCGCGACGATGTCGGAGTCGGAAAGAGGGATTCCCGGCCACTCGCTCACAGGTGTCCCTCGAAAGGCGACATAGACTGCGGAAAGCGCACCGGCTGAGGCATCGTCGCGAATCGGGACGTGAAGCGTCGCGGCCGAAACACCATACTGACCCGCAAGTCTCGTCCAACTCTGCCCCGAACTGCGCAAAGCCACCAGCGCCTCCGGAGACACACCTGCGCGACGGGCCATGAAGAGTACGACGGGAATCTCGTCCGCCGGAGTTTCCCAATCACTGAGAATCGCGATCTCACTCTCAGGGAGGCTGAAAAAACCGGCGACGGCTCGGAAGTAGTCTGCCCGCGCCGAATCACGGTTCTGAGCGGCCACACCCTGGGCTGTGACCACAAGAGTCGTGAACAGAAATAGCGCACGCTTGATCACGCCGATCGCCCCCTCCGCAAAAAGTGTCCTGTCACAGTATGGGATGGCCCCTTGGAACGCACCAGATTCAGACAAGATGGCAGAAAGCGGGCGTTTTTGTTCTGGCACGACTCTTGATTAACAGAATGGCACGCCTCGGGGGGTGGGAACCAACGTGAACCGAAGGAGGCAGGCCATGAGACACGCAGCGAAGAACGAAAGCGAGAGACTTCACGAAGACCTGGTCACACGGTCAGCCATCGACCCGGCAGAAGGCCACGTGGTCTTCGACTTCACCGGTCTCGAACAGGCGAGCGTCGCCGATCTGTCTCTGATTCTCACGGCCCGCCTCAAATCCGCGCCCACCGACATCATCTGGGTACGTTCACTTCCACCCAGAATGGCTCACGTGCTTCGGATCCTGCGACTGGACCACCTGTTCCGGCCGTATCCCGAAGGCGCGGACCTGCTGAACTAGCGACCGTCGACCTCGGCGACATGGGAGCCCCTGCGCGTCAACCGCGCAGGGGCTCTTCTTGTCTAGAATCGTCCTCCAAAGAGGACGCTCCACTCCCGAAAGGACCCCGCGCCAATACCCGCTCAGACATGGCTCGGGCGGCCACAACCGGCGACTCCCCCGACGATGCTGCCGCTTCGAAGATCGCATCCAGCGTCTGGCCAATCGTCCGCACTCGGCGCTCCAGCTCATCCACGTCCGTCTCCCCTTGATAGATGAGCGTGAACGCCATCGCGCCACCTCCATTGATGACGTAGTCCGGCGCGTACAGAATCCCCCGGCCGAACAGGGCGTCGGCGTCCTCGGGGGCCTGAAGTTGATTGTTGGCTGCGCCGGCCACCACCCGGCACCGCAGCGCGGCGATCGACCGCGAATGCAGCGTCGCCCCGACCGCACAGGGGGCGTACACGTCGCACTCCGTGCGATGGACATCGGCCGTCGCGACCACACCACCACCCAACTCAGCGGCAACACGGCTAGCTCTCTCCTCGTCCAGGTCGGCGACCACGAGGCGGCCCCCTGCCCCCACCACGCGCTCGGCGAGTGAACGGCCCACCGCACCCACCCCCTCGATGAGCACGGTCCGTCCCTCTAGGTCGTCACGCCCAACCTTGTGGCGCAGCGCTGACCTGATCCCTTCGAACACGCCCAGCGCCGTAAACGGGCTCGGATCCATCGGACCTTCGGTCCGCCCGTGAACTCCAATGACGTACTTGGAGACCTCCGCGATTGTTTGCATGTCCTCGACGGTCGTACCCAGATCGGCTCCCGTTCCATAGCGACCACCCAACGAATTCAGGAGTTCGCCGAAGCGGTGCAGGAGCCCGACGCGTTCCTCGCCCTCGAGCGGCCGGGGCACCGCGAGTACCGTCTTGCCTCCCCCGAAGGGGAAGTCCATCGCCGCCCACTTGTGTGTCATGCCCTCCGCGAGCCTAAGGGCGTCACGGAGTCCGTCTTCTGGCCGCTCGTACACCCGCATGCGGCATCCGCCGGTCGCGGGGCCCAGCGTGTCGTCATGCAGGGCGACAAAAATCCAACTGCCTGTCGGCCGGTCATACCGGACGACGACCCCCACCCCGTCCCACTCGGCGATGAGGTCGAGGAAGCTCGGCACCGACACTAGGGAACCTCCGAAACGATCCTCGCATAGCTCTCGGGATTCCACTTGGGCCGGTCCGCGGCATTGCCCACTTCTACCCCGAGGTAGAAGACGAGGCGGGCGATGCGCGCTGCCTTCTCCGCGTCGATGCTCTCGGGCTCGTCATCGCGACCGTGATAGTCCTCGTGCGTCCCGTTGAAGAAGAAGAGTACGGGCACTCCCTTGCGAGCGAAGTTGAAATGGTCGGAACGAAAGTAGAAACGCTCCTCCGGCCATAGGTCGTCGATGGCCGTCATACGCAGTTCCGGATGCTGGCCGTTCACTCGGTTGAGCGTCTCTCCGAGGTCGGAGTGCTCCTTCCCAATTGCGACGATGGTGTCGGTCCAGTTCCGACCCACCATGTCCGTGTTGAAATCCGCCACCAGGTCGTCGATGGGCGCCGATGGATGCTCGGCGTACCACTCACTGCCCCACAGTCCCTGCTCCTCGCCGCTCACGACGAGAAAGATCATCGATCGTTTCGGGGCCGTCGGTAGATCAACCATCGCTTCAGCGACTTCGATCACTGCGGCGGTCCCGGAAGCGTCGTCGTCTGCACCGTTGAAGATCGAATCCCCGTTTTCGTCGGGCGTGCCCATCCCGACGTGGTCCATGTGCCCGGAAAAGACGACGAATTCCTTCATCAACTGGGGATCGCTACCGTCGAGAATCCCCACCACATTGGGCGCAGAAGTGACGTCCGAACGCACGCGTTGGGTCAGCGTGAGGCGCAGCCCTTCCACCACCTGGACGCGCGCGGTGGCGCCCGACCGAGCTTGCAGCGTCGCTACATCCACACCCCTACCCGAAATCAGACGCTCGAGCGACGAGGTGCGCATAACGAGCATGGGACGAAAGTCGGTGGCGCCGGCAGGCTCTGGCGCATCGCCCCATCCCTTGCTCACCGAGGGCGCGAACGCCCGGGCACCCGATGCCGCCCAAGCTCCAGACTCAGCACCGCTCGTGACCAGGACCGACGCTACTTCAGCGCTCCGGAGGCTGCCGAGGAGCGGAAAGAGACTCCGCCCCAGCTCCGTCGCGCCGGCCTCGCGGACGATGACGACATGTTTGTCTCTGACCTCGCGCCCGAAGCCACCGCTCGGAGGAGTGGATCCGGAAATGAGTACGACCTCTGCCGTGGTCTCTCCGTCCGTGAGGCCACCGCCCAGGGGTAGGACGTCCGCCCCGTACTGGAGTCGTACCGATCCGGAGACCAGGAAGGAACGGTCCCGGTCGACCAACACGGATTGCAACGGATACCGCTGAATGAATGCGCCGTCCTCAGCGCCACCCCTGAGTCCCATGCGACGGAACTCCGAAGCGATCCACTCCGCAGTTTGTTCGAGACCCCGACTCGGAGTATCGCGCCCCTGCATGGAGTCGTGAGCCATGACACCCACGCGCCAACGGAAGTCCCCGTCCGTGATCGTGCGGGCAGCCTCCTCGACCCCCAGCTGCTGGGCGCCAATCCCACTGGGAAGAAGCGCTATGAAGAGTCCGGCTAGCAACGCTCTGGTCATGAATAGTCTCTCCATTGCAATGACCCCGCGTACGAGAATACGTACGCGGGGTCTTAAGAAGATCGGGGATTTCTTTCCGTCCGTCAGCCCTCTGCGAACAGACTCTCGAACAGCGCCCGCAGCTCGCCTTCCGTCCGCGGACCCTGAATGACGACCCAACCCTCACCAACCGGCATGCGGATCTCGTTCCTGCCCTCCGTCGGAGGAAGGACGAGCGATGGATCGACCCCCGGCGGGAGGTGGAAGAGTTCCAGAATCTCACCCCCCTCGAGGCTCTGTACTACGTGCACACCGAGCGGGCTCGTACCGTCTCCGAGGTTTGTGACCGTGAGCACGGGGTAACCGGGCACCACGAGGGACGGCTCGTCCTCCTCGCGTTGGTACTCATTGACCGCCCGGCCGGTAGCCGCTGTCCCCTGGCTGATCGCCGACGTCACCGGCACGAGCGACTCGGCCCGCCTGCGTTCGGCCGCCAGATTCGGTTCGGCCCGCGGTGCGTCCTGAGGAGCAGCCGGAACGGCCGTAGCGATGACCTCGCCGAGGCCCAGGCTGTCCCCGCTCCGGATGGCATCGACCGACTCCCTTGAAGCCTCTAGGGTGAGCGGCTGGAGATCTGCCGAACGCCCGGCCATCTGATCGGCGTCAGCGAGTGAAGTCAATGCGCCCACACCCCGCTCGAGGTCGTCGACCGACGGGTCGGGCTCATCCTTCACGGAAAGCGGCGGCCCCTCGTCGAGCGCGGAAACCTTCGCGACGACGTCGGCAGGGAGATCAGCTCGGGTGGCCGGAGGCTCTGCTACGGTGGGGGCCGAAACGACACTCACCCCACCCGCCGCCGCAACCTCCGACCGCCTTCCGTCACGTTCTGCCTCTACAATCTGGGCAGCTTCCGCTGCGACCTCGTCCACATCAGCGGACGCACCCTGCTCAGCCTGTTGACGGGCCGGTCGAAGCGCCGACTCCTCGAGCTGTCCTGCGTTCCCGCGCTGAATCGGCTGGAGCTGTCCGTCGCGTACCATCCACCCGGCCCCGAGCGCCAGGACCACCGAAGCGGCCCAACCCAGACGGTATATGCGCACTGAAGCCGCCTGTTGCGGCGGGCGGGTCGTCCTCACATAAGCCCGCAGCTCTTCGAAGCTCGGCATCTCGACATCGGGCGCAGCAAGTCCGAGCATCGCGGCGGCGTCAGAGCGAATGGAACGCTCCACGGCCAGCCGAGCGGCACATTCAGCGCACCCGTCCAAGTGCTCGCGCACTCTCTCGGCCTCCGCGGCCGGATATTCATCGAGCGCCCCATCCAAATAGGCGTGGAGCGCGCCCTCATCGACGTGCAACATTCGCCTTCTCCCTTTCGTTGTATGCATCAGCCAGTCGGCGGCGTGCACGAGCGAGCGTTGTGCCCACCGCCCCTACCGCCAGCCCCAGTTCATTCGCGATCTCGGTGTAACTCTGTCCAGCATCCCACAGGAGCAGCGCTTCCCTGTCCTTCTCGGACAACGAATCCAACGCCTGCCGAACCGCTCCCCAACGTTCCTGTTCCGACCATTCCGAAGCCGGGTCCTTGATCGACTCCTCCCGCGACTCCGCTTCTCCCTTGAGAAGCACGAGGTGCTTCCTGCGCCGGATTACGGTCCGGGCCTCATCCTTCGCCAGATTGGCAGCCACCTGAAAGAGCCAGGCCCTCGGTCGTTTCGGCTCGTGCTGTAGCGCTCGGACGAACGCCTCCTGAGCCAGATCACGCGCTCGCTCCACGTCCCACACCTTCCGATGGAGAAAGCGGACGAGATCGGGAAACGTCGTCCGGTAGAGGTCGTTCCAGTCGATCGTACTCATGACCCGCCTAGGCTCCCGTGATTCCGCGGAAGCCCACTACGACTTCCCGGAGTTCTTCGGCTGACATCTCGCTTTCGCCGTCCGTCCCTACCTGCAGACTAAGCTCCCGACCGGCGATCACAACGTTCTCGTGGTCACGCAACACGGCTTCGATCTCCGGGAGCGCCTCGATCAGGTCGAACCAGGCGGCGCTGAACGCCTGCACTTCAATGACATGTTTCTTCGGGTCGACCGCGAGATCCGTCCAACGTCCATCGCGCATCTCGAAGACGCGTCCCGCTGCAGTGGCGCGCCCTTCACTCGGACCATTCCCCAACATGGCATCCATCAACTCCGCCTCTGCACGATCCAGATCGCTCGAGGAAGCCATCTCGCGGAGGCGCCGCGCCGACGATGCCGCCTGAACTGCCGACGCACCGGTGGTCGGAGCCGCGGCGGGCGACGCAACGAAGGTCTTGCTCGTGGCCCCGCTCCCGAGCGTACGCAGATTGCCACGGCCCCCCAGGGCGGCCAGGTCCGCCGGTCTCGCGACAACCATCTCCGGCTCCTGCACCAGGTACGAGGTATATCGGCTTGGCAGTCCGTAACGGAGGGCGAGGGTGCGCATCTCCTCAGCGAGCCCTTCGGAGAGCCCTTCGGTCCACACCTGACGCTCCAGGTGGCCGAGCTTCCGCGACGCCCACAGTCGAGGAATGAATTCGTTCGCGTCCGACGCCTCCGGGAAGCGCAGTTCGGTCGTGAATTCAAGCGATCGTCCCAATCTCTGACCCCGTACCGTGACCTGACTCTGTCCGTCACCCTCGAAGCGCCCGAACAGCACGAGCTCCTCGCCGGCGAAAACATCGGGAATCGTCACCGGATAGACTTCACCGATATCGATGGGGCCACCGGACAATTCGAGGTCTGTCAGTACCGGGTACTGGATCTTGGCCGCGAGTAGCGCCAGGACGCGTTCCACATTCTCACCCGGCTCGACGTAGTCCGTGTCTCCGCGACCCGCCTCGCTCAGGCGGTCGAGCAACGCGGTATTGACGTCGTTCCCAACGCCGAAGGCGAACACACGGGCCCGCCCCGCACGCTCCTCGGCGATTCGCGCGAGGCTCTCGGGGGACTGTTCCCCCACGGACGGCAGACCGTCTGTAAGGAAGAGCACGACCGGGAGGCGTCCCCGGGGACTCTCGAGACGAAACGCCTCTTCGAGCGCGGCTCCGATGTTGGTGCCGCCATCGGCGATCAGGTCGTCGACCCATTCGCGCGCTTCATCGAGCTCGCGGCCGCGCGCTGACTTCCAGTCTCGGCTCTGAATACGGACGGAGTTCGAAAACGCCATCAGGCGAAAGCGATCGTCACGGGAGAGCGTGTTCAACAGTTGGCGTAGAGCCTGCCGGGCCTGGTCAATCTTCTCACCGGACATCGAGCCGGACACGTCGAGCACGACCGTGAGGTCCCGCGGCTGAACCGCCTCGGCACTCCGATCGGGAGAGAGCGTCAGCATGAAGTATCCGTCCTCCCCCACGGGCCGGTGCGTCGCGATCGAAAGTCCGACGGCGTCCCCCGAGAGCGGGAGGAAAAGCGCGAGCCTGCCGACGATCTCCTCCGCGACAGTGATGACGAGCCGCTCGGCGTCACGATCGACATCCAGCGTATGCGTCGGCGAGAAGGGGTCCAGGAAGTCGTCGCAGTCGTCCACATGGACCGAAAACCGCGTCTCTACTCCCTGGGGCGTCGCGCGTCGAATCTCACCGGCTCCGGCTTGGGCGCCACCACGGACACCTCCTGCGTATACCAGCTGGAGAGCGTTGCCCGCGCGCTCGAGCACCTGGGTGTAGCGCAAGGCGACCTTACGCGTCTCGCCAGGTTGGATCGGGAACACCCGGGCACGGAGAAGCCCCTGCCCGGCGAGCTCGATCAGAGCGGGATCGGCGCGCCGACGAACGATCGCCTCATAGATCTCGCGAGCTTGATCGGCATCCATGATCTCGCCGCGGAGCTCGGCGTCTCCTTGAAAGAGCGAAAAGCCCTGAAAGACGGCCTCCCCGGGGAGCGGGTAGAGATACTCACCCTCGGCGAGGCGGTTGCCTGCGTTGACGAACCACTCGGAGACTTCGATGAACGCCACCCGACCTTCGATTCGAACCGTTACTTCGCTCCGGGTCTTGTCCACGGCGAACCCACCACGATTGACTCCGGGTTCGATCCACCCCTGGGCGGCACCGGGCGCTGCATTCGCCAGAAGTACGACCAGCACCACACACCACCGTCTGATATCCGTCAGGGCACGCACAGTTACCTCCAGTTTTTGGTCTCACCCCATATGACGGTTCCCCGGCACCCCCTTGCACACGCCGACGACTGTGGACTGATTTTCTGTCCTGCCCCGAAACACCCAGTGGAGGACGGATCCTGAACATCGTCGTACTAGGTGGCGGCCGAATCGGAAGCGCGATCGTTCGCGACCTCGCCGCCGAAGATGATTTTGACGTTCTGGTGGTCGACCTCGACCCGGTTCGGGTCGAGAGGATGACCGAATTCGGAGCCGATGGCGTCGTAGCGGACCTCTCCAAGGGCGAAACCGTGTCCAAGGCCGTAAAGGACGCGGATCTCGTGGTGGGCGCCGTCCCGGGATTCATGGGCTACAAGACCGTGGAGCGTGTCCTTCAGGAGGGTCGACCGATCGTCGATATCTCCTTCTTTCCCGAAGATGCGTTCGGGCTCGAGAAGCTCGCAGCCGACGCCGGCGTCCCGTGTCTGGTCGACTGCGGCGTAGCCCCGGGGCTCAGCAACCTCGTCCTGGGCCGCATGGAGGCGCACCTCGACAAGACAACGTCGTTTCACTGCCTCGTCGGAGGACTCCCGGTGGAGCGAAGTTGGCCCTGGGAGTACAAGGCACCGTTCTCCCCTGGGGACGTCATCGAGGAGTATATGCGGCCCGCCCGCATGCGGCTGAACGGCGTGGAGGTAACGAGACCAGCCCTCTCCGATGTGGAACTCGTCGATTTTCCCGGACTCGGGTCACTGGAGGCGTTCAACACCGACGGCTTGAGGTCGCTTCTTCGGACTTCGAAGACCCCTCACATGGTCGAAAAGACCATGCGCTATCCGGGTCATGCCGTCCGCATGCGAATCCTGCGGGATGCGGGGTTCTTCTCGGTCGATGAGATCCAGGCCGCGTCCGGTACCGTGCGCCCCCGGGATGTGACCGAGGCACTGCTTTTCAGCGCCTGGACGTTCGACGAGGGCGAACCAGATCTCACGGTCATGCGCATCGTCGTCGAGGGCGAGCACGATGGAAAGCGGGTGCGGCACACGTACAACCTGCTCGACTACTACAACACCGAAACCGAGACGATGTCCATGGCCCGGACGACGGGCTACACGTGTACAGCCATGGCGAGTCTCGTCGCGCGTGGCTTGTGGACGGAGCCGGGTCTGGCACCGCCAGAGATCGTCGGCCGAAACGCAAAGTGCTTCGACGCGGTGATCCAGCACCTCGAGGCACGTGGGGTGCACATCTTCCAGCGCGTGGAGACCCTCTCCTAGGGAAGCTCCAGAGGTTCTCTAGCGTCTCGAGGGCGCCCTCAGGACCGGGTAACTCCCCGCTCCGATCTGTGGGTCGAAGATCGCCCAGTTGGCTAGTCCGTCGTCCGAGCGAGGCTCGAGCAGAGTGAACGCGAGGCGTCCGAGCGACTGATCCACCGGAACTGCCACCGTGCCAGCGGGCAATGTTTCGATCGAAGCGACCCACGCCCCGTGAAGTGTGCGTTCGCTACGCCCCTGAAACGGAGTGGGCGCGACCGTCGTGGAGTCGATTCGGAAACGCTCGAGAGCCATCTGCTGCTCGGCTGCGAGCGGGACCATCGTGACTCCGTGCGCCCGCAGCCGATCGATCGCATCCGCGGCCTCGGGCCTCACGTAATACACTTCCGGCGCGATCGACGTCTCGGAAGCGACGAACGTCCCGAACTCGAACATCGACGTGGGGATCGCTACTTCCCGACGTCGCAGGATGATCTCCCCCGTCGAGGGGTGTCGTTCCTCGTCCACCTCGCCCATGAGGATCGTGACCTCCTCAGCGGACTGCTCGAAGGTCGCCCGCGTCGCGAGAGGCTGACCCACGACGGACCGAAGCTCCGCTTCCTCCACAATCGACCTGATCTCTCTCGCATTCTCCTGTGCGAAGCCTAGCACCTCTTCCACGAACCAGAGGGTGGCAGACACTCGGTCCTCGAAGGTGTCGTAGGCGTACGCTTCGCTGAGGATCGCCATGCGGTTCCGCAGGCCGATGTAGTTGTTGTTGAAGCGGGGACGGTAGTCGAACGTGTACCACCCGGGCCGTCGTGGGTTGTGGTTTCCATAGTAGTAATAGTCCCAGCCGCGCTTCTCCTTGATGCGTTCCGTGACAGCCGGCAGCCATGCGTCACGGAGAAAGTGGTCCACGACCATCGGGGTATTCGGGTGCAACGGGGGCGAGTACGTCAGGCGGTAGGCGTGCCGCGTTCCATTCGTCGTGTGGAGATCGACGCTCACGTGCGGGTCGTACGCGTTCATCATCCCGACGACCGATCGGGCCTCGGGGGAATCGAGCTTCATATGATCGCGGTTCAGATCCAGACCCTGAGCGTTCGGTCGCTGACCCATTCCCCCGATCGGACCGTGTTGGCGAGGTCTGTTGCCGAGGTCTACTCGCTCGTTGCCATCCGCGTTGTAGATCGGAGCGACGATGAGAACCAGGTCATCGGTCCAGTCCGGGTATTGTCCGCGAGCAAAGTCCCGTAGGAGCATGAGGAGGGCTTCCTTTCCGCACACCTCCCCCGCGTGGATGTTGCCCTGCAGGTAGACACGCGTCTTGCCCGTAGCACGGACCGATTCGGGCGAAGCGTCTGGGGCCCCTACAACGAGTAGCGGCAGGCGCCGTCCCTCATTGGTGTAACCAAAGCTCGTGAGGTGGATATCGTCGGACAGTGCGGCTAGTCGCTCCACCATCTCGATGACGTCCGCGTAGCTGCTCGTCTCGGCGAAATCGGTCCGCTCGGCGCGGGTGAGGAGTGCGTCTAACTCCGACTGGCTCGATACAGGCAACGCGCCCGCGAGGGCAAGCACCAGGGCCAGCAGATGAAGGCAGCTAAGCTTCGGCATGGAGAATCTCGAGACGCAGAATTTCAGGGCGAAAGCAACGTAGTCCGGCTCGCCCTCTCCGTATAGCTTCCACCGTCCTCCGCGGCGGGTCCTCTCGATTTCACCTCCGCCGTTTCATTGACCCTGCCCCTCTAGCGACGCGTGCCCAAAGCCCTCCCGGACCTCTACGACTGCCTCAAGTGCCCGTCGTATTGCTGCACCTATCCGCGAATCCCGATCACCAAGCGCGACGTTCGGCGCCTCGCCAAACACTTCGGGATCGCCGAGGAGGAGGCAGACGAAAAGTTCACGAAGCGAGGATGGACCAGCCGCGAACGGGTCATCCGCCACCAGAAGGACGAAGTGTTCGGCAGCGCCTGTCGTTTCCTTGACCTGAAGACGCGCCTGTGTACGGTGCACGCTGTCCGCCCGTCCGTTTGCCGCGGGCATCCGGAGGGGCCGACGTGCGGATACTACGTTTTCCTGACGTCGGAACGACGCGATCAGGAGGACCCAGCTTTCGTGGCGCGCGCCTACAACCTTCCCGGGGAGTTTCCGCAGCTCGAGGAAGGCTGACCAAGGGGCACGAGAAAGGGCCCGCGGCTTTCGCCGCGGGCCCGCCACCCCACCACCCCGTGCTGACTCGGCGGCGCCCTACGCGACGTCGAATCCCGCCTCTTCCAGTGCGTGCTTTTGTGCCTGGTCCTCACTGACGACCTGACCGTCGAACAGGTGGACCGAACGGTCCGCCATGTGTGCGTAGCGCGGGTCGTGGGTCACCATGCAGATCGTCGCGCCTTCGGCGTGAAGCTCGAGCATGAGGTCCATCACCGCGTTGCCGTTCTTCGAGTCCAGGTTACCCGTGGGCTCATCCGCGAGCAGGATCAGCGGCTTGCCGACGATCGCTCGTGCGACCGCGACGCGCTGCTGCTGACCACCACTCAACTGACTCGGATAGTGACCCATGCGATGCGCCATCCCGACGCGCTCGAGCGCGGCTTGGACTCGCTCTTTGCGCTCGCTGCCCGGCATGCCGCGGTATGTGAGCGGTAGCTCGACGTTCTCGTAGACCGTCAGATCGCCGATCAGGTTGAACGCCTGGAAGATGAAGCCGATCGCCTGATTACGGATCTTCGCCCGTTGGCTCGCCGTCAGGTTCTAGACGGGCGTATTGTCGAGCAGGTACTTGCCCGCGGTCGGACTGTCGAGCAGTCCCAGGATCGACAGCAGCGTCGTCTTGCCGCAACCCGACGGCCCCGCGATCGACACGAACTCACCCGTAGCGATCGACAGATTGATGTTCGACAGCGCATGCGTCTCCACTTCCTCCGTGTAGAAGACCTTGCTCAGGCCCTCCAGATAGATCAGCGGATGTTCTCCAGCCATCGTCCCCTCCCTGAGTTTGAGTGACCGAACGGATCCCTTCCGCCGGCCGGATCAACTGAAACCGCTAGTTTCTGATCTTCACTCTGTCGAACCCGTCCCACCGGGACATGTCGGACAGTATCACAACGTCACCCGCCACCAAGCCCTCCAGCACCTGCATGTCGTTCACCGAACTCGCGCCCAACTGGATCGTGATTCGGTCCGCGTAGTCCCCTTCTGGAGTGAGCTTGAAGATGCTCACCCGCTGGTTCGCCTGACCAAAGGTCGGGCGGCCGACGTACGTCACCTCGTCGAGACGCTCGATCACGACGTTTCCGTCGACGCTGAGGTCAGGGCGCGCGGACGGAGGCAGATTCGCCGGGAGCGTCACATCGATCGTAACGGTTCCGTTGCGGACAGCCGGATCGATCCGCGTCACCGAGCCGACGATCGTGTCCGTCCGGGTGTCGATCAGCGCCGTCTGGCCGATCACGATGTCCTGCGCCTGCGTCTGGGTAATGCGGATCTCGGCCTTGAGGCGTCCGGGAACGACCACACGAGACAGGTTTTGTCCCGACTGCACCCACTGCCCTTCTTGGAGCGGAATGTCGAGCGCGGCGAGAACGCCGCCCACCGGCACCTGCACTTGCATCGACTGAAGCCGTTCGTTGTTGAAGCGCACGAGGTCCATCAGTCGGTCGATTTGTTCTTCCTGGGCCGCGATCTGGGCCCCGGAGGTCCCTTCCATCACGGCGAGGCGATCTTCTTCGATCGCTAGCCGGATTCGGAGTTCATTTACCAGTTCCTGAGACCGTTCGAGATCCGCACGAGCTACGAGGTCGGGATTCTCGTCGAAGAGGCGCTGGTTGGTGCTGTAGTTGCGGTCGGCATCGAGAAACTGTGTTCGCACCGTGGCGACGTTGCCGCGCTGCGTCAGTTCCTGGGTCTGAAGGGTCGTGCGCAGCTGAGCGAGCGTAGCTCGCGCCTGAGACGCTTGCTGCTGCGCCTGAAGGAGCTGCATGTCGACGTCCGGATTGCTCATGCGCATGATGAGCGAGCCGTCCTCTACCTCGGTGCCGGGCAACGAGAGAATCTGCTCGATGCGGCCAGCCGTTACGGCCGTGATCCAGCGCATCTGCTCGGGAATCAGCGTACCGGGCCCCCGAACCTGCCGGATCATCGTCCCGAACTCGACCGTGTCGCGCCAAACGGTCGCGCCATCGACCGTGGGAGAAGCCGTCGGAAGGAGCTTGGGAACGAATATGGTCAACCCGAGCAGCCCGATTGCGACCAGGCTCCACACGAGTTTCTTCCGCTTTCTCTGCGGCTTGGTGTCGCGAATGAGATCCACGTGAGTTCGTCCTTTAGCGCGATCGGAGAGGTCGGCCGACGGCCGCCTCGAGTGCGATCAAGTTGTAATGGAAGTCGTACACGGCGTTCAGGTATGCCTGCTCGGCCGTGGTCATTGTCGTCTGTGCATCCATGAGGAACAGCAGGTCGGCCGCGCCTAACGAATAGCGCCGTTGCTGCAGGAGAAGCTGTTCCTCGGCGAGGGCTCGGTTCCGCTCTTCCGCCTGCACGACTCGATACGCGGTGGTCACGTTGTCGAGTGTGTTCGTGACCATCGTGCGGAGTCGCAGCTCCTCGGCCCGACGGCTGTGTTCCGCGTCCTCGGCGAGGTTGTTGAGCTGCGAGACCTGACGCTCTCGGCTGAAGCCGGTAAAGATGGGCAGCGAGATGGACAGGCTCACCCGCATCGGCATGTCGGTGAAGTTGAAGGGGAACGCGGCGTTC
>JAQBXY010000027.1 GCA_027623325.1 Gemmatimonadota bacterium
CGCCGCCCTGGCCCTGCTGCCCTTGGCCCTGTTGGCCTTCCTGACCCTGCTGTCCCTGACCCTGTTGGCCCTGTTGCCCTTGGCCCTGTTGGCCTTCCTGCCCTTGCTGACTCTGACCCTGTTGCCCCTCCTGGCCCTGCTGACTCTGACCCTGTTGCCCCTCCTGGCCCTGCTGACCGGGCTCGTTCAGGCGCCGGTCCATGGCCTCCATGCTACGCACGAGGTCGCGCGTGTCGTCGAGCGCGTCTTCCAGTGGATTTGCCTGACGTTGGCTCGACGCGCCCTGCGCTCGCTCCAGTTGGTCCCGGAGCGCTTGTAGGTCGCCTTCGATCTGCAGCTCCATCGTCACCGCCGATTGTGGGTCCCACTGCTCGATCGTTCCGCGGGAGTACTGCAGCTTCTCCTTCAGCTTCGACTCACGAATCTGGTTCGCCGCCTCGGCGAGTTCGCGAGCAGCCTGCGGGTTGTCAGCGCGCCCACTGCTGGCCGCGGCGTCGAGCTGGCGTTCGAGATCCTGAACCGCCCCGTGCATTTGGTCCTTTCGCTCACGGAGCCGGTCGATCTCCGCTTGGCGCTCCGGGCTACGGTCCGTCGGTAGCTCGCGGACATCTCTCTGCACGTCGCGCTGCTGACGCCGTAGCTCGTCGACCTGGGCGATGGCGTCTTCGGCGTCGCGGCGAGCTCGGTCGGACCGCGCTTCTTCGAGCTGCCTGCGTGCTTCCTCCAACCCTCTCAGGGCCGAGTTCGCCTCGGACGTCGACTGACTTCCAGAGGAAGCGGCAGCCTGGCGCATGGCGTCCGCGGCCCGCTGCAGATTCCTGGCAGTTTGCTCGAGTTCCGGGTCGTTGTTCTCTCTCGCCAGTCGTTGCAACTGACGCGCAGCCTCCTCGGTCTCATCCGCGAGTTCGCGTTGCCCCTCACCGCCCCCGGCGGCTCCGCTCTGATTCTGAGACGCACGACGGCGCTGACGCTCGGCTTCCTGCTCCTGTCGGCGTGCGAGCTCCTGGAGCCGCTCGAGCAACTCGTCCACCTGATTGTCGGCTTGCTGTTGCTGTCCGCGTTGGACCGTCTCGTACTGATTCTTCAGCTTGTCCAGCTCCAGCTCGAAGAGATCCGCGAGATCCTCCGCGGCCTGCTGACCGCCTCCACCCCCGCCTCCGCCAGCCTGCTCCTGCTGTTCCTGGACGTAGCGTTCGTAGGTCTCTTCCGCCTGCTGAAGAAACCGAAGGGCTTCCTGCTCGTCGGGGAGAGCCTCTCGAAGCGCACGATTCGCGAGATCTTCCTGAACCCGCGTCATGGCCTCGAAGGCCTTGGGTAGAATGGCGGAGACGTCGCGGAAACCCGGGTCGGTCTGGGTGAGCCCGCGATTCTGCATACGCTCGAGCAAGGTCGTTACCTGATCCTGGAGGCGACCTTGGGCAAGCCCGACGCTCACGACGTTCTCGTTGAACTCGCTCTCGCTATACGAGTCCCGCTGGCGAATCAGGTTGAACGTGGCCGCAATGATCTGGCGCTGGAGCTCCGAAAGGGCGGTTTCGGCTCCGCCACCCCCGCCACCACCACCGCCGCCCCCCTGTTGCTCGGCTTGGCGATACGCCCGCTCAAAGGGCCTCATGTTGAGGAAGTAGATATCGCTGGTGACGACGCGTGCTGTGCTCCCAGACCGGTTGTCGCGAACCATCGCGTAGTAGGAAACGAGGTCGCCCGGCTCGAGCTCCCACTCCTCCAGGAAGAGGGTGTGCCCCGTCACGACCTCCGAGAGCGGGGTGCCGCTTGCCTGGAATACGGCCACAGTGTCCTCTGGGCCACCGTTCACCGAGTAGACGAGTCGGATGTCCCCGATCCCGTAGTCGTCGTCTGCGCTCATCTCGAGGAACACCTCCTCGATGGGCGACGCCGGCATGTCCCGCCCGGGGCGGGAGAATTGAATCGAAGGCGCCTGATCCTCCAGGACGTCGATGTTGTATTCGGGCGACGACGCAACGAACGCGCCATTCTCGCGAGCGAGTTCGATGGAATAGAAGTCATTGGTCCCTACCGTGACCCGCACCGACAAACTGCCGTCGGGGTTCACGGTGAGTTCGTCGGAAGCCACCCCGTCCAGCACGAGTCGGCCGCCGGGGGTCAGCATCGTGGGTTCGATGCGGAGCTCCACAACGGTGCCCTCGAGCGCGGCGATATCTCCTCCGTCGGGCACCGTTCTTGGCTGCAGGCCGGTGTACGCCGGGAAGTAATACGTCAGGTCCAACTGATCCACGTAGGGGAGATCCGCCACGTCGATGGCGAAGGTGGGTGACCGTATGCCGGTGGACTCGACGAAGTACTCGGTCGGCTCGTTGATACCGAGCAGCATGACCTCGAAACCGCCATCGATTCCCGAAAGCATCGTGAGCCGCTGGAAGGTCTGGTCCGACTCACCCTTGGTGAAGATCGAAGCGTCCCCGGCTTCGAACCCGCCCAGGATCGCCGTCACGACCTGATCGGAGCCGCGTGCGATCGTCACATCGCCAGGCGCTACCGATACGGAGTAGGGATTGACCGCGGCCGGGTCCGTGGTTGGAAGCAGCAAGGCGGCGAGCCCGACGCGGACGTGCTCCGGCCCGAGCAAAGTCGCCGAGAGAACCAGGACGGCCACCGCGGTCAGCGCTCCGGCGAACCGATAGAGTCCGCTTTGCTCGACGCGGCGCCCGTAGTCGACACTACGGGCCTTTTCGAGCGCGATCTCGGCAACCCTTTCTGCGAGATCGGGCGAGGCCGCGCCGGAACCTTCTTCGAGAACGCTCATCACCGCATGCTCGAGTGACGGCTCGTGCTCCTCGAGGTACAGCGCCACTTGAACGTCGGAGACCCGCCTGAACAGAGGCCGAACCAGGAAGACGTAGGTCGAGACCGCAAGCGTGGTCCACGTCAGGAACCTCAGCCACACGACCGCTGCTGCCGAGAAACGGAGTCGCTCGAGTCCGATCGCCGCCAGAAAGACCACGAGTCCGGTGAGCCCGACGACCCAGGCCAGTCCTCGAAGGGCGAGGCGCGCGCGCCAGCGCCACCGCACGCTTCGTACGACATCGAGGATTCTGTTCTGGACCAAACGTCGTTCCGAGTCCTTCATCGCCCTCTCCCGTTGCGGCTCATCTGCAAACTATTACCCGCTCACCCGACCTCGCCATCGTCCGGACCGCGACGCGACGTACTCTTCCCTAACCCGTTGCGACTCCTTGGGCTCCCGACCCCCGTCTCGACACCCAATTCGAGATTGCCGTTTCTGTGATGAACAACCCGAGGGCTACGACCAGCAACCAACGCCAGAGTGACTGTCTGCGCTCCTGGTCCTCTCGTTGGAGTTCGGCAGCCACCGTGAAGGTGGCACTGCCTGCTGTAGCCGCACGCGGGGCTTCGATCTGAAGGGCCAGCTCCTCCGGGTCGATCCGGGTGAGGTTGGATTCCTCCAAGTCGACGTTGACTGCGATGACGAACGGGCGATCTGGGTCCGAGCCCGGCTGCCGCACGGTGTAGAAACCATGTTCGTCGAGCGGGAGATAGCGGGGTCCGTCGCTCGCAGGCATGGGTCGATTGGCGCCGGAGGGCGTCAGGGCTACCTGGTCCAGTCCATCGAGGAGCCCAGCGGCTCGAGAAGAGACCAGGCCGGCGGTTTCCAGCGCGTTCGGATTTGCCAGATCCACGACCTGTCCAGTGACGAACCAGGGCACAGCTTCTGCGCGGCCGCCCAGGTATTCGGCGAGCCTGTGCACGAAGGGCAGATACACGGGCTGAAGGGCGAGGTCGTTCCAGAAGGCGTCCAGAGACGTCATCCAAACCAGAACCTTGCCTTGTCCGATCCCGACTTCTGCGAGCGCGACCGAGCCGTCGTCGAAGCGAGCTAGAACGGTCGCCGAGTCCGTGGGCTGGAGGCGACGCGCCCTGTAGAAACGCGCGCCCGTGAAATCACCGCTCCGGGGACCCGAGAACACCTCGAAAACCGGATGGTCGTACTCGAGGTAGCCGAGCCGGCCTCCTCTCCCCTGCACGCGGTCCTCCATGGGACCTACGGTGCCAGGGAGTAGGTCTGCGGCTGACGCGGGCCAGCCGCCGTCCTGCCCCAGCGCCACCAGGATTCCACCGCCTCCCTCCATGAATTCCCTGAGCCGCTCTGCCGAGCCTCCATCGATCTGGACATCGTTCAAGAAGACCGCCGCGACCCCGTCGAGATCCACGGGCCGAATCGCGCTCGCTCGCCTCAAGCGTACGTCGAAGCGTCCGTCGTCCGAGACGTCGAGGGCGCCGCGGAGGTAGAGACTCACGTCACGGGCCGCTCCCGCGCCTTCGACGATGAGGACTCCGAGCGCGCTCCCCGGCGACAGGACGAAGTGGTGCGAGTTGTCGGCGAGGAGAGGATCCTCTGGAAGGTGGACGGTTCCCGTCGTGTGCGGCTGCGAGAGCGTGAAGGGCTGAAAGGTCACCGCTCCCGCAGCGTTCGGTTCGAGCAGGAGTGGTCGACTCTGGATCTGTTGGCCGTCGAGCTCGAGTGTGACGGCGATCTCCCGAGCGGCCGTACCGCCCCGGCGAACGATGCGGGCCGTAGGCGTGACCCGTTCGCGACCGGCCACGATCTGACGCGGCAGGGTGACATCCGTCACCATGACGTTGTCGATGGCGGAGCCCTCGGCGACCGAGATCGGAATCACACGTGACCCTGGCGGGAGTCGTACGCCCTCGTCGCCGTTCCAGCCATTCCGCTGAAAGTCACTGAGCAGGTATACGTCGCCGGACGGCAGGTTCGACTCCTCCAGAATGGTCTGGGCGACCTTGAGCGCGGGACCGAATCGGGTCGCGCCCGATGAGACCGCGACGGTGTCGAGCGCGGCTCGTAGACGAATCCGATCCGACGTCGAGCGTGCGATCACGTAGGCGCCCCGAGAGAAGACGACGAGCGAGGCTCGGTCCAGAGGTCCGAGTTGGTCGAAGACCCTTTGGGCTTCCTCCTTTGCTCGATCGAGCTGGTCGCCGATCGCCATGCTGTAGGACTGGTCGATGAGGACCACGACCTCGCGCGGTCCCGAACTTGCGCCCAGGCCCAAGCTGCTCTGGTCGACGAACGGGCGCGCGAACGCGAAGACCAGCAGCGCGAGGGCCAGCGCCCTAAGTGAGAGAAGAAACCAGTGTTGGATTCTTCGTCGGCGCTGCTCCTGATAGGGGATCTTCTCGAGGAACATCAGGGACGGGAAGTGCACGACATTGCGTCGCTGGCGGCGCGTAAGGTGCACTACAATCGGGACGACGACGCCCGCGATGCCGAGGAGAAAGAGCGGGACGAGAAATGTCAGGCTCATCGAGTCTTGCTCAACCGCTCTCGAGCCAACAAGTACTGGAACAGCGCAAGGTCCAGAGGCTTGGACGTGTTCAGGAGCGTGTAATCGATCCGGTTCTTCGCGAAGCCTTTTTCGAGGGCATCGAGATGGGCCTGAATCATCTGCAGATAGTCACCCTTGAGCTTCGTCGGGATCACCGGAATCTGCTCCCCGGTCTCGAGATCCTCGAATCCCGAGGCTTCCTCGAAAGGGAAGTCGAGTTCATAAGGATCCATAACGTGAAAGACGATCACGTCGTGTCCTCGGGCCCGCAGGGGACCCAACGCTCGCAGGACCGCTTCGGGTTCTTCGTAGAAGTCGGAGATCACGACGAGGATGCCCTTCCTACGGAGCATCTCGGTAATCTGGAGCATGGGAGCCTCTAGATTACCGGGGCGACCAGCGTGCGCCCGGTCGAGCGTGTGAAGCACGGTGTCGAGGTGCTTCATGGAAGGCGGTACGTAGTCGACGACGTCGTGGTCGAACGTCACGAGCCCGACCCGGTCACGCTGCCGACTCGAGAAGAAGGTGAGGCACGCCGCGAGATACCGCGCATAATCGAGCTTCGTCAGCGAGTGACTTCCGTAGCTCATGGAAGCCGACAGATCCAACAGCACGGAGAAGTTCGTGTTGGTGTCGGCTTCGAAGAGCTTGATGTAATGCCTGTCCGTGCGGGCGAAGAGGCGCCAGTCGATTCTGCGGATGTCGTCGCCAGGCATGTACGGACGGTGCTCGGCGAAGTCCACACTGAAGCCCAGGTAGGGCGAGCGGTGAAGGCCGGTGAGGAATCCGTCGACCACCGTTCGAGCAAGCAGCTCGAGATTCCCGATGCGACCGAGGACGGCCGGATCGAGGAACTGTGTTCCAGCAGCGGTTCCTGAGCGAGAGATGGCCAACGGACGGTCGCCCTACATGCCCGAGGTTGGGACGCGGACGTGCTCCAGCAGCATACCCACCAGTTCAGAAGGGGTCCGACCTTCTGACTCCGCGTGGAAGTTCGTCAACACGCGGTGGCGCATGACCGGCTGAGCGAGCGCCTGGATGTCCTCGAACGTCACGTGATAACGGCCACTCGTCAGGGCTCGCGCCTTGGCGCCGAGCACCAGGTATTGAGCCGCCCGGGGCGAGGCTCCGTAGGCGATCCACTTCTTTACGAAGTCAGGAGAGTCCCCGTTAGCGCTCGGGCGGCTCATGCGCACGAGGCTGACCGCGTAGCGGAGCACCGAGTCCGACACAGGGACGCGCCGCACGAGCTTCTGGAACGCGATCAGGTCCGGCCCCGTGACCGCGTGGCTGAAGGTCGGGTTGAGATTTCCTGTGGTCGAGCGGACGACTTCGAGCTCGTCCTCCTCATTGAGGTGTTCGATGGCGATCTCGAACATGAATCGGTCGAGCTGGGCCTCAGGCAGGGGATACGTGCCCTCGAGTTCGATCGGGTTCTGCGTCGCGAAGACGTAGAACGGCTCGTCGAGCGTGTACGTGCGGCCCTGCACGGTGACCCGGTGTTCCTGCATCGCCTCGAGCAGCGCGGCCTGGGTCTTCGGCGGTGTGCGGTTGATCTCGTCCGCGAGCACGATGTTGGCGAAGACGGGTCCGGGCGCGAAGACCATCGATCGACGCCCTGAGTCGGGGTCCTCCTGAATGATGTCCGTTCCCGTGATATCGGACGGCATCAGATCCGGAGTGAACTGGATTCGTGCGAACTTCAGATCCATGACCTGCGCGATCGTATGGATCAGGAGGGTCTTGGCCAGGCCGGGCACCCCGATGATCAGGCTGTTGCCGCCGACGAAGAGTGACAGGAGCACCTGCTCGATCACTTCGTTCTGACCCACGATCAGCTTTCGCAGTTCGCTGATGATCTGCTCGCGCCCGCTCTTCAGTCGGTCGGCTAGAGCGACATCATTTGCGTCGTCCAGCTTTACCGTTCCGATCGCGTCATCCGCCAAGGTTCTCTCCGTGTGGAATAGTGGGCACGAGCCCGGTGGTTCGTTCGATGCCGGTCGATCTAATGGGTCATCCCGTAGACCACATAGTTCACACCCAGCTTGTACGCTTCGTTCGCAAGGTCGATCGGGTAGTAGCCGTAATCCGAGAATTCCCAGTATTCGGCGATGTCGTTGTTGTAGTTGATAATGACCATGAGACGCTTGGTCGGATCGTTGTCCTCGTAGATTCCGTACCAGATCGGCGCACCCCCTCCGTAGGGAGGCATCACGTCCTGGGGCACGATTCGGAAGAACGAGTCGAAGATGTCGTCATTGTCGGAGACCATGACCATGTTGCCGTCGGGCAGAATGCGCCTGAGGTGAAATTCGAGATTGTCGAGCGCGTAGCCGTCCCGAAAGTCATCGACGATCAGAAAGCCGCCCTTCTGCAGGTAGTTGGCCAATGACTCGGCCTCGGTCTCTGTCGGGTTCCAGGCCCCGACCTCGACGATGTATGCGACCGGGTACTTGAAGAGTTCCGGGTCATCGAAGGTGAGGACGTTGGAGCCCTCCGTCTGGGCGTCGACGAAGGTCGTCTCCTTCATGATAGACAGGAAGTTCCGTTCTGCGCGGGGATAGTCGTGCGCCCACATCGCGCCTCCGCCACCCCCACGTCGTCGCCCGCCGCCGAACCCTCCGCCCCCGCCTCCCGACGAGTAGCGGATCCGAACGAAGTGAAACAGCCCGTCGTAGGGGGCGTTGATGTCCTCAAAAGACTGCCGCGCCTCGGCGTCGGCGCTCGACTCGAGCGTCGCGAAGCCGAAGCCGATACCCGCCGCCGAGCCTGCTGTGAGCACGGCCATCAAGAGTCGCGCGACCGTCATGGGCGGTGCTCCTCGGTGCTGCCGCGTAGCTCGAGCAACAGTTCGAGCGCTTCCTCGTAGTTCGGGGCGATCTCGAGGGCTCCCATGACGGACAGCCGTGCCGATCGTGTGTCTCCCGCGTCGCGATGAGCGACCGCGAGGCGGAATAGCGCCTCCGCGCGGTCCGCGGGATTCAGCGCGACCACCGCGCTCCGCTCCCTTACCGCGCCCTCCCGATTGCCGAGTTCGGCGTGTAGCGCTGCGAGTCGCTCGTGAAGGGAGAGCTCATACGGCCAGATCTGAACCGCCTTGTCCAAGGCCTCTGCGCTTTCGCCCGGGCGTCCCAGCTCGGCCAGGATCTCCGCGTGAGCCAACAGAGCGGCGTAGTTCGATTCGGAAAGGGCGTTCAAGCGCGCGAGTGCCGCGGAGGCCGCCTCGAGCTCGCCCCGTTCCCGGTGTATCTGAGCAAGAAACCAGTACGGGCTGTCGGGACCGCCGTATTCGGGGAAGATCCGTAGCGCGGCCTCGAACTGTTCTTCGGCGTCCGTCCCTCGGCCGTCACGAAAGAGCATGACACCGAGGCGCAGGCGCGTGAGTAAGTCGCCCGGATGAGCGCGGGCGAAGTTCTGCAGGGCGGCAACGTCCGCTCCCGAAGCCGGTGCGTTCTCGAGTTGAAGAAGTCCCGCGAGGGGTGCTCGAAAACGTTCCTTCAGATAGTCGGCGAACTCATCGTCGAAGTCTTCGGCGGACGTCTGGAGCACCGTGCGGAACAGATGCTCGGTCGTTTCGCCGCGGCCGTAGCCATGGAGCATCTGGCGCACCGCGTCGAAGCCGTGCCGATCCTCTATGACTTGGAAGACGAGCGAGGCCTGGTAGTACGAGAAGATGACCTGCTGCGGATAGTCCGGCCGCATGAAGCCGTCGTTGAGCTCACTCACCTTCTTCAGCCGGCCGTCCTGTAGCGCCTGCAGGAACGGGATACTGGGCTGATGACCCCATCCCTCACGGCCCTTGCGTTGTTCATGTACGGCCAGCCCTTCGGAGAACCAGCGCGGGACCCGGTTGTCGGTCATCGCGAGATGGAAGGTGTGCGCCAACTCGTGCCAGAATACCGAGGCCCAATTGTAGTCACCGAGTGAGCGCGCGCTCGGGGAGTCCATGACCAGCACCCGCCCGAAGCTGACCCCCAGAGCGCCCAAGCCCGCCTCCCCGAGTGTGCGCACCGAGAAGTCTGCGTGGCTGGGGAAGAGTTCGGCCCTGACGGGGAGGTCTGGCTCGACTCCGTACCGTCGGGAAAGGCTGTCGAAGGCCTCTTCCGCGATGGGCGCGAGGTAGTTCGCGAGCAGTTGAGCTTCGGTGGAGTGCAGAAAGAGCTCGAAGTGCTCGGTAGGGCGGATCTCGAAGCGCTCGAAGGTGTCGAGGAGGTCGAGGTTGTTCTTGAACCAGGGATTGAACGGATCGCCGGCGAACGCGCGCTCGATGTTGGCTCGTCCGGCGTCGATCGCTCCCACGCGGAGTTGGTTCATGCCGAGCAGGCCCCACGCCTCCCATGCGGCGGGGTCGAGCTCGACCGCAGCCTGCGCGCGATCGACCGCCTGCTGGTACCGGCGGGTCTGTACCGAAAGCTCCGCGAGCGCGACGTCGAGTTCGGCGTAACGAGGATTGATGGCGAGGACCCTACCGCGCACGATGTCAAAAGCGGCCTGGTCATCGGCCAGCAGATGGGATCCCGCGAGCGTGGTGAGGGCGAGAAGCGACTCGGGGTTGATGGCCAAAGCAGCATCCGCGGCCTCACGCGCGTCCTCATGACGCTCGTTTGTGAGGTATTGGCCCGCGATCAGCGTGTGCGCTTCCACGTGATTCGGGTTGACCGCGAGCAACCGATCGAGGACGCGTCGCGAATCCGAAGTCCCATCGAAGGCCAAGGCCTTCGCGAGACCGAGCAGGGCGCCCGGGTGGTGCGGATTCAGCGCCAGCACCTTCTCGAACTCGGTCTGAGCCGAGGGACTGTCATACTTCTCGAGAAAGAGGTCCCCCGCGTAAACGATGGGTGTCATCCAGGTGGGGTCCGCCGTCGCCGCCTGGTCGAGGGCCTGCAGAGCGTCCCGGAAGAGATTGGGGTCGTTGCGTCCGAGGTACCGCACCGCACGAGCGACCGCGACGAGATCGCGGGAGCTCAGGCGTCCGTCGGCGGAGTTGTACACGTCGATGAATCGATCGAAGCCCTCCATGGCCTCTTCGATTCTTCCTCGGTTGAAGTGCAATTCCGCCAAGTTGAATCGGGCGGTCAGGCCCCACGCTCCGGCTGCTGCGACCGCGGTGGCAAACGACTGCTCCGCTTCGTCGAGGCGCCCCACCTGAACGAGCGCTTCGCCCAACGCATTCGCGACGGACCGCTCGTCGGGCGCCTCCCGTCCCGTGGAGATTGCTGCGGCGTAGGCGCCGGTCGCCACGAGCGCCTCCATCAGTTCGACACGAGCCGCTACGGCGCCGGGGTTGTCTTTCAGAACGTCTCTGTAGAGGTCGATGGCCTCTTCGTACTCGCCGACGTTGAGGGCCGCACGGGCATCGGCGATACCCTGCGCCCGCAGCGGAATCGAGCTCGCCGCCGCGAGCATGATGAGCGCTGCCGCGACACCCCTCACGAAGTCCCGCCCTCGCGAGCGCGGATCTCGCGGGTCTTCAAAGCCAGCTCGACCAGGAGCGGCTCCATCTCCTCCAGATAACGATCGTCCGACATCGTGTCCCGAACGCCGCGCAACACATTGATCCGACCCTGAATCTCGATGCGTTCTTCGTAGAGCCGTGCGAGAACCGGATCGTCCGGAGTCTGCGCCGCCGTGCCCGAGTAGCTCCCGATATGGAACGTCGCAGCCAGGAGGCCGTCGGGTCCGGTGATGCCCGCATCGTGACTCGTGACGCCATCGCCGTTGTCGTCGAGGACCGCACTCTCCGTCAGGAGTTCGTTCTGCTCCTGGTAGTAGCGCTCGACTTCCTGACGGGCATACAGGAAAGTCTCCAAGAGCGAAATTCGATCGTCGTGATCGAGATCGGCACCCTCCCCCGCGATAGCCTTCGCGAAGAATTGGCCGAACTCGGTTGCGTTGAGCTGCCGCTCTGTTCGTGTAGCCGCGATGAGGACCCGATTCGGTCCGGAGAGCGGTGTCACGAACCCTCCGCTGGCGGTCCCGGTGTGAACGAGGGCTAGCGACTGAGTGGGGAAGGCCATCAGGCCAAGCTGAAAGTCGCTAGGCGTCAGGTCAGGGCCCGGCAGGTTGAACTGAGGTTCGCTGCCTCCCGCCGTGCCATGTCCAATGAGCACGACGAGCACCCGATCCATCGGCTGGGCGTGCAGGGCGATCTCTCCGAGCACCTGAAGCACGTTCGCCCTCGTCGATCGGAGCGAGATCATCTCGGGAGCGACCTCGACCTTCTCGCCGAGATATGTCACGTCCTCGGCGCGAAGCCCGTGTCGCTCGATCAGCGCCGTGTAGATCTGCGATGCTTCCGCGTGAAAGCTGTCCCGATACTCCGCAGCTCCTCCGAGGCCTACGACGATGATCGCATGGGTGCGCCCCTGCGCCTCGGCCGTCTCGGCGGCCCCCACACAGAGGACCGCAAGAGCCGCGCATGCTCGGAGTGTGCGTCTCACACCAGACCCCGTACGCGTCGGAAGCCCCACTCGGCCCCCATCAGCGTCAGCATCACCAGAAACAGGATCGGCATGTCCCAAAGGTCGTGTTCCTCGACCAGCGTCACCCCGGCGCCGGTAATCGTGATGTCCTCGGCGAGTGTGCCGACCGTCTCCGGGGTGTAGAACTGTCCCCCCGTTTCGTCGGCTATTCGCCGGAGCACCGACGTGCGACGGGCCGAGCCGAAGTATTCTTCGTCGCTCGGAGCCACGTGGACGAAGGTTCCGTCCGAGCCGAGGGCTACGCCTCCGCGATCGGCGGAAAGTTCGATTTGATAGTCGCCCATCTCCGATGGGCGGAAGTCGACAACGAACTCGCCGTCGGTCTCGACCGTCCACTCCAGCGGCAGCTCTTCCACCACTCCCGACGGACTCGTCAGGCGAGCCGTCACGGACGCGTCGTTGATCTCGATGTAGGTCGAGTCACCCACCGAAGCCACCAGTCGGACCACCTCTCCGGGCTCGACCTGCTCCTGATCGGCCGCAACCGAGATCGCATCCGGGACGCCGTCGACCAGCCAGCGAAGCATTTGCTGCCAAAATGCCTCGTGGCTCTGGTCCTCGAGCGGTACGTCGGCGTGCATCTGCCACAGCCAGGTGTCCTGGGCCGTCAGCGCGATCGAAGAGCCTCGACCGTAGCGTTGGAAGGCCAGGACGATCTGATCGGGACCACCACTCTCGTGGCGCCCGGAAAGTAGAGTCGTCGCCCCGGGACGAGTCTGGAAGAGCGGATTCACCGTGGTGACCGGGGGGAGTGAGTCCCACCGTGCCCGCACGCCCGCGGGCTCCGCGTCGAGCTGTACCGCGGCGTGTGCCAGGCCCGCCGGTGTCGGCGTAGCCTTCACCTCGGCGAAATAGCCTTCAGTACCCTGGGTCCGAGGTCCAAGCACTACCGGCATGACCTCCTCGACGGGCGTTCCTTCCCAGCCACCTTCCGCGAAGGCGTCGCGCCCCCCCAAGAGGAGAAGACCGCCCCCGCGTTCTGAAACGAAATCGGCGATCATCTGAAGTTGGTCGTGCGTGAAGAACGATGCCTCCACACTCCCCAGGATGAGCCCGCGGTACCGGTACAGCTCCTCCCGGGTCGACGGGAATCCAAACTCCAGTTCGGTGCTGTCGCTGACGGCGAGACGAAGGAATTTGCTCTCCGCGGTACGCTGCAGGACCACCAGTTGGAGGTTCTCGTCCTCCTCGATGGCCCGGCGGGTGAACTTCACTTCGAAGCGGGGTTCGCCCTCGAAGTAGAGGATCTTCTCGCCTTCGCCGCGCACATCGACCCAGGCAGTCCTCCGGTTATTGCGGTCGACGCGCTCACCGGGCTGGGTCGGGATGCGGAACTGCACGCGTCGAGATCCGGCATCACCGAGTTGAAAACCGATCCGAGCGACGACGGGCTCGCCGTCGGGGCCCAGTTCCACCGTCTCTTCGGCGAGGATGCGGTTCTCGTCTTCGACGATGATCGGAACGGAGCGCCGTCCGTATCCACTCTGGGTAATCACGACGTCGACCATCAGGGTGGAGCCCTCGAGGACGGTGCGAGGGAGTTCGACCCGTCCGAGCTCGATGTCGGGCGTGATCCTTTCGTCTCCGACTCCGATGGTGAAGACCGGAACGCCCGCGGCCTGGAGTGGCACGAGGGCCTCGGTCAGGGGCCGGTCGTCGTTGTCGGCGCCGTCCGAGATCATGACGAGCCCGGAGAGGGGCACGCCGGCGAGCTCTTCACGGGCGGCATCGAGCGCACGCGCGAGGTTCGTGTGCGTACCGTCGTAGGTCATCTCGTCCAGACCGTCGATTCGGCCGGCGACGTCCGAGAATCGGAAAAAGCGGAGTACGAACCGTTCGGAAAGTGCGGTGAGTAGTTCACCCTCGCCGGGCGCGAAGGCGTCCGCCACGAAGGCGCTCCGGAGTGCGCCGCTCTCGTCCGTGAGGCTCATGCTGCGCGAGTCGTCGATGAGAACGCCGACGAAGTTCTGTTGTGGCACCACCGTCGACAGAATCAGCGACGGCTGCATGAGGCAAAACACGATCGTGCCGAGGAGCGCCACTCGAAAGCTGGCCATGATGGCCCGGTCCACGACCGTGCTCTTGCCCCGAGCGATCGTGTAGGTCGCGACCGCGCTCGCTCCGAGCAGCCCAGCAAGGCCGAGCCAGAGGCGAACGGATGCCGGTGCCCCGAAGGCGAACTCGGCCTGCTCGAAGACCAAGCTCCGGTATTTGAAGAGGAACTCGAAGATCGCGTCCATGGTCGTCGCTTTACCTAGTGACTCATCGCGTAAACGATCATGTTCGCGCCCATTTCGTACGCGAAGGTCGAATACATGAGTGGGTAGTAGGGACTCTCAGCCCACTCCCACGCGTCGCCCAGGTCGGTATTCCAGTTGATGATCACCTGGAGGCGACCCTTGTCATCGAAGATGCCTCGGACGTAGGGGACGTACCCGTCGCCCTCATGAGTCTGATATCCACGCGCCGCGTTGTTGATATTCGGTACCTGGAGGATCTCTTCGATGTCGTAGTACGCTGTAAAGATCGGATGATCGTGGGGAAGGTCGACGATCGCCTTGTCGGGATAGACGCGTCGCATGTTGAATTCGAACTGCTGCCATTCCCGGCTTCCCCAGAAATCATCGACGATTAGAAACCCACCGGCGTCGAGGTACCTCCGGAGGCCGGTCACCTCCTCTTCGGCGAGGTCCATTCTTCCGACTTCGACCGCGTAGATGACCGGGAAGCGACGAATACCGGGGTCCGCCAGGCTGACCGCGTTCTCCCAGTCGTACGCGTGCAGTCGTACGAGCCTCTTGAGCACGATGAGAAACTGGCGATCTCCCTTCGGGTAGTCCGTTGCCCACGAACCGCCACCGCCGCGCCGAAAGCCGCGACCGTAGCCGGAATAGACGGCGCGGGTCCAGTAGAACGGATACCGACCGGGCGCCTCGTTGGGGTCCATTCGGGGACCCAACGCTCCCCCCCCGCTGGGACGACCGACCGCTGGCGGTGCCTCTTGGGCCAAAAAGGAAGCACTCGGGAGAGTCACGTGGGCGCGCTGCTCGTCGACCTCCTCACCATGGCATCCCGCGAGAGCGAGGGACGCCACAGCGGAAGCGAGCATGGCACGTGCGGGGGAGAGTCGCCTCATGGGCTGCGGTTGTCCGGTCTGAGCGCGGAGGGTTCCTTCCTAAGGCCCTCTGCAAACAATGGTTCCTGATTCCTTCCGTACATATTCGACACGCCGGCCAGCTCACTCGCTGACATCCGCTCTGGTGAACCCATGACTCGCGTGTCGCGTAGGGTCGGCAGCGACATTACGGCCTGCGCCCTGGATTGGACATATGACCAAGAAACCTCTGACCGTGACTTCGCGCCGGGTGACCGGCCGCGACTTCATGATCTTCCAGCTCAAGCTCGCGCTCGACGGGACGAAAGACTTCGTCGCTTTTTGGCTATCGATCGGAGCCATCATTCTCGATTTCATCGCGGGACGGGGACATCGGCCACGCTTGTTCTACTCGGTCGTCCGCGCGAGCGAACGATTCGATAAGTGGATCAATCTGCACAGTGTGGTCCAACGGATGGACGAGCTCGACGCCGCGGACGGACTCTTTGATGGGAGCGATGCCGGCGATGGTTCGTTAGTCGGTCAGATCGAACAGCTCGTTCGCCGCGGCGACAAGGAGCAGAAGCGAATCAAAGAGGGCGAAGACCCGGGGCGTTGAGTGGCTGGATTGCCGTTTCGACCCCGCGCCTAACACTCCACGACGTTCAAGAGTCTCATACGCACGACTTGGCCACGCCTTCCATGGAGTCCCGATGAACTTCCGAGCCCTACTCGTCTCAGCCCTGACCCTGGCCTCGCTGTCGGCCGCACCGGTCGCCGCCCAGAGCCTCACCGGAACGTGGGAGATCGCATCCGAGACCCAGCGCGGGCCGCAGACGATGACGTTCGTGCTCAGCCAGGAAGGTATGGCCCTGACCGGGACGGTAACGCTGGCGATGGGCGGTAGGCGTGGTGGCGGTGGCGGTGGAGCGCAAACGCTCGAAATCTCGGACGGGATGGTGCACGGCGACGAGTTCAGCTTCGGCTTCACGATGACGTTTGGGGACAATTCGATCACGCAGTCCTTCTCGGGCACCTTCGAGGGTGATTCCATGCAGGGCAACATCGAGGGTGGTCGCGGGGGCGGTCGTCCCTTTACGGGCACGCGCGGCGGCTGATCTCGTTGCCGTCCCCTTTCCAGAGGGGCACATTGGATGGGCGGGCCTCACATGGGTCCGCCCATTTTTTTGTACTTCTGAGGAGGGACACCATGCGGCTGATAGTCGCCATTTTCGCCGTTTTCGCCCTCGCGACCTCCGCTTCGGCCCAGGACGCGACGCGGCAGCTCACGGCAGACGACTACGCCCGAGCGGAGCGCTTCCTCACGGACAATACGACCCCGCTCGTCTACCGAGACCTCGTGCAACCGCAGTGGACGGAGGATGGTCGGTTCTGGTATCGAAATCGCGTTCCAGGCGGCTCCGAATTCGTGATGGTCGACCCCGAATCGGGCCAAAAGGGTAGGGCCTTCGACCATGCTCGAATGGCCACGGTCCTTTCGGCGGCCTCCGGGACGGTGTTGAGCGCACTCGAATTGCCGGTCGAAGACCTGACCTTCTCGGACAACGTGGTGATCGTGGAGATGGAGGGCGGCCTGCTCTACCGGTGCGCCATGACGAACTACACGTGCGCCGAGACGCGCCCGGCGCGCCCTCCGGTCTCTCCGAGCGAGATGGTTTCGCCCGATGGGCGGACGGTAGCCTTCATTCGGAGTCACAACCTCTGGGTCCGCGACCGAGATACGGGCGCCGAGACACAACTCACGCTCGACGGAGTGGAGGACTTCGGCTACGGGACCAACAACGCCGGTTGGGTACGCCGCGATCGCCCGGTCTTGAAGTGGTCCCCGGACTCCCGGAAGATCGCGACCTTCCAGCACGACGGTCGTGGTGTCGGCATGATGTATCTGGCTACCACCAAGGTGGGTCACCCCGAGCTCGATGCCTGGCGGTACCCGATGCCCGAGGACACGGTCATTTTTCGTGTGCATCGGGTGGTCGTCGACCTGGACCGGCCGGCGGGTGACCACATGGTCCGGCTCGCCATGGAAGTGGATCAGCATCGCTCCACGTGTAGCGACCACATCGAGTGCGGCGGAGTCCTGGGCGATCTCGAGTGGAGCGCCGACGGGTCACACTTCGCATTCGTGTCTTCCTCGCGTGACCACAAGGTGGCACGCGTTCGCATCGCCGACGCGAGCACGGGGGTCGTACGCGACGTCTTCGAGGAAGTCGAAGAGACTTTCTACGAGTCTCAGAGTGGCTGGCGCTATCTCTCGGCCTCGAATGAGATCCTCTGGTTCTCGCAGCGAGACAACTGGGGCAACCTCTTTCTGTACGACGCGACGACCGGTGCCGTGAAGCGGAAGGTCACCGAGGGTGACTGGAACGTCCTGGACATCCGCGGTGTCGACGAGGAAGGCCGGTCGGTCACGTTCATGGGGAGCGAACGAGAGGCCGGCGATCCGTACTTCCAGTACCTGTATCGGGTGGGCCTCGACAATGGACGGGTGGAGCTGCTGACGCCGGATAGCGCACACCACACCGTTTCGATTTCGCCCGACGGCAGGCACATCGTCGACTCGTATTCCACACCGTTGATTCCACCGGTCACGGTCCTCCGTTCCACGAACGGCAGTGTCAGGACCGTCCTGGAGGAGGCCGACGTGTCGCGCCTCACCGCGTCCGGTTGGCAGCCGCCGATGCCCTTCTCTGTTAAGGCTCGGGATGGAGAGACCGATCTGTACGGATTGCTCTTTCGGCCGCTCGACTTCGATCCCAACTCGAAGTATCCCGTGGTCAACTACCTCTATCCGGGCCCTCAGAGCGGATCGGTGGGATCGCGGAGCTTTCGGGCGTCTCATCGCGACCTGCAGGCGATAGCGGAACTCGGCTTCGTCGTCATCGAACTGGATGCCATGGGGACGCCGGGCCGATCGAAGGCGTTCCATGAAGCCTACTACGGCAACATGGGAGACAATGGCCTCCCCGATCAGATGGGGGGGATCCGGCAGCTGGCCGACCGCCACGCATGGATCGATCTCGAACGGGTCGGCATCTTTGGCCATTCGGGTGGCGGCTTCGCTGCGGCCGACGCGATCATGCGCTACCCGGACTTCTACGATGTCGCGGTGTCGCAGGCCGGCAACCACGACAACAGGAACTACGAGGACGATTGGGGCGAGAAGTGGCAGGGACTGCTCGTGGTCGCCCCGGACGGGTCCACGAACTACGACAACCAGGCGAATCAGTTGCTCGCGACCAACCTTCGCGGAAAGCTTCTCATCGCCCATGGCACGATGGACACGAACGTTCCGCCATCGAACACCATGCTCGTCGTGAACGCGTTGATCGAGGCCAACAAGGACTTCGACCTACTCATGCTGCCGAACCGCGGTCACGGATTCGGGAATGAGCCGTACATGATGAGGCGGCGATGGGACTACTTCGTGCGGAACCTGTTGGGCGCGGAGCCGCCGCAGGGGTATGAGATCGGTCGGATGACCCGCCCGGTCGGCTAGGAGCCGGGAAGAACGAATGAGGCACAGACACTTCGCGAGCGTGTTTATGGCCCTCGCCCTCGCGGCGTGCGCCGATGCCGGTCCGTCTGAACCGGAGTCTTCGCTCAGTCCCTTCGCGGAGGACTATCTGAACCGCGCGCTCGACATCATGGAGGCGGCGTCGATCAAGCGGTATGAAATCGACTGGCCCACGTTCGGTGAGGCGGCGCTCGTCGACGCGATGGGCGCTCAGAGTCCAGCAGAGACCCATGCGGCGATTGTCGCAGCGCTCGAACGTCTCGGCGACAATCACAGCTTCTTCGTGGCACCCGGCGGGCAGCCGCAGCTGTTGGGGTCGAGGTCGGTCGCTGGGTCGGCGTCCGATGGAGCCGCATCGGAACCAGCGGCTGTGGACCCGAGCGTAGACCTGGTGGTGCCGGGTGTCGGGTATCTGGACGTTCCGGCGTTTTCGGGTGGTGGTCCTGAGGGGGACTTGTTGGCTCAGAGTTACCACCAGTTGATCGAGTCGGTCGACACGTTGGCTGCCGTGTGTCACTGGGTTGTCGACATCCGCGGCAACACGGGCGGCAACATGTGGCCGATGATCGATGGAGTCGGTCCCCTACTCGGCGACACCGCGATCGGCTTCTTCATCGACCCGGACAGCGTGGTCAACTCCTGGTTCTATTCGGGCGGGCTCGCGGGGTTCGATGACGTCGTCGTCGCCGAAATCCCGACACCGTACACGCTCGGGGTTGATCTCCCCTTCGTCGCGGTCCTGACCGACAGCTTGACCGCGAGCTCCGGCGAAGCCGTCGCCGTCGCGTTCCGTGGTCGGCCCGGCACACGTTCGTTCGGGGCTCCGACTTGGGGCGTTTCGACGGCGAACGCGGGCTTTCAGCTCAACGACGGTGCCGTGATCTTCCTGACGGTAACGACGATGGCCGATCGCGAAGGCACCATGTACGGGCTCGAGGTCGTGCCTGACGAGTTGGTGCCCGGCGGTACCAAGACCGGAGATCCGGCCACGGATGAGGTACTTGCGGCTGCACTTCAGTGGCTGTCGACGCAGCCCTGCGTCTGACCCAGCCCCAAACTGACCGGGGCCGCCGTCCGCCCTATTCGTCGCCGCTGACGGTCACCTTTGTCATGACCACGTCTTCCTTCGGCCGATCGCCCATTCCGGTCTTCACGGCCCCGATCGCTTCGACGACGTCCATTCCTGACGTCACCTTTCCGAAGATCGCGTGCTTGCCGTCGAGCCAGCTCGTCGGTGCGAGCGTGATGAAGAACTGCGAGCCGCCACTGTTCGGGCCAGCGTTCGCCATCGAAAACATCCCAGCCGACGTGTGGGCCAGCCCTGGACCGAACTCGTCCGGAATGTTGTAACCCGGCCCGCCACGGCCGGTACCGTCTGGGTCTCCCCCCTGAATCATGAAGCCCGGAATCACGCGGTGGAAGATGACTCCGTCGTAGAAACCCTTCTTGGCCAGATCGATGAAATTCGCGGCCGTCTTCGGTGCGGCGTCCGAAAACATCTCGGCTACGATCGTGCCGTGGTTCGTCTCGATGGTGACCGTGGGGTTGGCCATGCTGACTCCGGTGTGGCGGGATCCTCAGATCCGGAATTCGGAAAGGCCAAGGCTACACAAGACGAAGGGTGATTGCCAGCCTTGGGGAGCATCCCCACAATTGGGCCCATGACGAAATCGATCCGGCTCTTTGCTGTGGTGATCCTTGGTGCGAGCGCGTGCACGCACGCGCTCAAACTGACCCCCAACGACGCGGACGTCGTCCTGGCCCGGCAGGCGTTGCGCGCGCCTGATCCCGGTCAGCGAGGCTCATTCGCCGTCCGCACGCTCTACTACGGGTCGGGCACCGATAAGAACCGGCCGGAGTACCGCGACTCGGTTTCGATCACGACGGAGACCGTCGATGCATCGAAGATGGTGAGCCTCGGTGCTACCGCACGCGAGCGGAACGACTATTGGGGCTTCACCCCAGAAGAGATGCCTTTGAACGCTCGCGTGTGGTATCCCGCGGGCACCGGCCCCTTTCCGCTGGTCCTGGTCGTACACGGCAACCACAACATGAAGGACTTCTCCGATCCGGGGTACGACTACCTCGGGGAGCTACTTGCGAGTCGCGGCTACATCCTCGCCAGCATCGACGAGAATTTCATCAATGGCGGAATCCGCGACGAGAACGACGCTCGGGGGTGGTTCCTCCTGAAGCACGTTCAGCTCTTCGAGGGCTTCAACGAAGAGGCCGGCAACCCGTTCCAGGGCCTGGTGGACATGGGCAATGTCGTGCTCATGGGCCACTCGAGGGGCGGCGAAGCCGTCGCGAACGCGGCGGCGTTCAACCGACTGTCACACTATCCGGACGACGCCTCGCTCGAATTCGACTTCGGATTCGACCTTCAGGGCATCGTGTCCATCGCGCCAGTGGACGGGCAGTACCTCCCCACAGGTCGCCCGGTCGTGGTCGAGGACATGAGCTACCTCACGTTCCACGGATCCCACGATGGGGACGTGACCAGCTTCCACGGCCTGCGCATTTACGACCGCATGAAGTTCAACGACCCAGACGACTTCAATTTCAAGTCGGCTGTCTACGTGTATCGCGCGAACCACGGCCAATGGAATTCGGTCTGGGGTTCACACGACGGAGGGCCCCGCAGCGCACGCTCGCTCGATCTCAGAGGGCTGATCCCGCAGGCGGACCAACGCCGATTCGCGGAGATCTACGTGTCGGCGTTCCTCGACATCGTGACCAAGGGAGACAAGCAGTATCTGCCGATTTTCCGCGATCATCGCGTGATTGGGCAGTGGCTTCCCGAGACGATGTACATCACCCGTTATGAGACGAGTGCGTTTCGCCCTCTGGCCACCTACGAAGAAGACATCGACGTCACGTCGGGCACCGAGCATGGCGTTCGAATCTCGGGTGACTCCCTGAGCACGTGGGGTGAGGCGACGATGCTGCTGCGTTCGAGCAATCGGGCGAACACCTCGGCGTCGCAGGACAATCAGGCCGTCACCATCGGCTGGAACAATCGCATCGCTGGCTCCGACACCACGCGGCATGGCCCGCCCGCACGATACTCGTTGCAGCTGCCTACAGACCTCGCGGCCAGGTGGAGCCTCGGGGCGGGCACGACACTCGACTTCATGCTCGGACCGACGAACGACGTGCCCGGGCCCCGTCGCGAGCCGGCTGCGGACGACGAGCCGGAGGAGGGTGATGAGGACGCACGGCCACGCCGAGGAAGAGGGGGCGGCCGAGACGACGACGAGACCGAGGATCCACCGGTCGACCTCACAATCGAGGTCGAGGACGCCGCCGGACGAACAGCGCGGGTTCGATTGGGCGACTACGGTGCTCTCCGCCGGCCGCTCGAGACACATGTTCTACGGCGATCAGATCGAGAGGCGGCGCGATTCCAGAACCATTGGGAGTTGATCCAGCAGACCTTCTCAATTCCGCTGGGCGACTTCACCGCCCTCGAAAGGGCGCTCGATCTCCGACGCCTCACGGCGGTGCGGTTCGTCTTCGATAGGGTACACGCCGGTGAGGTGACGATCGATCAGGTCGGGTTCACTGCGCTCGATCCGGCCTTCCTGGGCGCGCGGGTCGACGGCAACTAGCACGCGGTCGCACCACTAGCCGTGCCACCTCTAGAGGATCTCTGCAGAGGTTGCCTACCGCCAACGCACCCCGAAGCGGTGTGAGCCGCCCTCGGCGGCGTCACTGAACGGCCGGAATGCCCACTCAAGCGTCACATTGTCGCCCCAAAACGCGAATCCTGTGGTGAGTGGGCTGGCATCACTTCCGGTGGGGACGTCTTGGAATCCGACACGGGCGACGAATGTGCGCCCCTGGATGGGCCAGTACCCGACTTCGATTCCGGCACCGTAGCTCACGTCGTCTTCGTCGAAACCAATCGTGGCCGTGTACCCGATATCGAAGATGCCGAGTTGCTGTCCGTAGTTGCCCGCGCCGATCACGACACGTGTGGGCTTCTTGCCTGTGTCGAAAACCGGCTTCTCGCCGAGGTCGTGTGCGGTCACCCCGACCACGACCGGACCGACCTCACGGGACAGGCCGACATCGAATAGGACGACGCTCTGTCGGGCGTTGCCGACACGTTCGTCGATCAGATTGAGCCCGACTCCGACGTCGATGTCGAAGAGGGCGCTCCGAGCGTACCCCAGCGTGGCGACTCGCTCCGAGACAGACGTCGAGCCAAAGTCGAAGAGATGGTCCTGGTCGGGAGGTGCCGCCTGAGCCCCCGTGCCAAACGGACTGTGCTGAAGTGTCCTCAATCCGACGGCCAGTCCACCGCCGAGCCACTGCATGGCGGCCGAGACTGCGGTCGAGCTGCTGTGAGGGCCCCACCGCTGTACGTCGAGTCCGAAGCCAGCTGCGTTCGTCAGCAAAGCCGGATGGTTGAAGAGCGCGTCCGCGTGCCCCGCGTCCATCATGTAGGCATCGCCGAGCGCCATCGCACGAGTCGAGGACGGCAACTGGGTGACCTTCGGCAGCACGCCGCTGGTTTGGGCCGCGAGCGCCCCGGGCCAGAGTACGACGAGTGCAGCAGCAGCGAGACGACGGATAGCGCGCATGGGCTTGGGCTCGGGACGGACTCGACCGGACGCTCCAACCTCGGGGGGGAAGGTGAGGCCCGGCAAGAGCTTCTTCCGAGAGTCCTCAGGGGATGGTACGGCGCACGAAGTCGTCGATGAGCGATCGGGCGATCGACATCGGGTGGGGAAGTACGGGGAGATCGTCTGTCGTGAACCAGCGCGCGTCCTCGATCTCGACGGGGTCGATACGAATCTCACCGGATATCCAATCGGCGATGAAGCCGACCATGAGCGAGTTCGGGAAGGGGTGCGGCTGACTCGAGAAGTAGCGGAGGTTGCCGACTCGCACTCCGACCTCCTCCTCGATCTCCCGGTGGATGCACTCCTCGAGTGACTCACCCGGCTCGACGAAGCCGGCCAGCGTCGAGTACACGCCCTCCATGAAGTGTCGGGAGCGCCCGAGGAGCACCTCACGATCCCGCTGCACGAGCACGATCACCGCCGGTGCCACCCGCGCGAAATGCAGCTGACCGCACGCGGTACATGACATCGCTTCGTGCTCGGGGTGCTTGTGATTGACCGATCCGCACCGCGAACAGAAGCCGTTGGTCCGATACCATTCCACCTTTTGGCGCGCGGTTCCGGCGGCCCGGAACTCGTCTCGAGTCAGAAGGTGATAGGCCACACGCAGGTTCTCGAACGCATAGCCTGCCGGCGCGTCGACGTCATCGCCCAGTCCGAACGTGGCTGCGGATGGTCCCGAAGCGACAGTGATCAAGGCCGGTACCCGGGTGCCGGCGAGCCGATCGGCGCCGAGGTCGGAGAGCACCTCTTCGTGATTCGGAAGCCGTACGCCGCCGTCTAGAGTCCGGAGCAGGAGGCGCGACCCCGAAAAGACGATGCACCAGGGGTCCGGACTCATTCAGGCTGTCTGCGGTCGAGGACATGACTCCGGTGACACGATGGGCAGGTCACCCACATGCGATCCCGCACATACGAGATGTCCCCTCGGGGAGGAACCGCGTGTCGATCGAGAGCTACGTGGCACACGGGGCACACCAAATTCTCGCCCTGGCGAAACGCCGTTGCCAGAACTCCCTGATCCTCCGGGCTGAAACGGGCGGACGCTGTCATGTGAGAGACCGATTCTCAGCAGGGAACGTGAAGCGGGTGTCTAGTCTGAGCCACACTATATTACATGGCTAGATGCGGGGCGGATGCCCCGATTCGAATACAGACTGCTCAAGAGCGTGCGTATATAGATGGTACAGTCCTTCTTTCAGGTGGCCGCGGTGGCCTCCCTCCTCGGGCCTACCGGCTCCGAGGCTTCGGGGCCCGGTATGTCTCGGCTGGCCGAGCGTTATGTGGGGACCGCCGCCGAGATCGTGGTCGCGACCCCCTCCGTTTTGTCCGCGGGGATCGCCATCGATGGTCGCCTCGACGACGCTGTGTGGGCTCAGGCCGCGGTGCTCGAGGGCTTCACTCAGTTCAAACCGGTCGAGGGATCGGCTGCATCGCAGAGGACCGAGATCAGGGTGATCGTTGATTCCGACGCGATCTACTTCTCGATCAAGGCATTCGACGACAATCCGGCAGGCATTCGAGCGACCCTCTCGGCTCGGGACTCCTACGTGTTTTCGGACGACTACGTGCGGGTCATCCTCGATACGTTCGACGATCAACGCCGTGCCTATGTGTTCACCGTCAACCCGCTTGGGGTGCAACATGACGGGCTGTGGAACGAGAGCGGTGGTGGCACAGGGCGGCGTGGCCATGGGAGCTTCGGGTCACCGATCGACGCCAACCCCGATTTCCTTTGGGATTCGGACGGACGACTCACCGAGGAGGGATACGAGGCGGAGCTTCGAATCCCCTTCAAGAGCCTCCGGTTTCCCGAGATGGAGGTTCAGTCGTGGGGCCTTCAGGTCGAGCGCAAGATCCAGCGCAACGGGTACGAGAGTTCATGGGCGCCGATCACCGGTAATGTCGCCAACAAGCTGACCCAGGCCGGCCAGCTGACGGACCTGCGGAATCTCGACATGGGCTTGTTCATAGAGCTCAACCCCGTCCTGACGGGCTCCCGCAACGGAGCGGTCGATGAGCTTGGGAACTTCGGCCACGACAGTCCCACGGGCGACTTCGGCTTCAATGCGACGTATGGTGTGACGTCGAACCTGACGCTCGACGCGACGTACAACCCGGATTTCAGTCAGGTCGAGGCCGACGCGGGTCAGGTCCAGGTAAACGAGCGCTTCGCGCTGTTCTTCGAGGAGAAGCGTCCCTTCTTCCTCGAGGGGACCGAGATCTTCGGGATGCCCCAGCAGATCGTGTATACGCGTACCATTGCCAATCCGATCGCCGGCGGGAAGATGACCGGTAAGGTGGGCGGACTCAATGTCGGCTACATGGGTGCGATCGATGAATCCTTCGATGTCACCGGATCGGACACATATGTGAATCTGGTCAGGGTTCGCGGTGACGTCGGGACGTCGGGCACGATCGGGGCGGTGTACACCGACAGGACCGTTGGGTCGGGCGATTTCAACCGTGTCGCCGGGGCGGACGCTCGCATCCAGCTGGGGGGCCGCTACACCGTCACAGTTATGGGCGCGCAGAGCTTCACCGATAACGCCGACGTGCTCGAACGCGTAGACGGTCGCATGGGCTCTGCGCGAGTGGAGGGGGCCGGGCGGACGTTCTCGTTCAATGCCGACCTCGTCGACACGCAGGGTGACTTCAAGCCGGGTAGTGGCTTCTTCCAGCGAATCGGCTCGACCCAGTTCAACTCCCGCCTTTCATACACCTGGTTCGGAAAGCGCGGCGGCTTCCTCGAACAGGTGAACCCGTCGTTCGAGGCGAAGGGCTTTTGGGATCACGACGCGTTCTGGGGCGGCCAAGGGCTCGAGGAAGGTCAGCTGCAACTCGGGTGGCGCGTGGGTTTCCGCGACAATATCACGTTCTGGGGCAACGTTCAGCGAAATGTCTTCGAGTATCAGCCGGAACAGTACGAGGGACTCTATGTCGGGATGAGCGACGGTTCGTTTCAGGCCTTCAGGCCGAACCAGGATCTGTTCGGCGGCCTCAACGGCTACACCTTGTCGCTGTGGGTCAACAAGTGGGAGCGGGTCCGCGGGAACATCCGCTACAGCGTCAACGACACGCCGATCTTCGACAGGGGGTTCGGTGTGGCGGTGGAGCCGGCGCGCTCGTACTCAGGCAACCTGAGCCTCAACTTGTACCTGACCCGATCGCTCTCGTCAGACATCGGAGTTACGCAGAGCCGACTCGTCCGGAAGCGCGACGGGGTCGAGCATTCCAGCGCGATCATCCCCCGTATCAAGACTCAGTATCAATTCTCCCGGGCCCTCTTCCTGCGAGGGATCTTCGAGTACGGGTCCCAGGAGAGGTCCGCGTTGATGGATCCGAGCACAGGACTGGCGCTCTATCAGTGCGGTACGACCGCGTGCACGACCAGGAGCGGGTCCTTGGGCCACGACTTCCGGATCGAGGGTTTGGTCGGGTACGAGCCCTCACCCGGTACGGTCTTCTTCCTGGGCTACACGCGTGAAATGGACGACGGGTCGGCGTTCGGGTTCGAGAACGTACGTGCGACCGCTGATGGGTTGTTCGTCAAACTGAGCTATCGCTTCCGAATGTAGGAAGCGACCGGGTCGGGCAGGTTATCCGTTGCCGTTCGTAACGGGCCATCGTAAGCTATGCGCCCCCGTCGAGTAATCGGGGCGATCGTGTCTCGCGGTCGAACGATTCACAGGCAGTTTTTCAGCGGAAGTGACGAGTCAGGTGGCGAGAGACGCTATCGAGATCGAAGGAACCGTGACCGAGGTTCTTCCGAACGCGACGTTCAGGGTCGAACTGGAAAACGGTCACGAGGTGCTCGCGTATCTTTCCGGGAAGATGCGGAAGAATTACATCCGCGTGCTCGAGGGTGATCGGGTCAAAGTCGAGATGTCGCCCTACGATTTGAGTCGCGGTCGAGTCAGCTACCGCTACAAGTAGACCCGAAACTCCCGGTCTGTGAGGTACGTAGGGCCACCCGGACAATGAAGCTCTGGGAGGACCCATGAAACCCTTCGCACAACTAGCCGTAGCCGCTGTATCCGGCGTGGTACTCTTCAAACTATTCGCGACGATCCTCTTTCCGTTGCTCGGCCTGATGTTCGGCTTGTTCGCGATGACGGTGAAGCTCGCGCTCATGGCTGCTGTCGTGTTCTTCGTGTACTCGCTGATCCGCAGGCGCAGGTGTGGGCCGGAGTACGAGGTCCACACGAAGACCTGAGCGGGACTGCAGGGCGCGGTCTCATGACCCCTGACGACCGCGAGGTCGATCGGGGTCTTGGCTTGTAACCTGCGACACTTCGAACGTCGAGGAAATATGCGGCTTTTCGGGGGTTTTCGACTTGACGCCCCCACCCGGCGCGCTTACCCTTGGTCATTATGTGACTCGCAGGGCCAGGAAACACTTGATTTGATGCGGCTTTTTTGAGTGTTCGGCCACCTCTTCGGAGACCGCGCCAGGCCTGCACCCAGGGCGGCTCCGGCCGCGACCTCTTACTCATCCAGTTTTACAGGAGCCGCCAGATGAACAAGTCCGACCTCGTGGAAGCCCTCGCCAACGCTACTGGCATGACCAAGGCCGATGCATCTCGTGCTGTGGATGCCATGTTCGCACCCGCCGGAGGCATTATCTCTGCTGCCCTCAAGGGTGGTCAGCGTGTCCAGATCACCGGTTTCGGCACTTTCGAGGCCAAGCACCGTAAGGCGCGGCAGGGCCGCAATCCGCGCACCGGCCAGACGATTCAAATCCGTGCGACCAACACGCCGGCGTTCCGCGCGGGCAAGGGTCTCAAGGACGCAATCCAGTAGGCTCTGCCGATCGGGTCGTTGGGGTCGTTCCCGTTGTGAGGGGCCCGCCGCATGACCTTCACGCATCCGTGAAAAGAGAGGCCGTGTCGCTGAAGCGACACGGCCTCTCGGCTTTGTGAGCGGCCTACGAGCTACGACGAACGGGGGGTAGGGCGTCGAGTCGGAGCGGTGCCTCGGCGGGGTCGGTCGAAGTCCGCGCGGACGGCACGGCCTTTGATTGTGGTCCCGTTGATGGCCTGGATGACCTTTCGAGCCACGGCGTCGTGAACCTCTACGATCGAGTGGCTTTCCTTGATCTCGATTTTCCCGACGGATTCACCCGACACGCCCGTCTCGCCCGTGATCGCACCGAGTAGGTCTCCGGCCCGGAGCCCGTCTCGCTCACCGACACCCACGAAGAGCTTGGCCCACGCGGGCGTCGAAGTCGCCTGTGACGCGGCACTCATCGTGCCGGATCCGGATGACGACCTCGCCGCCGAACGCGGAGCGTCCCTCTTCCGCAACAGCGCGACGGCGGCAGCGGCTACCTCCGCGGGATCGAATCTGTCGAACAGAGGCTCGAGCGCGAGGAGGTACGGGGCTAGATCTTCCTCCTCCATTGCGCGCTCTACCATCTGCCGCAGCTGCTCGACGACCCCGCCTGGACCTGGGGGAGGAGGCGGGAAGGGTACGGTCACGTACCCGGTCTGTCGGCCCACACTCTTCACGTGCGCGAGCTCGCGCGGCAGCACGATGACGACACCATTGCCGCTGATCGAGTGGCGTCTGTCGAGCGTGTCCGAGTCCCAGGGGGCATCGGAACTGACGACCACGACCTGGGCGATACCCTTGGCCGCGGATCGAGCTGCCAGGGCGTCGACACCGAGCCACACGGGCACGGATTCGTCTCCTGGTGCCCCGGCCGTGAAGCCCCTGAGCGTCAGGTAGTCCCCCATGTCGGCCGCCCGATCTTCGCTTCGACAGAAGACCAGGACGTGACGGGCCCCGTCCGAAAGAACCTCTTCGACGATCGCGAGAGCAGCCGATTCACGGGGCTCCGGAGCAACCCGGAAGCGAATCTCCCCGCGACTCGGCCCGTCCGACGACGCCGTTGCCGGCAGTGTCATGGCTCGCTTGAACGTCCGCTCGGTCAGGTCCGTCACAGCCGTGGTCATCGGGAGCGCACTGAGCACCCGCTGTGCTCCCTCCGGTAGATAGTCGAGGACGCGCTCGACATCTTCGAGGCCGGATATTTGATCGATGAGTTGAGCCTGGTCGACCACGATCGCGTCGACTGCGGTTGCCGATAGCTCACCAGAGGTCAGGCCGTGAACAAGGTCCTCGGCCGTACCGAACAAGACCTGGGCACGTTCGGGGAGCACCCAGGCCTTCCCGAGGGCGGCGACCGTGTGTCCGGTCACTGACCCGAGGCGGGCCACGGACTCTGCCAGGCTGTCTGCGATGTCCGTCGTCGCACACACGACGAGGGCAAGAGGGCCATCGCCCACAGGCTCGAGGCGGCTCAGCAAGCCAACGGCCCAGGCGTGGAGCAGACCGCTGCCGGGGCCGGCCGCGAGCAAGAGGTTATTTCCCTTTCTGAGGACGGGGATCGCGGCCTCTTGAAGCGGGGTCGGGGATTCGATCCCCTCGGCGGCGAGCGCCTCGGTCAACTCCGGGGCAGCACCCAGGTCCTCAAATGATTCCACGTCAGAGACTCGCTCGTGTAGGCTCGCCTGACCCGGGACCACCTGCGTCGCCGGGTTCGTACGGGAGCTGATTCAGGAAACGCTGTACTTCGTAGTCCAGCCGCGAGGTTCGCAGCTGGTCCGTGTTCGCGACCACCGCCGTGTACGCCCCATGACGATGGGCCGAGACGGTGACCGACCCCTCGGCCCCGTTATACGTAGCGCTGTGTCCACTTCCCTTCGCCCGGCTCAGGCCGACGAAGCTGGGTAGGAAGCTCTCGGCTGTCGCGAGGACTTCCTTGGGCGAGAACGCTGTCTTTCTTTGATAACCGGCCATGACTCTGCGCATAGGGGAGGGGCTACTGTGGCCCGATCAAGGCCCGAGAAAGGTGCCGAGGGCGGTCCGGTTGTGGAAGCCCCGCACGCTGCCCCCTCCTGCGACGATGGTGGGTGCGTCCGTGACACCCGCTTGCAGAGCCTCCTCGCGTGCCTCGAGAACTGCCTGCTCGAACCGATCTACATCGAGGACGGCCTTCGTCTCGGTGACGTCCAGTCCGAAGGCCACGCCGATCTCGACCAGCACGTCGACCCGGCCGATGTCACGTCCTTCGAGGAGGTAGGCTTCGAAGATTCTGTTCCGTACGGCATCACCGACTCCGTGAGTCTCCGCGTACAGGGCCAGCTCGTGGCTCTTTCTCGTCCACGGGACGAGCCGTGCCGGCGCGAAGAGAATGTCCCGACTCTCGCTCTGTTGGCGGCACGACGCCCAGCGTGCGGCCAGGGCGGGATCGTCCGTTGTGACGAGCGAGGCTGGCGGCGGGCGTCGCTCGAAGGGAACCCAAGCTACCGCTCGCCCCGCCGGGTGATCGATCGCGGCGAGTTCTCGAGCCACTAGGTACGAGACCGGATCCGAGAAATCGAAGAAGAATTGGACGGGGGTGTGTTTCATTGTCCGGAAGGTGCCGCCTCGTCTCGGGCCGGTCCAGGGAGGGCCGGGGGGCGGTCGCGAGCTTTCTTGCGTCGCCCGCTCTCACCATATTGCGAGCCCGCAAGCACCGAATGAGGTGACCATGCAGTTCAGTTCGAACGTCGAGAAGCTCAAGCCGTCCGCCACGATCGCGGTCAGCACGCTCGCTAAGCGGCTGGCCGCCGAAGGCAGAGACATTATCAATCTGAGCGCCGGCGAGCCCGATTTCGGTACGCCGACCTTTGTATCGGAAGCGGCCATCCAAGGTATTCGCGACGGACAGACCCGGTACACGGCTCCAGCAGGCATCCCCGAGCTTCGCAAAGCCATCGCAGCTCGCCTGAGCGAACGGGCCGGTCGAGACTTGGACTGGGAGGGTGTTGTCGTAACCTCCGGCGCCAAGCAGTCCTTGTTCAACGCCATCTTCAGCCTGTTTGGATCGGGCGACGAGGTGCTCATCGCGGCCCCGTACTGGACGACGTACCCGGACCTCGTGACGATCGCGCGGGCTGAGTCCGTCGAAGTGTTCGGCCCGGAGGAGAACGATTTCAAGATCACGCCTCAGGAGCTCGAAGCGGCTGCCACGGAGCGCACGCGGGGGTTGATCATCAACACACCCTGCAACCCGACCGGGGCGGTCTATGACGTGGCTGAGCTGCAGGCGATCGCCGAGTGGTGCCGCGATCGGGACATCTGGCTGATCAGCGATGAGATCTACCGCAGCATTCATCACGACGGCGATGGAGCGGCGCCGGGCGTGCTCAGCCTGCCGGCAGCGAGCCTTGGTCGCTACGTACTGGTCGACGGTGCATCGAAGAGCTTCGCGATGACCGGTTGGAGGATCGGCTTCTCCTTCGCAGACACCAAGGTGTCGAAGACCTTCACCGCGCTACAGAGTCAGGTGACATCGAACTCGGCGACACCGTCGCAGGTGGCCGCCCTCGCCGCATATGGCGACGCGGTCGCAGCGGACGCGTCGATCAAGGAGATGGGCGTCGCGTTCCGGCGCAGGCGTGACCTCGTTACGGCGCGGATGAGGGAGCTCCTTCCCGGTGTCCCGTTCATCGAGCCGAGAGGCGCGTTCTACCTCTTCTTTCGGGTCGACGGTTTCTTCGATGGCGATGTGCAGGATGCCACCGCGTGGTGCTCACGGCTCTTGACGGAGAAGGGCGTGGCCCTCGTCCCGGGCGGCGCGTTCGGAGACGACCGGTGGGTGCGCATGAGCTTCGCGACGTCGGACGATCTTCTAGACAGCGCCCTGACGCGGATCGCCGAGATGGTGGGCGCGGGCGCCTCGACCTGAGCGGCTCAGGTCACCCGAATTCGATCCAAGAGTCCCTGGCAGGCCCGGACGACCATTTCGTAGACGGTCTCGAAACCGCTCGCTCCACCGTAGTAGGGGTCCGGAACTTCGCCACCCTCGGCCTCCGCATCGAATTCTCGGAGGAGCCGGATCTCGGCTTCCGACCCGGTCGCGCTGGCCATGCGCTCCAGATTGCGGAGGTTCTCCCGGTCCATGGCGATGACATAGTCGAAGCGGCGCAGGTCATCGTCTACGACCTGACGAGCCAGGCTGGTGAGTTCGATTCCGTGCTCTGATGCAACGATGACCGCTCGGACATCGGGTGGTTCTCCGACGTGCCAGGCGCCCGTCCCGGCCGACTCGATTACGAAGCGATCGGACAGCCCCGCCTCATGGACAAGGTTCTGAAAGACGCCCTCGGCGAGGGGTGAACGGCAGATGTTGCCGAGACAGACGAAAAGAACCGAAGTGGATGACGCGTCGTTGTCGTTCGAGTCCATCGACGAATTGATCACGTGGTGCGAGTTCGAATGCGGCCCTTGAGCCCCACCGCCAGTGCGCGGCCAACTTGTCGGCGTCCTACACCCTTGGCAAGGAAGCCAGTTACCTTTTTTGCGCGTACCTATCGTGCGCGGGATCCCGACTCCGAGATCCTGTTCCCCAAGGATCTGATTGCTTTTGGATGCTCCCCGTTTTGCGGACCTGAATATTTCGCCCGAGCGCCTAGCCGCGATCGAGGCCCTCGGCTGGACGACGCCGACCCCAATCCAAGTGCAGGCTATTCCCGCAGGCCTGAGGGCCACCGACGTGGTTGGGATCGCGCAGACCGGAACTGGGAAGACCGCGGCCTTCATGATCCCGGCGCTCGAGAAGCTCAACGTGGGTCAAGGACTACAGGTCCTGGTCCTCTGTCCGACTCGGGAGTTGGCGCAGCAGGTGTCCGACGATACCGCCGCTCTTTCCAAAGGGACGAGCGTTCGGTCCGAGGCGATTTTCGGAGGCGTGAGCTACGGCCCTCAGATCACTGCGCTCGAGCAAGGCTTTGAAGTGATCGTGGCGACGCCCGGTCGTTTCATTGACCATATGCAATCGAAGCGGGTCGACCTGAGCAAGGTGGCCTATCTCGTGCTCGACGAGGCTGACCGTATGCTCGACATGGGCTTTCGGCCTCAGATCGAGGAAGTGCTGAAGGGGATGCCGAAGAAGCGGCAGACCATGCTGTTCAGCGCGACCATGCCCAATGGCGTACACGATCTCGCGCTCCGAATCACCAAGGACCCCATCTGGATCGAGGCCACACCGGCAGGAACCACGGCCGACGGAATCGAAGAGTTCTTCTACTCCGTGAAGCCCGAGAAGAAGCCCGACCTGCTCCTCGAACTGTTCAAGGGTCCGGGTTGGGATCAGATCCTGATCTTCACACGGACGAAGGCGGGAGCCGACGTCTTGGAGGCGCGTCTCCAGCGAGAAGGCATTTCTGCCGACGTAATGCATTCGAATCGGCACATGAAGCACCGGACCCGGGCGCTGGAACGCTTCGCCACAGGTAAGGTCAAGGTCTTGGTCGCGACCGACGTGGCCCAACGGGGGCTCGACGTCGAGGGGATCAGCCACGTGGTTAACTATGACGTCCCGCTCGACCCAGAGGACTACATCCACCGCATCGGCCGGACGGGCCGGGCGGGAGCGACGGGCACGGCTATTACGTTCATCACCGCGGGTGATCTTGGCGCCATGAAGAGCCTCGAACACCGTCTCGGACGGGCGGTCGCTCGTGTTCACCTTCCGGAGTTCGACTACGCGGGGACGCCTCAGACCGAGAGCCGCTCCGCCGCGATGCGGGGCCGGAAATCGCGCTCACCTCACGGCCTCGGAACACGGTCCGCCGCAGAGCTGACTCCCGAGGAACTGGAAGCTCTGCTCAACCCTGGGTCCTGATCGATGAATTCCAAGATCTTTCGCAGGTACGGCACCTCGTTCCAGAGCGTCGAAATGGACTTCGACGCCAAGGCTCTCAACGACATCGGCTTTCGTCGGAACCGCGAGGTTGCGATCCCGGTTGCTGACTTCGAGGCCGCGTACACGGCTCTCGGTACCGTCGAGCTGAAGACGGAGGCGGTGGGGCCAGTACAATACGAGACCAAGCAGGTCCTTCTCGATCGCCTGCAGGCGAAGGTAGAGGAGCTCATCGCGAAGCTTCCGACCGGAGGCATCGTCGTCGTGGAGAACGAGTCCGGGCACGACTACCCCAAGACGCGACAGGTGACGAAGAACATCGTTGAACGCGGTGAGAACAAGCTCCATTTCGAATACAGTATGGAGCCTTCGCTGCGCGTCGCCTCGTTTGGCCCGTTAGCCTGATCGGGGCAGCTGGACCGTAGGGAATCTCCCGACGCGCGGCGACTCTGTTTGCCCGACTGCTCCACCCCTTCAAGACCGGTAGCCTTCCTGTGCAGCTAGTAGGAGCCGGTACCGAAGGGAATGGGGTTCAGCACTCCACCCAACCCCCAGGGACGGCTCCCGGGTCTCGCCGGGAGTTCAGGGCAGGGGCTTCCGGCGGACCCGAAAGCATGCGCGGTGTCTGTTGGCGGGAGGGTCACAGATGCTTCGCATGGGACCCGGTGAGGTTTTCCTCGCCGGGTCTTTTTGTTTTCAGCTTCCCGGGTCGGACCGGTCCAGGCGCAGGCCGACCGCGGTGCCGTCGAGACTCCACCCCGCTTCGATGGGAATCCCCATATGGGTCAGAGCCGTCACCGCGACGTCTACGATGGAAGTAGCGCCGGACTGCCCGCCCCGTATGACCGTCGGACCGTTCACGAGAATGAAGGTGGTCATCTCCTCGATCGTGGAGCCGCCGTGGTCGCCGTCGGATCGTCGCCCGTGGTCGGTACTGACGATGATCAGCCAATCTTCGGACGAGTACTGAGGCCGCGCGCGGATCGCTTCGACCAGTAGGCCGACGTGAAGGTCGGCGAGGGCGATCGCATCGCGGTACTCCTGGCCGATCGACGCGTTCTGGTGACTGGTCTCATCGGGATTCCCGAGGTATACGAACATCGCGTCCGGGACGGACTGGGCGATGTGCTCGACGGCGAGCCTCACCGATGCTGCGTCGGCTTCGGCCCAGCCCAACTCGTATCCGTCCAAGGTCCACTTCACATCGATCAGGTCGCTGACTGGATCGTCACCTGCTTCCAGTTCCATCAGTGGCACCCAATCCGCGACGGCGAACGTATTGAGTTCGGGTCGTGTGAGCTCGATCCGGGTGAGGAAGTCCGGGTAGGCGTCGTAGTGGCGGCCCTCGAATTCATTGTCGATCACACCGTGTTTCGACGGCCAGACCCCCGTAAGCATGGAGGACCATGCGGGCCCACTCACGGATGGAGTGGTCGTGCGCGTTCGGTCCGTAAAGAAGCCATCCGCGGCGAGGGCGTCGAGATTCGGGGTGGCCACCTCGGCGAGAACGTCGGGGCGGACGCCGTCGATCCCGATCAGCAGCACCTTGGGCGCGCGCTCGGGCGAAGTCGTGTCGGGCCGTGCATCCCCGGTGCAGGCGGACAGCGCTGTCAGCATCACGACACCTACGAGACACGCCATCAGTTGCGCCCGAGACCGACTTTCGCTCCACTTCCGACTCTGACTCATTGTATGACCCGCGGAGGTTCAGGAATGTCTGTTCGAAATGTCGACACGCTGCCGGCCGAGCAAGTAAAAGCGGGTACGGCAACCAAGTGCCAGGTGCTTATCGGTCCGGATCAAGGGCCGAACTTCGCCATGCGCCGCTTTATCATGGAACCCGGCGGCGGTATGCCGTTGCACACGAACAAGGTCGAACACGAGCAGTATGTTCTTCGAGGCAGCGCCCGGGTGCAGATTGGCGACGACGTACATCATGTGAAGGCCGGGGACGTCGTGTACATCCCGGGTGGTGTTCCTCACAACTATCAAGCCGACGAAGGCGGGGAGCCTTTCGAGTTCCTGTGCGTCGTGCCCAATCAGCCCGACGAGATCCGACTGGTCGAGTGTTAGTCGCCTAGCCGAACTCGACTCCACCACCACCCGCCTCGGCGGCCAGGAGCGCCCGGTCGGCCTCTTCGAGCAGTTTCTGAGAGTCCTTCAGCTCGACGCGGTACACGGCGAGCCCGAACGAGATCACTCCTGTGGCGAGTCCGGTGACGGAGCTCTCCACCCGGTCGGCGGCAATGCGCGCGCCCTGCAGATTGGTACCCAAGAGCAGGACGGCGTATCGCCCGCTCCCGACATGGCATACGAGGTCCGCATTGCGCGTGACTTTTTCGATCGCCTGTCCGAGAGCACGGAGTTCTGCGGCTGGAGCTCCGTCTCCCGCGCCCACCGAAACCAGCATCACGGTGAACGGCATCCCCCGGTGGCCAGCTTCGAACATGTAGTTGTACACGAGTTCGAAGTGGAGTCGGTTTGCCAGTCCTGTCTCCGCGTCGGTGAGAGCGGGGTGAGACCTGGCGTAATCCCGAGCGTGCGCGTCGCTACCTAACATTAGGACTCCTGAAACTGCGCGGGGTCCTAGGGGTACATCAATCTTAAGCACCAGCCCCGATCATGCCACCTTAACGATCGTTCGGGGGCAGAGCCAGCGCGACCAATTCTGCCTCTGTGCCGCCACCGCCGACGGAGATCACGATGAACTGGCGACCCTGGTGCATATAGGTCATAGGTAGGCCAACCTGCGCGTTGGGCAGTGGGATCGACGCGATGGTCTCGCCGGTTCGCTTGTCGAGTGCCCGCAGGATGGGAGCGCCGGCCGCACCTTCACCTGCGAAGAGAAGGGAGCGGGTTACCAACAAGCCGGCCCGCGACACTTTCCCGGTGCGCGGAATATCGGCGGGATCAAGACCGAGGCGCTCGGCTACCCCCTCCGGTGTGTCGCCGTTGGGGACGGTCCAGGCTAGGTCGCCGCTCGACAGATCAAGGGCGGTGATGCGACCCCACGGCGGCCTCACGACGGGGATGCCGGGTGCGATTTGTACCCGGTCAGATCCCAGGATGTAGTTCATGTCGGACCGGTCGCCGCCCGGTACCATCACAAGGACGCCGACTTCCGTTTGGGACCCGACGAAGAGAAAGCCGGTCTCCGGGTCGAGCGCGCCACCCTCCCAGTTCGCACCCCCAAGGGACCCCGGGATCGAAAGCGTGCCGCGAGTGCCCGCGGCCGAGTCGGCGACGGACGGAGGCGTGAAGACCGGGCCCATGCGGTACCCGCGAACAACCTCGAGCGCCTGAGCCCGGAGCTCAGGGGTGAAGTCGATTAGATCCGCTTCGCTGAACCCCTGGCGGTCGAACGGAGGTGGTTTGGTGGGGAAGGGCTGCGTCGGCGAGGTCCACTCCCCGGGGACGTCGCTCTGCGGAACCGAGCGCTCCTCGATGGGCCATATCGGCTCACCGGTGAGCCGATCGAAGACGTATGTGAATCCCTGCTTCGTGATCTGCGCGACGATCTTGCGTGAGGCACCGTCGATTTCCAGGTCCGCGAGGATCGGGAAGGTCGGGTTGTCCCAGTCCCAGATGTCGTGATGGATCATCTGGAAGTGCCAGATCTTCTCTCCCGTGCGTGAGTCGAGGCAGACAAGACTCGTCGAGAACAAGTTGTTGCCGGGCCGGTGGCCCCCGTAGTAGTCCCCGGTCGCGGCCTCAGTCGGGAGGTAGATGTAGCCCGTCGTGGCATCGAACGAGATCGGGGCCCAGACGGCGGCGTTCCCCGTGTACGTCGAGGACCCCTCGAGCCACGTCTCGTGTCCTTCTTCCCCGGCTTCCGGAATCGTCTTGAAGGTCCACAGAAGCCGACCCGTACGAGCGTCGAAACCACGCACGTCTCCCGGAGTGTTGATGCGTGAGGGAGGCCGGAGGCCGACGTGGTGCGCGGATCCTACGACGACGACATCCCCGACGACCGTAGCCGGTGAGCTCGCTCCGATCGTACCCACGAGCGGAATGCCCTCCCGGGTCCGGTGGTCGTCGAAGAGGTCGACGGTGCCCGCTGCGCCGAAGCTCTCGACCGGGATCCCCGTCGCGGCGTCCAACGCCACGAGATGATAACCGGGTGTGACCACGAGGATTCGGTCGTCCCCGGCTCCATCGGTCCAGTAACTCACACCTCGACCCGGGTTCGGCCTCGGCGCCCTCGCGAGGCGCTCCCCTTCATCCATGCCCCACGTCCAGAGGGTCTCACCCGTTCCCGCGTCGATCGCGACCACCGCGCGGCGCATGCCTGCGGTGGCGTAGAGGACGCCTCCGACCATGAGGGGTGTCGTCGAGGATCGAACGAAGGGGTTGGGCCCGAAGTTGCGGGCGTTCCAGCGCCAAGCGATCTCGAGACGACCCACGTTGTCCGCGTCGATCTGGTCGAGGGGTGCGTAGCGTGTGTGCCCGGGGTCGCCCCCGTAGACCGCCCACTCTCCGCCTTGGGTCCCGAGCTGCCCGGAGAGTACGGCGGGCTGGTGGGTCAGGGCGGCGAAGGCCGCCAGAGAAACCATCAGCGTTCGGAGTGCTTTCATGGTCGTGAAGCAGGGCTAGGGTCGGGGTGCGACAACCTGGCCAGGAGCTTGGTGTGCCGCCAGTTCGACGCCCCGTTGCCGGGTCTACCGGTGGCGCGTACCGTTGGAAAATCTGACGATCCATACTGACTGTAGGTGTCCCATGAAGCTCCCGCGACGCTCCGTGTGGCTGGAGGAAGGCGTCCCTGCCATCCTGAAGGGGGAAACCCTTGGGCTCGAACTGACGAAGAGGGTGATCTCGCAGGAGGATCAGCAGGGGCGTTGAATCGGTACGCGGGTGTTGTGATCGTAACGGCGACTCTGATTGGGGTCGTCGTTTCGGGGCCCCGCGTAGGGGTTACCGACCAATGGCTCGAGCCGGTCCTGGACGACGACCTCGACGAGTACCTCCTCGACGAGGAGTCGCGGGTCCCGGACCTGCGTCCGGGGGACGGTCGAGGGATCGTCTGGTATGACTCCGTGGCGCGGGCGCGTACCCCGATTGCCCTGGTGTACCTGCATGGATTCTCGGCCGATCGGCACGAGCTGGAGCCCGTCGTGTCGGAGCTCGGGAGCGAGTTGAAAGCGAACGTCTTCTTCGCTCGGCTCAGCGGTCACGGCCGAACGGGTAACGCGATGGCCGAGGCGACCGCGGAGGACTGGATGGACGACGTGGCCGAGGCGGTCGCGGTGGGCGGTCGAATCGGCGAGCGGGTCGTGCTCATCGGGACGTCCACAGGTGGCACATTGGCTGTTTGGGCGGCGACCCGGGAGGAAGCCCGCTCGCGACTTCTGGGAATTGTCCTCATCTCACCCAACTTCCATCCACGGAACCGAACTTCCCGAGTGCTTCTCTATCCCTGGGGTGGGCAGATCGCGCGTGCCGTTCAGGGCGCGGAGCGTTGCTTCACTCCTCTGAATGAACGGCAGCGGGAGCACTGGACCACGTGTTATCCGACGTCGGCCCTGCTGCCGATGATGGCCTTCGTCGAACACGTACGCACCATGGACCTGTCGGTGATCACGGTCTCGTCGCTCGTCTTGTATTCTGCGGACGATACCGTTGTGGATACGCGGGAGACCGACAGGGTGCTGGCCACGTTCTCGGGGAGCGACAGCAGAGCCTACGTCGTGACGACGACGACGGACCCGGACGGGCACGTGCTCGCGGGGGATATCATGTCTCCGCAGTCCAACGAGGAGGTCCAGTCCGTGATCGCCGACTTCGTTCGAGGTCTGGCTGCGTCGGGTGAGCTACGGTGATCGTGCCCGGGGCGCCCACGTGACGGGCGCCGACGTGACGGATTCCGACCTCCCGCGCTTGATCGATGGCGGGGCGCCGGCGACTCCCGACGAGCTATTGCGGCGGCTGGCCGCTCTCGGGATTTCGGCCGAGACGGTCTCGCACCGCCCGGTGTTTACGGTCGAAGAAGCGAAGGCGCACCGCGGGCAGCTGTCCGGGGCCCACACCAAGAATCTCTTCGTACGGGACAAGAAGGGCGTGATGTGGCTGGTCGTCGCGATCGAGAGTCAGGTGGTGCATCTGAATGCACTCGCCGAGTCGCTCGGTCACAAGCGGTTCTCGTTCGGGAGTGCCGAGCGACTGATGGGCTACCTCGGGGTGATTCCCGGCGCGGTCACACCCTTCGCGGTCATCAACGACCACCGAGGCGTCGTGCGCGTCGCGCTCGACTCAGCGTTGAGTGAGCACGAGGTTTGGAACTTCCATCCGCTCGACAACGCGATGACCACGACGATTGGCGCGGCGGACATGGTGCGATTCCTGGAGGACGTGGGGCACCCGCCGCACTGGGTCACACTAGGCTGAGTGGGCCTCACATCCCTCGGGCCATGAGCGGTAGGCGGTCGAACCAGGGGCGGGCGCGCTCGAGCTGACCCGCAAGGCGGAACAGGGTGGCTTCGTCCGAGAGCCGGCCGACGAAGTGCACACCGATGGGGAGGCCCGCCGCGTTCCAGTGGAGGGGCACCGACATCGCCGGGTGGCCCGTGATGTTGTAGATCGGCGTCCAGGGAATGAAGTCGAGCGCCGTCTTCGCGGCCTCGTCAATCAGGCGGGCGGCCTTGATCAATCGGCCGGATCCGAACATGCCGAGAATGCGTAGCTGGGTCTTCTCGGCGTCGCTCGGTCCGATGGTTCCGATGAAGGGTGGCGGCGTCGAGAGCGTCGGCGTGAGCATCACGTCATAATCGGCGAAGAAGACACCGACGTCCCGACCCACCAGCTCCAGCTGCCGGATGGAGCGGGCGAAGTCTGTGGCGGACATCGCATGAGCCAACAGGCCGAGGGCCCACGTCGTCGGTTCCAGCTCCGAGCGTCGAGGATTGCGTCCGATCTCTCTGCCGACGTCCTCCAGGTCCGCGCTGAGCTCACCGGCCACAATCGTCAGGAAAGCCTTGGCGAACGCGTCGCCATCGATGGGCGGGTGCCCCTCGACCACCTCGTGGCCCAGGTCGCCAAGGAGGCCGACCGCGTCGTGCACCGCCGCGATACAGTCCGCGTGCACGGCCGTGCCGACCGTGGGTTCTGTCGTCCAGGCGATGCGTAGCCGTCCCGGGTCGGTGTCGACTTCATGGGCGAAGGGACGTACGGGCGGTGCGATCTCGTAGGGCGCACCTACATCCGGCCCGTGGGTCGCGTCGAGCATCGCCGCGCTGTCGCGGACACTGCGGGTCAGGACGTGCTCGACGGTGGCGCCGCGCCACAGCTGCCCGCGCCGCGGACCGGTCGGTGTTCGACCCCGCGCCGGCTTGAGACCAAAGAGGCCACAGCACGAGGCAGGAATCCGGATCGACCCTCCGCCGTCCCCGCCGCCGGCCATCGGAACGATTCCTGCGGCGATCGCGGCACCCGAGCCTCCGCTGGAGCCACCGGGCGAGAGAGCCAAGTTCCACGGGTTCAGGCACGGGCCCCAGAGCTCCGACTCCGTCACGGGGACGAGGCCCCACTCGGGGGTGTTGGTCTTGCCCAGCACGGACACTCCGCTCTTTCGGACGCGGATCGCCAACTCCGAGTCCCACGTTGCCACGTGGTCGACCAACAGGCGGCTTCCCGATGAGGTCGGGTGCCCCTCGTACATTGTGGCGAGGTCCTTGGCCAAGAAGGGGACTCCTGTGAACGGCCCTTCCGACCCACGTGCTGCGTCGCGCCGGGCGTCCTCCTCCATGGTCCGAACGACCGCGTTGATCCGGGGGTTCATCATGTCGATCCGGCGCAGCGCGATGTCGAGCAGCTCCTCCGCCGTGACTTCACCCGCGCGGACCCGTGCCGCGAGCCCGAGTGCGTCGTGGGCGAGATATTCGTCGTCGGTCACCCGTTCCCCAGCGCGCGTTCGAGGTCGGCGAGCATCTGGGCCGAACTCGTGTGGTCGGGGAGAAACTCGACCGCTCGACGAGCGTGTCGCAGCGCGTCTTCAAAGCGCTCCAGCCCGATGTAGGTACGCCCGAGTTCGAAGTGGGCGAGGCCCAGGCCGGGGTCCGCGGCGACGGCGCTGCGATACGCCGCGGCAGCCTCCTCCAGGCGACCCGCACGCTGGTGGGCATTACCCAAGTTGAAGTGGGCGAGCGCTTCGTGAGGATTGAGTACGAGTGCCTCCTCGTACGCTCCACGGGCTCCGACCGGATCGCCGTTGCCGGCAAGAGCAATCCCGAGGTTGACCCACGCGAGCGGCTGGGCGGCGTCGACGGAAAGGCTCTCGCGGATCGCTTGGATTGCGAGCGGATAGGCTCCCGATCGACTGTGCATCTGACCGAGCGCATGGAGGACGCGCGGGTCGCCCGGGCGCACTTCGAGCGCCTTTCGATAGGCTGACAGGCCGGTTCCGAAGTCTCCCGCGTCGCGGGCGCCGAGTTCGGTCTGGATCTGGCCCAGCTCGACCTTCACCTGCTCGACCGTCCATCCGGTGTTGAGGCGACCCACGAGGTGATAGGGCATGCTCGTGCGACTCGAGGTCCGATCCGCCTGAATCGGAATCCACAGCTTGACGCCACCGAAGGGGAAGTTGAAGTCGGCCGGCATGACGCCGACGACCGTGCGCTGGGTGCCATCCAGGGTGATGGTGCGGCCGATGATATCGGGGTCAGCGGCGTACCGCCGTTGCCAGAGTCCATCGGAAAGGACGACGACCGGCTCACTCCCCGACAGGCCCTCCTCGGGTCGAAACGTTCGGCCTAGCGTAGGCTGCGCGGCCAACACCTCGAACATGTTCGCGCTCAGGGAAGCGTACTGGATCTGCTCCGGTCCCTCACGGTCCGTGACGTTGGCGGCCGAGTAGGTATACGCACCGAGGCTCTCGAAGGCGCGGGTACGCTCCTCCCAATCCCGGTACTGCGGATAGGAGAACCGATCCATGTCCCAACCGGTCGTCGGATTGATCTGGTTGACCTGTACCAACTCATCGGGCGCACCGAACGGGAGCGGCCGGAAGAGGTAGGGGTTCATGACGCTGAAAATGGTCGTGTTCGCGGCGATTCCGAACGCGAGCGTTATGACGACCAGGCCCGCATATCCCGGTGACTTTCTCACGGCTCGCAGCGCGTATTTCAGGTCCTGGAATACTTCCTCGAAGGATACCATTCTCCTCTCCCCTCTCCCTTTTCGCGTCTGCATCTCTGCGCAGTACGCTTCCGTTGATTTCAGGTCACCGAATTGGCGCAGCGCTTCCCGCCGCGCGTCGCTCTCGTTCCATCCCGCCTCGACGAGTTCGTCGACGCATAGATCGATGTGGTGGTTCAGTTCTTCGTGTACGGAGTCGCGAGCGCCGGCCCTGGAGGTGCGGTCGAGGCGGAACGCGCGCTTGAAGTCGTAGGCCATGTGAGGTTCCCGCTCGGCTCAGCTGTCCTGCGCGAGGGGCTCGAGCACTTTGAAGACAGCCTCCGCATAACTGCGCCAGAAGCCGACCTCGGTCTGAAGCTGGCGGTGTCCCGAGGTCGTCATTCGGTAGTACTTGGCCCGGCGGCCCTTGTCGGATATCCCCTGCGCATGGCCGGAGAGGCCGTCCTTAACGAACGGTCATGGTCTAGTCGATCCGTGCTGTTGGGGTTGAGATC
>JAQBXY010000048.1 GCA_027623325.1 Gemmatimonadota bacterium
CACCCGTAGCGATCGACAGATTGATGTTCGACAGCGCATGCGTCTCCACTTCCTCCGTGTAGAAGACCTTGCTCAGGCCCCCTAGATGGATCAAAGGATGGTCCTTGGACATTGATGTACCCCCGTCTGGGCTGCTGCAGCTTACATGAAGGATCCGGCCGTGTTGTCACTATAGACGAGAGTCGCCCGCGAATAGTTGCAGAGTGAGCTCTCGTGGTGGCTCGACGGCGTTTCAGACCACCTTCCGCTTCGGCGGGCGGTCCTCTATTCGCACGACGAATCGTAGGCCCGACCAGTCGCCATCGATCGCACAGATCTTGTTGTCGACCAGCCCGGTGGAGAGGCCGTAGCTGCGTACGTGAGACTCCCTCAAGTCGGTCGCAAGCGGGGATGTCTGCTTCGGCCATGCGATCCACAGGCCACCTGAGGGTGCGAGGCGGCGCCGAGCTCGATCGAACCCGGTGCGGAGTTCGGCAACCGAACGCACGAAGACAACGAGGACGTCGAACGGGCCTTTGGCTCGCAGGTCGAACCGGACTCGGGCTCCCGCCGGCAAAGGATCCAGCAGCGATGGAAAATCGGGAGGAGCCGCGCTTGCTGCTACAAGACTTCCGTCCTTGATTCCGAGCTTCTTGGGCAGTGGCGTACCAGAGTATCCGGCGGTCATTGAACCAAGCTCCTCGAATCTGTAAGAGACGCGACGTATTCCTTCTTCCTGGCGACGAGTCGATCCGCTGCCTCCGCCAAGACGGTCAGTCCGTCGAGCGCGCGTCTCCTTTCGTCAGGGCGGAGTCCGCTGAGCATGGCGTCGACCCGATCCGGGTCGAGCAGCGTGGCCGAATCTCGAATCTGACGCCCTCGCTCGGTGAGCAAGACGTTCACGACGCGGCGATCCTCCGGATCCCGGGAGCGTACGATGAACCCGCCCGCCTCGAGTCGCTTGAGGTTCAGCGACATGGTCGACGGTGTGACCCCCATGTATTCCGCCAACTCGGTCACCATGGTCGGGTCCTCCGCGCCCAGATGCCCAAGCGTGCGTACTTGATGTTCGGTAAGGCCGATCCCGCTCGCGACGTCGCGGACTTCCCGCGCCCGACAAGCGAAATGTATGCGCGGATACGCGCCCAGAACGATCGAGAGATCCGACATGATTGTCATAGAGTAATATACTTTGATTCGTCAAATCAATATAAAATGAATAGCGACCACGAATTGTGAATAGAGAAAGAGGGAAGCGGGGAGGAGGCCTGGAAAGGGCGCTCGGCTCCTACTAGTCCTTCAGCGCGGTCCCAGGAGCGACGGAACTGGCCCGTCTGGCCGGCAGAACGGTGGCCAGGACGGCCACCACCACGAGCGCGGCGCTCAACGCTGCCGGATAACCGAAGCTCACCTCCGACTCGAAAAGATCGAGTGAGGTCAACGTACTTCGGAGCATCAGGTACGACAGGGGCACGCCGGCCACCACCCCAAAGAAGACCAGTGCGAGTCCCGACCGTGTGATCGAGCGGACCACGGTACCCTGCCCCGCCCCGAGCGCCATCCGGATACCGATCTCGCGTTCTTGTTGAGTTACTGAGTGTGACATCACTCCGTAAATGCCCATCGCGGCCAGCGCCAACGCGATCGCACCCATTACAGACAGGAAGACAGAGATCGATCGCGGACCGGCGAGCGACTCATCGATGAAGTCCCGGAGCGTGCGCACGTCCGCGACCGGTTGATCGGCCTCCACGGACCAGATCGCTTGCCTCACGTCGCCAGCCAGCGCCGCGGGATCTCCCGCGGTGCGAAGCGCGAAGCTCACACTTCGCTGCGGGAGCTGCGCGGCCGGCACATAGATCTGATCGGCCACGCGACCCGCGATCGCCATCCGGTCCTGAAGGATGTCGGCCGCGATTCCAACAATCTGCCGCGACACTCCACGGAGTGTGATGGACCGTCCAATGGGGTCCTCGGTGGCGAACTCCCTCGAGGCGATACCTTCGCTGATGACAACGACGGCCTGGGCGTCCTCGCGGTCCGAATCGACGAGGAGCCGGCCCTGCCGCAGCGGAATCCCCATCGTCTCGAAGTACTCCGCGTTGACGGCTTGGAGTCCGGCGCTCGGCCGTTCATTCGATTCCGGCAGAGGGCGGCCATCGATGGTATAGGTGGTGCGAGCGTTGTCGCGACCTCGCGGCAGACTCGACATGACCGCTACGCCCTCGACCCCCGGGACGCCCTCGAGCGCTCGAATGAGTTCGCCCTGATAGGCGACGATCCGGTCGTCCGGGTAGCGATCTTCGAGGGCGGATAGCTGCAAGGTCAATAATCCCTCCGCCGCGAAGCCTGGATCATCATTGGTGAGCCGATCGAACGCCTGGATCAAGAAGCCCGCCCCACTCAGGAGCGCGAGCGCAACCGCCACCTCGCCCACAACGAAGAAGTTCCGTACGCGCTTTCGCCGGCGACCGGCAGTTCCACCTCGAGCGCCGTTTCCGAGTGATTCACGCAGATTCCCTCCCACCGCGTGGAGCGCCGGGGCGATACCGAAGGCCATGCCCGCCAACACGGACACGAACAGGGTCGCAGCAAGCACCTCCATATCGAGGGACGGAGAATGCGCCGCGGGGAGTTCTGAGGGCATTGCAGTCTTCAACCATCGAACGACCCACACGGCCAATCCGGTGCCAATGACACCCGCCGACGTCGCGAGTAAAACGCTCTCTGTGAGAAGCTGCCTCAAGATGCGGATGCGACCCGCACCCATCGCGGTGCGCACGGCGACTTCCTTCTGGCGCTCTTCAGCTCGCCCGAGGAGGAGATTCGCGATGTTGGCGCACGCGATCAGCAGACCGAACAGGGTGACTGCCGTGAGGATCTTGAGCAGTTGGGTATCCGTCGGCCCCGGGAAAAACTCCTTCAGGGTCTGGACGTGGAGTTCCATCCCGCGGTGCGTATCGGGGAATTCGGCAGCCAATCTTTGCGAGGTCCCATCGATTTCGAGCTGAAGCTGGAGCGGAGTCGCCCCGTCGACCAGCCGCGCGAAGCCCATGAAGGCTCTCACACCCCTGTCGTCAGAACGGTTCGTGAAGTCCGTGGGCCGGAAAGCGTGGACGTTCGCAGGCATCATGTCGAAGTCTTCGGGCATGACCCCGACTACGGTATAACTCGTTCCGTCGAGAGTTAGCGATCGACCCAGAACGTCTCGAGCCCCGAGAAACCGTCTCTGCCAGTAGTCGTGCTCCAGGACGAGGACCTGCCCCGCGCCCTCGGCACCCTCCTCGGGACGGAATCCCCTTCCCAACGCCGGTGGAACGCCGAAGATGTCGAACAAGTTCGGTGTGGCGACCACGACCGCGAGTTGCTCGGGCACGTCGAGGCCCGTGAGGTTCATTCGTTGAGTCTGGTACAGCGTGGCACCGTCGATGCTCCGAACCGCCGCCTCGACATCCCGGAAGTCGGGGACGGAGATTCCTCCGGCCAGCTCGATGCCGTCGCCGGTTCGGAGCGTACGAAGCAGAACCAGTTCTTCCTGGTCCGCGTAGGGCATCGGTTCGAAGAGGAATGAATTGAGAATCGAGAACATCGAGGCGTTCGCCGCGATGCCCAACGCGAGCGAGAGCACAGCCACCAGCGTCACAACAGGTGTCCTGCTCATCATTCGGAAACCGAATCTCACATCCTGTCCCAACGTCCCCATCTGCGCTCCCCGTCGACGTGGCTTGCGACCAGCCCTACGGCAACTCGCCGGAGGCTGTTTCGTCAGCCCGGCTCCTGAAGAGTCCGGAAGTCATGTAGGCCTGAAGACTTGGGCGCCGGGGAGGCGAGAGAGTACCTTGTGAACCGTTCCGCCTCGTAGTCACCTCTCCTCCCACCCCCATCGCCCATGCTGGATTGGATCAGCAGCCCAGAAGCTTGGATATCGCTTCTGACCCTCACGATCCTCGAGATCGTGCTCGGGATCGACAACATCGTGTTCGTGGCGATCCTCGCCGAGCGTGTGAAGAAGGACGCGAGGGCCAGGGCCCGCCGCGTCGGACTTACGATCGCGATCAGCACCCGGATCCTCCTGCTGTTCTCCATCGTGTGGATCATGCGGCTCACGGACACGTTGTTCAGCGTGGGGGGACACGATGTCTCGGGACGAGACCTCATTCTCATCGGTGGTGGGGTCTTCCTGCTGTTCAAGTCGACTCGCGAGCTCCACCACAAGCTCGAGGGTGAGGCAGGGGGCCGGAACGGAGGGAGCGCGGTTGCGTCGTTCACGTCGGTGATCATCCAGATCGCGCTACTCGATATCGTATTCTCGCTGGACTCCGTGATCACAGCCGTCGGAGTAGCCGACCATCTCCCGGTCATGGTGCTCGCGGTACTCATCGCGGGCTTCTTCATGATCGTGTCGGCCGAACGTGTGAGCGCCTATGTGAATCGTCATCCGACGGTGAAGGTGCTGGCCCTGTCCTTCCTGCTGCTCATCGGCATGTCGCTCGTGGCCGAGGGGATGGGACAGCACATCTCGAAGGGGTACATCTACTTCGCCATGGGCTTTTCGATCTTCGTCGAGATGATCAACCTGCGGACTGCATCGTCTCGCGACCCTGTTCACCTGCGAGGACCTTCCTTCGAGGGCGCAGGCGACTCCGAGGCGTAACCCTACGAAACATGGTTCCCGCACGTTCACCAACGAAGAGAGCGTCGCCCCCGGGGGGCGACGCTCTCCGAACTTCCACGGTGTCCTGACTGCTACGAATTAGAGCCCCTGGACCCCGGCTGAGCCATCGCTGGAGACGTTGAAGAACACCCACATCCCGACGGCCGAGTGCCCGGCGATGTAGCACACCATCGAGTAGTTGCCCGCGGCATCGGCCACGAACGTGATCGACTCGGTCTCACCCGGCATGGTGGCGTCGATCATCGACTGCGGATTCGCCGTCATCGCACCCGCGAATACCGGATTCGGAGTCGGCGGCATGGCGAAATTCTTGAGCTCGGGAGAGATGCCGAGACTGTGCGCCATGTTCGGATCCCGGTTCACCAGGTCGATGGTGACCGTATAGCCCTCGGGCACGGTGATCGCGATCTGACCCCGGATGGCTCCGTTGAAATTCCAGTAGTTGTTGTCCGGAATCGACCCGGCCGTGACCGTCAGATGCACCGTACGGGCCGTATTGTCGACGACGTACCAATCGGGTATCGACATGGGACCGGTGGGAGCCGCGGGACCCGCAGAAACCGCTGCCGGCTGGGAGGTCGCGCCGGCGTTACTCGTGCCGGAATCCGGGGCATCGCCCCCGCCGCACGCCGCGAAGACGATCGCGACCACGGGAATGAACTGAAAACGCTTCATTTGCGTACGTTCCTGTATGGGTTGGGCCCCTTCACGTGTTCGCGGGACCAAATAAGTCCCTGTAAAGTACATGGAACGCGCGGCCTGGGTATCCGGGAGCCCCCCACACGGGTGTGGGGAAAAATGAACCACCCGAGTACGGATCTAGAGCAAGGGAGGCTTCGTATGAAGTCACTGATTTGGATTCTGGCCGTCGGATTCGCGGTAGGCCCCAAGCCTGCGGCAGGGCAAACACCGTTCACACTGGCGGATATCAGCTTCCTACGAGGGTGCTGGACCGGAGACATGGGCTCACTCGACATGCTCGAGCAGTGGTCCGACCCGGATGGTGGGGTCATGCTTGGGAGCACTCGGTACCTTCGCGACGGCCGCGTCGTCGATTGGGAGTTCGGGATGTTCCTAGAGACCGAGAGTGGGGTCACGCTCTGGCCGTACCCGAAAGGCGAGCGCTCGCCCAACGGCTTTCCGCTGGTCAGCACCAACGGGGAGTACGTCTTCGAAAACCTGAACCACGATTTTCCGGTGCGGATCATCTACGCCAGGGCCGGGGACGAAGCGCTCAACCCCCGAATCGAAGGCCGCGATGGAAAAGCGCGGGGCTGGTCCCTCCAGCGAGCGCCGTGCACGGACGGACCGGCGACTACCCCAACAGGCGGGTACTAGAAAGCCCGACCACCTTTCGGCGGCCGGGCTTTCGCGACGCATTCCACCCAGGCTCGCGGGTTACTCGGCAGCGACTCCCAAGACAGAGCCCCCGGGCAGAAGGGCGCCCTCACCAGAGCGCATATCCTCTGCCATTCTCCGGAAGAGGCTAGCGATCCGAAGATCGCCCTCTCCCTCTGCGCGGATCGCCGTCCGCAACAGGTAGCGAATCCTTTCTTCCACATTCACCATCATCATCGTCGTCCACCCTGCGGCGAGGCCAAACCCCCAACCCATCCACCGCACGCTACTACCTACGGCCGGGGTGGTAGTGCTGTTTCACTCTGTGACATCAAGTTTGAAGTGCAACAGCAGTTAACGGGCGGTTTTGGTGAAGTAACACTCGGCGGGGGTTCGAAAGCCGAGCCTACGGCGAGGTCTGGTGTTGAGCTTATCGGCGATGCGGTCACAGTCGGCCTGGGTGAGGTGAGCGAGGCTGGTTTTCTTGGGAGCGTACTGTCGGATAAGGCCGTTGGTGTTCTCATTGGTGCCTCGCTCCCAGGAGTGGTGGGGTGTGGCGAAGAAGAAGTGGGCACGGGTGGCGGCCTCGATCGTCTTGTAGCCGTGGAACTCGGTGCCCTTGTCGACGGTGACGGAGCGGACGCGACGAGCAGTTCTTCGGATGAGTTCGATGGCCCTGCGGTTGGTGGCCTCGACGGTCCGCGAGGAGAGCTTGCCGATGATGGTGAAGCCGGTCTTTCGGTCGACGAGTGTGAGGAGGCAGTGGTTGTCTGTACCGAGCACGGTGTCACCCTCGAAGTGGCCGACACGCGTCCGGTTCTCAGCGCCGGGAGGTCGCTGGGAGATGGGCTTCTTTCCGGCCAGGCGCCCCCGGGAGTCATAGCGACCGTAGCGTTTACGGCGCTTCTTCTGAGCACAGCGAAGATGACGATGGAGCGTGCCTCCACGCCGCTTGTTGCTCCAGATGTGACGATAGATGGTCTCGTGACTGATCGAGAGCAGGCGGAACCTGCGGAGCCAGCCGCTGACCTGCTCTGGGCTGAAGTCCTCTCGGAGCCAGGTCTCGACGATCTCCCAGTCGGCCGCACTGAAGCGCTGGTTGCGACGTGACCTGGAGCGTCTGCCCCGCGCCTTCTCGCAAGCGGTGGACCAGCGATAGCCACCGTCCTTTCTGCGGTTGCGCTCGATCTCCCGATAGATCGTGCTACGATCGCGGCCCAGGGTCCGAGCGATCGCCGTCGGCCCGAGTCCTTGTCTCTTCAGGGTCGCGAGCGCATATCGCTCTTCAGAGGTGAGCTGGTGGTAGGTCCTCATGAGTGACTCCTATTTCTTGGTCGGAATAGAAGCTCTGAGGTACACCAGCCTGCCTCGCCTTCGTTCAGTGCCCCGGTGACACCGGGTGTCGCACTTACTATATGAATCCAAGCT